>NZ_JBIWBA010000001.1:0-492980 GCF_044760715.1 Lysinibacillus sp. NPDC098008
AACTTGAATCATGCAAGTTCCTCCTTTTTTCACAATGGCTCTAGTATAGCATGAAAGATGTTCCAGCGTCTATAAACATTATTAAATCAAGGTTTCTCGTTCTTTTTCTTATTTTTCTCCCACTAAAATCGTTCCTCCCTGTAACTTTCTGCGAAACGAAAACGTCTATTATGTCAGATGATTGGCTGTTCTTGAAAAAGAATAGAAATATTGCATCATTTTCCATTGCCTATTGAGTGAACTATCGACTAGAATGGAAGCTGACTGTTTTTTGCTTCAGCTCAATTACCCCTCACTTTTAGCTCAATAACGAAACAGCCATCAAACCCGTTCAAGGCTTACTCACAATCAACTATATACAGCAGTGGAAATGGCGATAATATGCGCTTATTCATGGAAATATTAACTATCAGAGGTGTTTTATGGGCAAAAAATTATTGCTGGCAGCGATGACTGTCATGATTTTATTACTAGGGATTGGAGGTTATTTTTGGCTAAAGGAGCTGCTTAGCACACGAGCATATAATCAATTAGTGGAAGAATATCAAAAGCCAGAGCCTCTTCAGACGCTAGAGGAAAACTATGATGTAATTGTTATTGGCGGTGAACCAGAGGGAGTTGCGGCTGCGGTTGCCTCCGCACGAAATGGCGCTAAAACATTATTGGTGGAGGAACGACAGGAATTAGGTGGGTTATTTACATACGGTATGCTTAATTTTTTAGATATTCCACGGGATGGTCGCAACAACTCCATTAGTAAAGGGATTTTTCAGGAATGGCATAAGCTTGTGAAAGGCAAAGATGCGTTTGGCATTGTAGGCGCAAAGGCTGCCTTTAAAAAGCTTGTCGATCAAGAGCCAAACCTAACATTATCGGTTCAAACAGAAGTTGTGCAAGCATATCTCGATCAGCAGCAACTGACCGCTGTGGAATTAAAAAATGAATTTGGTACATATAAGGTAGCGGGTAAGTCATTTATTGATGCAACACAGGATGCGGATTTTGCGGCAATGGCGGGTGTTCCTTATTTTGTTGGTGGTGAGGATATTGGGATTAAGGATAAGCGCATGGCTGTGACCTTAATGCTGCATTTAAAAAATGTCGATTGGGATCAGGTAAAAAAAGCGGCTCGCTCGGGTGTATTTGGTGGTGCAAATTTAAACGATACCGTGATGTGGGGCTTTACAAAGCTTCATGATGAATACAAGCCTGCGCAAGAGGGCGTGCGCTTACGTGGCTTGAATTTAGCACGAGTGGATGATGAATACTTTATTAATGCCCTGCAAATTTTCGGTGTGGATGGCTTAAATGAGCATTCTAAGCAGGCAGCGATTAACGCAGGAAAAAAAGAAACAGCGCATATTTTGCAATATTTACAGGAAAACTTCCCAGGGTTTGAACAGGCGGAAGTTGTGAGCTATCCAGAGGAGCTATATGTGAGGGAAACACGACATATTTGGGCTGAGTATCAATTACCAATGGCTGATATTTGGACGAATCGTGACCATTGGGATAGCATTGGCATTGCCTCCTATCCAGTGGATGTACAAGCACAAACGCCGCATGATTACGGCTATGTGATTGCTGCGCCAAAGCAGTATGCCATTCCGTTCCGTTCACTTGTGCCAAAGGATATTGATGGCTTACTTGTGGTAGGACGCTCTGCAGGCTATTCCTCACTTGCTGCGGGAAGTGCGCGCATTGTACCAACAGGTATGGTGACAGGTGAAGCGGCAGGAACAGCAGCGGCACTTGCCCTTGAGCATTCTATCAGCTTTAGAGCAATGAGTCAGGATAACAAGCTAATTGCTTCCTTGCGTAAGCAGCTCGATAAGCAAGGAGCATATGTGGATGCATTTTCTGAGGACTATCCATATCAAGGAAAATGGTATGATAAGGCTATTCAAACATTAATCAATTATGGTCTTGTGGTAGGTGGCTATGATAATGATTTAAACGTAGACAGTAAAGCAACAAAACTAAAATTCGCGAAAACGTTCAAAGAAAGCATGTTACGTGCCTATCCAGAAAAGGCTACAACTATGCGTGATCAGCTTGAAATTGTGATTAATAAAGTGTATAGCACAGGTGATGAGGCGATTACACGTGATGAAGTGGCACAGTATATAGCAGATGTACTGCTTGGCGAATCGGATGCCACAAGCTGGGATGCGTTGATTGATCAAGGTATTGTGACTAAAAAAGTAGCCGATAAAATAACAGACAATCAAACACTAAAATTAAAAGAGCTGTATGCCATTATGGCTGATGTGATTCACTATGTAGAACAAGAGCGCTCCTCCTGATGAGGAGCGTTTTTTTCATGATATGAAGATAGTTAAATTATTCATAATATTATTATGTAAACTTGAAACATAACGATACGTTGTTTATGATAGCAATAGAGAATGCTAAAATAGAAAGATTTGGTGAAGGTATGAATAAAAAGTGGCTGCTGCTAGGAGCGGCAATAGGTTTGCTAGCAGGCTGTGACAAGGATGTGTTTCAACTTTCTAAGTCAGAGGTGCAAACAGCCGTCACAGCAAAGCAAGCACAAAAAATTGTGCCAGAGGTTAAAGTAGTTGGTGAGCATGGTATTGGTGCAGGCATTATTATCAGGCAGGAGGGTGAACAGCTTTATATCGTAACAAATGGCGCGCTTGTTGCCTCAAAGCCAACAGCCCTTGTGCAATTAAGTCATGGAGAATGGGCTGCAGCCAATGTGCATGTTATATCAACAGCCTATAATACCGCCTTGTTACAAGTATCCACAAAGGCTGTAGTGCAAGTACCGAATATATATGAAGGCGAGCTCCAGCAGCTAGCAGTCTATGTCAACGGCTCACCCTATACAATTCAGCAGTATGAGGATAAGGTCGCTGCTTATTATATAGATGTGCAAGAAGCTTTGCCTGTTGGAAGCCCTGTGATGGAGGCTGCACAGGGGGCGATTGTTGGGCTCTATTTTCAACGCCAGCAAAAGGGCGAATCCCAGCCATACATATTACCTTTGCAAGCGATTGAGCCATTTATAGAGGAATGGCTTACAGAGGGGATGGAGCCAAGTGTCCGTCTGGCGCAATCGAAAAATCTTTATCCTTATATAGAGCAAGGCGATCAAGCAGCAGTGCAGCAAGCGATTGAGCAATATGGGGAAAATGTATTTGCGTATAATACGGATGAAATTATGTTATTTTTAGATACATTTCATAACTACTTAAAAGGTGCTGTCACAGTTCAGGATGCCCGTGTTATGCAGCCTGTTGTTGGCAGCGAGGCGCTACAAGACACATTGGCACAGATGGTTAGCTATTATGCTGCTAAACAGGCGAAGATCCATTTTTCCGATACAGTGATTCAAAGCATTCGTGTAGAGGGAGAGCATCTTCTTGTAGAGGCGCAAACGGAATATTTATTGACCAATGCGGCTGGGCAAGAGGCAGTCGCCTATTCGACAGTCCTATATAAGCTATGGAAAAATGAGCAAGGCACGTATCAATTAGTAAATTTAACAATCAAGGAGTGATATTGCATGGAGCGAGCAAGGCAAATGCTACAGCATCACTTTGGCTATGAAATCTTTCGTCAAGGGCAAGCACAAATTATTGAGCAAACCTTACACGGACAATCAAGCCTTTGTGTGATGCCAACGGGTGGAGGAAAGTCCATTTGCTATCAAATTCCAGCCTTAATGCTAGAGGGGCTAACAATTGTGATTTCCCCGTTAATTTCATTAATGCAGGATCAGGTGGAGGCTTTACGCGCAGCCAATATTCCTGCTGCCTATATTAATAGTACATTGACGGCGCAGGAGGTGGATGCAACAATGCAGCTTGCAAGTGCAGGCTATTTAAAGCTGCTCTATATTGCACCAGAGCGATTGGATAGTACCGCCTTTTTACAGGCATTAGCACATGTACCAGTGCCGCTTATCGCAGTAGATGAGGCGCATTGTATTTCACAATGGGGGCATGATTTTCGACCAAGCTATCGCTCGATTCAAAAGCTTTTTACTTTATGGCAGCACAAGCCCACTATTTTAGCGCTAACAGCCACAGCTACGCCAACGGTTTGCGCAGATATTCGACAACTGTTAGACATTGATGAGCAGGCAACGGTAATTACAGGCTTTGCACGCGATAATTTGGCGTTTTCAGTGCTAATTGGTGAGCATAAGGATCGCTATTTGAAGCAATATTTACAGAAAAATAAGCAGGAGGTCGGCATTATTTATGCTGCTACACGCAAAGCGGTCGATGCTATTTATGATATGCTTGAGCGCTCAGGGGAAGCGGTTGCGAAATATCATGCAGGGCTGCCAGAGGCGATGCGGATGGCAGAGCAGGATCGTTTTTTAAAGGATGAGGCACGGATTATGGTGGCTACAAATGCCTTTGGAATGGGCATTGATAAAAGCAATGTGCGCTTTGTCTTGCACTATCAAATGCCGCGCAATATGGAAAGCTATTATCAGGAGGCAGGCAGAGCGGGGCGCGATGGCTTGCCAAGTGCCTGTATTTTGCTGTATGCCTCAGGCGATGTGCAAACACAGCGTTTTTTAATTGAGCAAGCACAGGATGAAACACGTATTCCGCAGGAGCTGGCAAAGCTGCAAACAATGGTCGATTATTGCCATACGGAAGGCTGCCTGCAAAATGCCATTTTAGCCTATTTTGGAGAGGAGCAGAAGGAGCCTTGTGGCCGCTGTAGTAATTGCAATGATGGACGAGCCGTGGCAGATGTGACAGAGGACGCGCAAAAGGTGCTCGCCTGTGTGGTACGCATGGGGCAAAAATTTGGCAAGACGATGGTGGCACAGGTGTTAATCGGCTCGAAAAATCAAAAAATAACGGACTTTGGCTTTGTACGCTTATCCACGTATGGCTTATTAAAAGGGCGCTATTCGTTAAAGGATGTATCCAATTTTATTGAATTTTTAATTGCAGAAGGGCTATTAGCTGTCAAGCATGGCACATACCCAACGATTTATGTATCAGAGGAGGGCAAGGAGGTACTGCTTGGTCGTCAAAAGGTGATGCGTAAGGAGGCGGTAGTGGTGCGTCAAATTGCTACGGATGACCCGCTATTCGAGCATTTACGTGTCCTGCGCAAGCAGATTGCAGATGAGGAAGGCGTACCACCATTTGTTGTATTCTCGGATAAAACATTGCGGGAGTTCTGTGAGCAAAAGCCAGCCGACTTAGAAGCTGTTCGCTCTATTAGCGGTATTGGCGAGGTGAAATTTGAGAAATATGGCAGGCGCTTTTTCAAGGCATTGCAAGCTTTTGTAGCTGTAGCAGGGAAGGAGAGCTAGCTCTTTTCCTGCTCCTCCACCTGAATATCGAATATATGTGAATATTGGCTATCCACTGATTGTCCCAGAACTTCATAAATATAGTAGCCTGCGTTTTGAGGGCTATCAATGTGTGATCCTTTAAGGTAACTTGTGAAGACGTACCATCTTCATGCCATTGCTTCACAGTAATAGTAGATGTATCTTCAATGTTCACCTTAATTTTACTGTTTTCTTAACGGTTACGGTAGGGAATTGTGCGAATTCTGGCATTCGTGGGTCCAGTTGTTTTTCAATTTTTACATAACCATCATTCAAGTAATAGTCCCCATGCATGTACAAGCTGATAGGAGGTAGCATCCACAATTATTTTACCTTCAGACGTACCTTTTTGCTTGGGACTACATGCGATTAAATTTTTCATTTACCTAACATCTCGATAATCGATGTATACTGTCAAAGAAGGAGGTGCTTCGCCATAAATAGAAGCACCTCCTTCTTTAGCACTTATTGTTCCCAATGCTTGGCGATAAAGGCATCGCGACCTGAAATGGCACGATCCTGCTGATAATGTTCAGCTTCCTTTTGATAATAATCCTGATGGTAGTCCTCTGCTGGATAGAAGCGTTCAGCATCACGAATTTTGGTTACAATAGGTTTATCAAAGCGTCCACTATTCGCCAGCTTTTCTTTTGAGGCTTCCGCAAGACGCCTTTGCTCATCTGTATAGGTAAAGATGGCTGTTGTATACGATTCACCGCGGTCATGGAATTGGCCGTAAGCATCGGTTGGGTCAATTTGCATCCAATAAATATCAAGTAGCTGCTCATAGCTAAAAATCGCTGGATCAAATTCAATTTCAACGACCTCTAAATGACCAGACGTTCCTTTTTTGACATCCTCATAGGTTGGATTGTCAAGATGACCACCCATATAGCCAGATGTCACCTTATGTATGCCATCCCATTCAACGAACGGCTTGACCATGCACCAAAAACAACCGCCCGCAAATGCAGCTTTTTCTATCATTTGAATCATCCTTTCTTTATGTGACCACTATTATAGCATCTGAAAAATAAATGAGATAGTGCGAAGGTTAGTCATCAGGACCTAGCAGCCATGTAAAGAGCGCGTACGAGTAAATGTGGGAATGAGAGGGTTTCTTTTTCGAATTAGTATTTATGATATTCTCATTTTGCATGTATCTTGTGAAATATTGATATGATAGGGTTTCTATTACTGTAATTTGGACAATGTATGACAGCACCTGTAAAATAAAAAGGAAGATGAAACTTTCCAGTGACTCATTCGTTACATTAATTATTATAAAATAGAGGAGAAGACAGTATGGAAGAGCAAGAATATACAAGACGCTCACAACGTCCCCCAAAACGTCGATTGCGTAAAGGGAGAGCTTTTTTTACATTGTTAGTACTTTGTGTCATTGTGCTAGCCGCCTATTCGGTCATGCAATATCGCAGCGGATTAAAGCTTGCCAATGCCACAAATATAGCGCAGGAGGATTTTACAGGTGATACAGTAGCAGGAGATATTGAAAACTATTTAATATTAGGCGTGGATACACGTGGAGAGGAAAAATCACGCACAGATACCATGATGGTATTATCGTGGAATAAAGCAAACAATGATATGAAGCTTGTTTCCTTTATGCGTGATATTTATGCAGATATTCCCGGCTATCAGTCGTATAAGCTCAATACAGCCTATTACTTAGATGGAGTGCAATTATTAAAAGATACACTCACACATATGTTTGGGCTACCGATTCATCACTATGCCCTGATTGATTTTAAAAACTTTGAAGCATTGGTCGATATTTTAGCACCAAATGGGGTGGAGATGGATGTAGAGAAGGATATGTCTGAGCATATTGATGTGGAGCTGAAGCAGGGTGTCCATCATCTAAACGGGAAGGAGCTATTAGGGTATGCACGTTTCCGTCAGGATGAGGAAGGGGATTTTGGCCGTGTTGCACGTCAGCAGAAGGTTATTGAAGCATTAAAAACAGAGCTATTAACCCCAACCAATATGCTACATTTACCAAAATTTATTGGCGCAGCACAGGGCTATATTACAACAGATTATTCATCTGCTGAGGAAATGAAGCAAGTACTAAAATTATTATCAAAAGGTAAGGTCAATATTGAGAAAGCAACGATTCCGATTGAAGGCAGCTACCAATTCCAAAACTTTAGCCATGCCGGGGACTCCATTGTGATTGATATTGAACAAAATAAAGACTTTTTACGTGATTTTTTAGGTATTCCGTTAGAGTGATGCTTCGCAAAAACCAATAAAATCCTGTACTATAAAAGTAGAACATTGTGGATTGGGGTGGAGATATGGACAAAGGGCAACCAAAAGAACGCTCAGGCTTGTTTGCAACAAAGTTTATTCGTTTTTTAGGTGGAAAGAACCTATTATTTACACTAGTTGTTTTATTATTAGTGGCATGTGTTATTTTTATGTTTCATGAAGTTTCCTTTATCTTTACCCCGCTTCAAGTATTATTTGAAGTTGTCATTTTACCAGGGGTACTAGCTGTAATTGGCTACTATTTACTGCGACCATTGCTTGCCATATTGGTACGTTGGCGCATTCCAAGAATTTGGGGAATTTTACTGCTCTATATTGCGGTCATTGGTGTGATTACATTACTTGTTGTGCTGGTCTATCCATTTTTACGTGATCAGTTCACCAATTTAGTACAGGAGTTTCCTGAATACTTTATGGCGTTTACACAAAGCATTGTTGAATTCCTGAATCAATCACGCTTTAATGAATACTTAGATAAAATTAATTTAAACTATGATGAGGTTGTAAATAATTTCACAACAGATATGGTTGAAACAGTGAAGGATACAGCAACAAATGTAGCACAAGGCGTAGCAACAGGCATTACAGGCTTTTTATCCACATTAACAGGTATTATATTATCGCTTGTGACCGTGCCGTTTATTTTGTTTTATTTACTGAAAGAGGGCGAAAAGCTACCGAAATTTATGCTGAAGGTTTGCCCACCACGCATGCGTCAAGAGGTAACGGATATTTTCCATGATATGGACAAGCAAATTAGCTCCTATATTCAAGGGCAAATTTTAGTATCCATGTGTATTGGGGCAATGGTGACAATTGGCTTTTTAATTATCGGTATGAAATATGCGCTACTGCTTGGCTTCCTTGCTATGATTACAAGCGTTGTGCCATATTTAGGACCAGTCATTGCTATTACACCTGCTGTGATTATTGCACTCGTAACATCACCATTTATGGTTGTTAAGCTAGCGATTGTTTGGACGATTGTCCAGCTCATCGAGGGAAAATTTATTTCGCCACAAATTATGGGCAAATCGCTTAGCATTCATCCGATTACTATTATTTTTGTGTTGCTGACAGCAGGCTCATTATTCGGTGTGCCAGGTGTTATTTTAGGAATTCCAGGCTATGCGCTTTTAAAGGTGCTTGTTACGCATTTATTTAAGCTCTTTAAACAACGCTATAACTATTACCAAGATAAGGATCAGGAAAAATATGAGCTTTAAAAAAACAGCTACTGCTAAATATCCGCAGTAGCTGTTTTTGGGTGTTTGAATCATCAGTGTATTAATATACATATATTTTTGTAATTGATACAATTCAAATTTGGACGTATACTATAGCAAAATGTGGATTGGGTTTGAACAGTGCAGGTCTAGTGCATTCTTCATTGAAATTCGTAGCTTCATACCAAGGGAGGAAACATAAAATGACATACATACCGATTAATTTTCAAGAAAAATTAGCTAAATTTCAAGAGCATTGGTCACCAAAGGTTATTGCTGAAATGAACGATTATCAATTTAAACTTGTCAAAGTACAGGGCGATTTTGTTTGGCATAAGCATGCTGATACAGATGAAGTGTTTATTGTCCTTGAGGGGCATTTAACAATCGAATTCCGAGATGGCGAAGTGAGCTTGCGTGAAGGTGAAATGTTTGTAGTACCACGTAATGTCGAACATAAACCCTATGCAGCTTCAGAGTGTAAAATTTTACTTGTAGAGCCTAATGGGGTCGTGAATACAGGTGAAGAGCAAACAGAGCTAACTGCTGAAAATGATGTGTGGATTTAAAAATTATGATAAAACCCTTCTAAGTCAAAAATTAGAAGGGTTTTTGTCTGTTTAAGGCTGTGGCGTTAATTGCACTTGGGCCAAGCGTGTAACCGCCTCCTGTAACATCTCATTTGGTTGTACTAAGGCTAAGCGCAAATAGCCTTGTCCTGCTGTGCCAAAAACTGTGCCTGGTACAGTAACAATGCCAACTTGTTCGATTAATTGAAAGGCTAGCTCTGTACAATCGATATTGTATGGGTATTTTGCCCAAACAAACATCCCGCCGTCTGATGGTGCTGCCTCCCAGCCTAGTGCTTGTAAGCCATTCATCAGCGTTTTATGACGTTCTGAGAAAGTGGCACGTAAGCTTTCTGTAATTTCTTCTGCGTGATCAAGTGCTACGACAGCTGCATCTTGAATGGGCTCAAAAATCCCAAAGTCTAAATTGGATTTCAATTGTTTTAAAATAGCAATTATTTCTGCATTACCTGCGATATAGGCAATACGTGTGCCCGCAAGGCTAAAGCTTTTAGACAGGGAATTAATTTCAATGCCCACTTCTTTTGCGCCCGGTGCAGCAAGGAAGCTAATAGGGCGATCCCCTGTAAAGTAAAACTCAGAGTATGCCGCATCATGCAGCACGATAATATTGTATTTTTTCGCAAAGGCAATCACCTTTTCAAAATAAGTGAAGGACGGCATGGCAGGCACTGGGTTACCCGGTAAGTTTAAAATTAAGAGCTTGGCTTGTTGGGCAATTTCTTCAGGCACTGCGTCTAAGTCTGGTAAATAATCGTTAGCGGCTGTTAATGGCATATAGTAGGGTGTTGCTCCTGCTAAACGAATGCCCGCATCATAGGCAACATAGGCGGGATTTGTGGAAAGCACAATATCACCAGGGTTACAAAAGGCAATCGGTAAATGAACTAAGCCTTCTTGGGAGCCCATTGTTTGAATAATTTCAGAAGCGGGGTCTAAGTCAACATGGCTACGACGTTTGTAGTAGCGACTAACAGCTTCATAGAATCGCTGTGTACCTGTGAGTGTGTAGCCATAAGATTCGGCTAAGCTTGCTTGGTAGGATAGATGCTCACGAATTTTTGCATGTGGGGGAATATCAGGGCTGCCTAAGCTTAAATCAATGAGCTGCATCCCCTTTGCTTGCTGCTGTTTGGCAAAGTTTTTTAAATCGCCAAAAATTGCTTGTGTAAAGTATAACATTTTGTTAGATGGATTGATTTTCAAAATACGTACACTCCTTATGATTATCTAAAATGAAGCTTTAATTGCATCATTTTATCATACGAAAGCATGGAAGGGGAAAGATATTCTGAAAAAAGAAAATATTTATAGTGAGCGAGCATAGTCTGACGGATTGCGTGTCTAAATGGACGGATAGACTGTTTACTGTGACGGATAGCAGGCTTTCCGAAAAGAGGAAGGTTATATTATACTAAACTTCAATGGGAGAGCTTGAGAGGAGGAGTGCGATCATGAAGGTATATTCATTAAGCGGACCGAGCGGCACAGGCAAAAGTACAAGTGCGCTTGCCTTTGCCCATCAATTGGGCGTTGAGGCGATTATTGATGATGGCTTGCTGATTGTTAATGGCGTTAGGGTGGCAGGTGTTTCCGCAAAATTTGAAAAAAATACAATTACGGCTGTACGCCGTGCTATTTTTACGGATGAGGTGCATCGAGAGGCGGTGCAAAAAGCATTGGCAAATTATCAGGTGCAGTCAATTTTACTAATTGGTACATCGAATAAAATGACCAATAGCATTGCTAAGCAGCTAGCATTAGGGCCGATTGCACATTATTATTGTGTGGAGGATATTCGTTCCTTGAAGGAGATTCAAAAGGCACGCTTTATTCGTCAAACACAAGGAAAGCACGTGATGCCGATTCCCTATCGCCAAGTGGAGCAAAACTTTTTTAAGCGTTTAGTGCAAAAGGGTATGGAAATTTTTGGACCAAAGCGAGAGAAAATTGGCGAAACGACCATTGTGCGCCCAGATTTTCAGCGGGAATATATTGACATTGATAAATCGGTATATGTTCAGCTATTAACGCATAGCTGTCGTCAGCAAGCGCTTGTACATAAGGTGGAGCACGTACAATTTCTATTAGGCGAGCAGGCACAGGCAATCCTAACCATTCAGATTAAGCTGCCGCTGGATGGTTCATTGGCAGAGCGTTTATATGCCTTACAGCAGGCAGTGCAGCAGGAGTTTTATCAGCATTTTGATTATGAGTTAGATGCTATTCATCTCCATGTGAAAGCCGCTAAAAGGCCGTAAAAAACAGGTACTCCCTTCACATATTTGTGAGTAGAGTACCTGTTTTTAGCTATTTTGGCTGACGTGTAAATTGAGGCTGACGCTTTTCTACAAAGGCACGGCAGCCCTCTGCAAAATCGCTGCCGACAAAAGGTGTGGAGCCTTGCCAGAGGGCAGGTACACTATCGAGGCATTCCTGCACGGATTGCTTTACAGCTAGCAGCGATTCTGGTGACATGCCTGCGACCAGCTTGCCCATGCGAATCATATATTTATTTAAGTCCTTTTCTGCTACTAGGTAGTTCAGCATTCCTAAACGAAAGGCTTCCTCTGCTTTAAACATACGCCCTGTAAAGACTAAATCCTTTGTTGTGGCAGGGCCTACAAGCTGGACTAAGCGCTTGGCAAATTGATTATTTAACGTAATGCCTAATTTACCAACGGGAATGCCAAGCTTGGCTTTATCGGAGCCAATGCGAATATCACACGCTAAAGCTAGCTCTAAGCCAGCGCCCATGGCAGGTCCATTAATGACACCAATCGTTGGTAGGGGAAGGCGCTCAATAAGAGAAATCGTTTGCTCCATATGCACAAAGGCTTCCTCCGCCTTGTCGAGAGAAATGGCATTAAATTCTTTAATATCAGAGCCTGCTGTAAAGTTTTCACCTGAGCCGCGTAAAATCAATACTTTATTTTTAGGGTTTTCTAATACTTGCTGAGCGATTTTCGCTAATTCATCCCACATATTTGCGGTTAATGCGTTTTTTGCCTGAGGGCGATGAATCGTAATAATCGCTAGGCCAGCGGTTTCTTGATAAATAATTTTTGCATCTTCTGCTTCCAGTCGAGTTGTCCTTACTTGCATATCGGCAAAGCCTCCTATAGGTTTCATTCATATTATTATTATTATATAACACAAACAATAAAAAACACGAAATTATCTGAATTTTACAAGGAAGCGGCATTTCTGATTGAAAGCATGTCGAAACTATGAGAAAATACAATAAGAACATATGTTTCTTATTACTGTAAGGGGCATCCTATTAGTAGAAGCGGTTAAATACAGATTATCCGACACTACAATTTAATAAAATAAATAGAACATACGCACCCAAAATATAGTAAACTATAAATAATTTACGCATAGCAAACAAGGAGAGATTCTATGGTCACATTAAAGGAAGCATGGAATAGCTATTTATTATTGCTGCAATCATTGAAAAAAAGCGCTGCCACAAAAAAGCAGTACAATATGGACGGACAGCAATTTTTAACGTTTGCCCGTGAGCACAACTACTTAGATGTAGATCAGCATTTCAAAGATATATTAGTGCTTTATTGTAACTATCTCAAGGAAACATATAGCAATATTAATACATTTAATCATAAAATCGCGACACTCAGAGGCTTTGTGGACTTTATTTTTTTACGAGAATGGGTGGAGCCCTTTGATTATCAGCATATTTTACAGCCGAAAAAACGCCAAAAAGAGGCACTTCAATTACTAACAAACAAGCATATGATGCAAATTTCTAATGTTTGGCCAACCTATTTTCAATATGCTAAAACAGAGGAGCATGCATGGCTGGCACGGCGCAATGGCTGCATTGTCCAAATGCTAATGGAAACAGGATGTAAGCCAGCAGAGCTTGTCCATATGAAATGGGCACATGTTCATGATAAGGAAGCCACTATTTATATTGCTAATCGCAATGGACGACGAGCCATTAAGCTATCTGCATTATTGCTGGAAATGCTAGCACACTATCAGCAGGAAACAGCAACATTGCATCAGCAAGAGCTGGGGGAATGGATGTGGGTTAGCGAGGCAAGTCAGGCAAAGCCGATTACGACTAAAACCGTGGAGCGCATTTTTCAAACAATCTCTCAGGAAATCGGGAAAAATGTACGGGCAACGGATTTACGCTATACCGTTATGCAGAAGGCGTTTCAGCAGGAAAAAACATTGGAGCATATTCAGCAGGAGATGGGCTATGTGCGTAAATGGGTGCTAACCGAAAGACAGCGACGTTTTGAATAAAAAATATGCAGCAAGCGCATTTTCGCCATTGCTACATATTTTTATTATAAATGATTTAATGCCTTAACGTTTACCTTTACCGTTAAATCATGCTTACCACCTGTATAAACACCTTCAACAGGGCTTATATCACTATAATCACGGCCAATGCATAGAATAATATGGCTCTCCAATACTTCCACGTTATTTGTTGGGTCAAGACCGATCCAGCCAATGCCAGGAATCATAACTTCTACCCAAGCATGTGTCGCAATATCGCCGATAAGCCCTGAATTTTCATCCACATATAAATAACCACTAACATAGCGCGCTGGAATCCCTTTTGCGCGTAGCACAGCCAGCATAACATGCGTAAAATCCTGACAAACACCGCGTTTTAAGGCAAATGCTTCATTGGCAGTTGTTGTAACATCTGTTGCGGTCGAATCATAATTAAAGCTAGCATATAAATATTGCATTAAATTCAACGAAAACAGCACAGGATTTTCAGCATGACCAATTGCATGATAAACCTCCTCTAATTGCGGCTCCGACATAAATGTAAAATGGGTCGTCTTTAAATATGGTAAGTAATGCTCGTAAAATAGCTGTGAATGAAAAATTGTCTGCATTTCAGGTGAATATTGAATACGATGAATAAATGGCGCACGCTGAATACTAACAATAGAGGAGGTGTGAATCTCTAATGTTTGATGCTGCTCTGGAATATAAAAGGAACCAACTGTATTGCCCCAAATATCCGTATGCTCACGTGTCAGGGATGATGGTGTAATCGCAATACGGTAAGAGAGCAGGCGCTGACGCTCATCACTGCGCGGCTTTAAGCGAATCGTATTTAAGCTTTGATCGACTTCAGTTTCATATTGAAAAATATTGGTATGCTGAATTTCAAATTTCATCGTGTCCGCTTCCTTTTGCTTACTGACTTGCTTGTTGACAGGGAGCTGTGGTGGATTCCCTTCAAGATTGTAGGCTGGGTTCATATAAATGATAGATTGTTGAGAATGCATCACCGAAGGCAATACATTGCCCCAATCGTTCCTCCATAATAATAATAGCTTCGTGCACATCCAGTTGTTCAAAATGAATCGAGTTCATTGTAGCAGCAAAGCGCTTGATTGTCACATGCAGCGTTAAAAACCTTTCAGATGAAGCATCCTGCTCAATGGCTGTAATAGCTTCTTCTATTTTTTGCAGACAAAACATGACCGAACGAGGAAAATGCTCATCCTGTACTAAATAGCGCATCACCGCCAATACATTAATTTGTCGATGCTTGCGTAAGAAAGATTCTCTTGCTGCAGCAATATCTAATAGAAAGGTGCCATCACTCTCCACAAGAGGGAGTGCTGTTGCTTTATGTTGCGCTAGAATTGTGACAATCATGCGCAGCGTTTTTTCTGCACGTTCAAGCCACTTGCCAATTTGTATAAAATAAAAGGGGAGATCACGATCCATTGTACCTTCAATTAGCCCTGTGACCGTTAAGAAAGTTTTGCGTATATCCTGTAAAAAGGCTTGCAGCTCAATCAGTGGAATAGGACGCTCTCTTGCTAGAATCGTTTGCTGCTTTGTAACATAAAAGGCATTTTGCATTTCCCATAGCTCTGCTGGCATACTATCTCGTGTGACACGCGCATTTTCTCGAATAGACCGCAATGTTGCCTGAAGTGCATTGCTGTTTTTCTCTGAAAATAATAGATAATCAATTAATGGATTAACACGTATCGTTTGATAATTAGCTAAATATTCCTGCTTGGAAGCGCAAATCGTTAAAATAGCCTCCCAATGATCTAAATATTCATGTTCTTTTCCCGATTGCTCCAGCATATTCAACAGCTGTACCTGTAATATATGTGCATTTGTTTGTGTTCGTTCACTATACCGTGCCATCCAATATAGTGCGTCCGCTACTCGACTTAGCATGCTGCACGTCCTCCTTTAATATCCAAGTATCCTTAGCGCCACCACCTTGCGATGAATTCACAATCAATGACCCTTCCTGTAATGCCACTCGTGATAAACCACCTGGCAATACATAGCAATCCTCACTTTTGACCACATACACACGTAAATCGACATGGCAAGGATAAAAGCGTCCTTGCTGAAATGCAGGTGCTCGCGATAGCTTAATCGTTGGCTGTGCAATATATTGCAGTGGCTGTGCTACTATTTTTTCCTTAAATAAAGCAATTTCCTCCTCGCTCGCATGTGGACCAATCAGCATATCATAGCCCCCTGAAGCACCAACATTTTTAATAACAAGCTCATGCAAATGCTCCAGCACCCATGCACGCTGACGATCATCTCCTAAATGGTAGGTTTGGACATTCGGTAAAATAGGCTCCTCCTGCAAGTAATAACGAATCATCTCAGGCACATAGGCATACATCGCCTTATCATCTGCCACACCGTTGCCAACCGCATTTAAAATCGCTACATTGCCTGCCTCATAAGCTGCCATTAACGAAGGAACACCTAATAACGAATCCTTTCGAAACACAGCAGGGTCTAAAAAATCATCATCAATCCGCCGATAAATAATATTAATTTGCTGCAAGCCATAGATCGTTTTCATATAAACCTTTAAATCTTGTACAACTAAATCGCGTCCCTCAACAAGCTGAATATTTAAGTGTTGGGCTAAAAATACATGATCATAATAAGCCGAGTTATACATCCCTGCTGTTAATAGCACCGCTTTTGGCTCACGTGCTGCTGACATAGAGGGTGGGCGATGTGCCAGCAAAGCTTTTTGCATATAAGCAAGATGCTTATCAAGAGGACGTATTGTATGCTTAGAGAAAAATTCAGGATATACCTCCTTCATAACATGACGATTTTGAAAAACATAGGAAATGCCAGAAGGGTTGCGTAAATTATCCTCTAATACATGATAATCACCATGCTCATCGCGAATTAAATCGATGCCTGCTAAAAAGATATGATTAGCGATTGGTACTTTCAATCCCTTCATTGCTAGAACGTAGTATGGATTATGTTCAACAAGCTGCCGTGGAATATAGCCATCCCGAATAATCGCTTGTTCACCATAAATATCTTGTAAAAATAAATTTAGCGCTTTAACACGCTGCTTGACACCTGCCTCAATGGTTGCCCACTGTGCATGTGGAATAATAATTGGCACACAGTCAAATGGCATGGTGCGCTCTGTTCCATCCTGTGCACCATAGACAGTAAAGGTAATCCCTTGGGTAAGAAAGCTTGTCTGTGCTTGGCGATATTTTTCTTCAAGCTGCTCCTGCGAAAACATCGCTAGCTTGCGATAAAATGAACGATAATGCGGCTTAGGCTGAGTACCTTCAAACATTTCGTCAAAGAATAAGCTGGAATCATAGAAATTCATCATATAGCATCGCCTCCGAATTTAAGTAGTGGTGAAAACATGTTACACTGTGAATAAGTAGATAAAAGGAGCTAATAATTATGACACTGATTAATTTAATGCAAGCCTATGAATTAGATAAGCTATCTAAATTACATTTATCAGATGAGGAAATTTTACAAGCTTTACGAGCAGGAGATGTATCAGCTTGGCAGCAACATGTGCCAAACTATGAATTTCAAGAAACAATGGCACTTTATCAGCAAGGGGAACAACAGTTCTTGGATGCGTTACATGGCCATTATCAAATTAAATATGTAACATTACCAGGCATCCAACGTTTATTGCAACTCCGCTTTCAATTAGAGGCAGGCAAAGATTACGAATTACTTGAAACTGGTATCCAGCATTTAACATGTACTGGCGAAACAATTGACAAGCTTCAGCAAATGCTATCCAGCAATTGGTCACTTACAAAGGAAGCAGACAATACATATGCTATATTTGTAAAATAATGTAACATGCGTTGTGAGAAGAATCGACATAGGTAGTTATCCATCTTCTGCTTTTTCGAATCGTTTCACAGCGCAAAAAGGTGTCTACTAAGTTAATATTCAAAAACAATGAATTTTATACCTACTATTACAAAAATCCCCTTGATAAGCAGGGGATTTTTTATATTATTGAAAGAACTTATGTTCTAAACCTCTAAAAAGAGCATTTTTCCTAATAAAGTTCCCAAATTTATATTTGGGAACGTTTTTATGGTAAAGAAAATGCAAAAGCTCCATTTTGAAAAAGATTTAATCAAAATGGAGCTTTTCGCTTTAGCTAAGTTTATGAGGTTCATCTACAAACATCCCTAAAATATAACCACAATCCTGACAATAATATGCACTTATTTTAGAATTCTTTCTTAAATGCGAATTCAGTGGTGCACTTTTTTTCATTGCTTCTTCAGGAAACATATAAAGTGGAGCATGAGCTGCTCGAATAATACCTTTACGAATATCCTTATGATTACACTGTGGACATATCTTCAATTCCATAGCAATCCCTCCATAGACTTTTATATATTCTACTATAAACTTTTTTCTTAAGTACTTTATGAATAAACATATCTGTTAACGAGTTTCTTTAGCGGTGATTACATTCATAAAAGTATATCACTAATAAATAATGATTACTTTGATATACAATTTGGGAACGTTTTTTGTGGTAAAATAGAGAGCAATTAGAGGTGATTTGATGCAAAAAACAAAACTACCAAAAATCATAAAGGATTTTCTTGTTTATTTAACGACAATTAAAGGCAAATCCCAGCGCACAAGAAAGGAATATGAATATGATTTACTATTATTTTTCCGCTTCCACAAGGCTGTGCAGGAGGATGTAGCTACTGATAATTTAGCAGCCATTGATATTGCTAGCATTTCCATTGATGATATTCGTGAGATTACATTAGAGGATTTATACTTATTTATGGAATATTGTGAGGTACAACGTGGCAATTCGGCTGCGGCAAGAGCGCGTAAAGTCGCAACCTTAAAATCCTTCTTTAAATACATAAAGGGGAAGCGTCGGCTAATTGAGGAAAATCCAGCAGATGAACTAGAAACACCGAAAATTGGACGCAAAAGACCCATCTATCTAAATATGCAGGAAGCGACGCTATTTATGGATGGTCTACAGGCATCTCCACGCAATTACTGTATTATGATGTTTTTCTTGAATTTAGGAATCCGTGTTACAGAGCTTTGCCAGCTCAATAAATCCTCCATTCAAGGGCGCTATTTAACGATCGTTGGAAAGGGCAATAAGGAGCGCACTGTTTATTTGAATGATAGCTGTATACAGGCATTAGAGAACTATGAAAACAGTGGTAAAACACCCTATAAGGGAGAGGGCGAGGAGCCGCTTTTTGTATCACAAAAGGGCACACGACTTACGCGCCAAACCGTTGCCAGAATTGTGAAACGCATTAATCAGCAATCAGGCTTACAAAAGGAACGACTAACACCGCATAAGCTGCGCCATACATCCGCCACAATGATGTACAAGGCAGGCGCTGATATTCGAAGCCTACAGCATATTTTAGGGCATTCCAGTGTCGCAACAACCCAAATCTACACCCATATCGAGGATGAACAGCTTCAACAGGTACTCAACAACAATCCATTTAATATTGTTCATAAAAAATAAGAAGAAAAACGGGGTCATAGGCTTGATTTTTAGCCTATGACCCTAAAATTCTTTCCTAATAAAAAAATTGAAACTTTTTGGCGGAGTACCATCTCTAATGAACGAAAGGAGGTTGAGGCATGAACGAAAGAAAACTAGTAAAAAAGGCAGTAAAGGGCAATAAAGAAGCATTTGAAAAGCTTCTCGTTATACATAGCAATCAATTGTATCGTACTGCCTTTTTATATGTAGGAAATCGCGAAGATGCATTAGATATTGTACAAGAAGTCGCTTATAAGGGGCTTTTAGCAATAGGTCAGTTAAGAAATGAGGAATTTTTCTTAACATGGCTCACAAAAATTTTAATGCATTGTGCTTTTGATGTCATAAAAAAGAAGAAACGAGAAATACCCATTGAAAAAATAATAGAGCCTTCATCTGAGAAATTAGAAAAAAGAGAGAGCCGCTTAGATTTAGTGAAGATGATCCACCAATTAAAAGCTCCTTATCGAGATGCTATTATTCTATTTTATTTTCATGATTTGCCGATTAGTGAAGTAGCCAAAATAATGAATATCCCTGAAAATACAGTGAAAACATATCTTTATCGCGGCAAGGGACAGTTAAAAAAACTACTAAGGGGGAATGGTTACAATGGAGAAGAAACCGTTTCAAGTAGAATATGAAAAGATTGAAGTACCGCAGGATGAGGTTTTACAGGCTATACAGATTGGTATTAACCGAGCAACGGCTACAAGAAGTATAAAAAATCGTAAAAAACGTTTAAAACCTTATTTACTATTAGCATCAGCATTACTTTTTATAACAGCAAGCTTTATCTCTCCGTCTATATCATACGTAATGGCTGAAGTACCTTTTATCGGTAAGGTATATGAAAATATGAATGATTTCATCGGTAGAAATTTAGCATCACAGCAATTAATCACCCAGTTAAATGAAACAGCCAGCAATCAAGGCATTGATATTACGATCAAAAGTACCTATTATGATGGTGCAGTGATTGGCGCTACTTTTTATATAACTGGTGATGTTCAAACAGAAGCTGATGGTAGATTGCTAGGCTTCTATGAACTATTTGATGGGAAGAAAGAGATAGCAGATAGTAAAGAACTCGTCTATTTAGACCCTACAGAGGATGGATATGCAGGTCATATCCAATTATATTATCCAAAAACGGAGCTGCCATCTAACACGACTTTTCCGCTTGAATTTAAGCGTATCGGCACAAAAGAAGGTGTTTGGAAGTTTGATGTGCCGATTCAGCAATTGCCTTATACAACCATTCAGCTTCAGCAAAAAAGCAGCGCCATAGATGCAGGTATAAGCGTGCTGTTTGATACCATTATGCAAGGACAAGCATCAACCGCAATTAACTATACAGCTACTTTTCCCCGTGAAGGAAAGCATGACCAAGTAAGGTTAGAAATTTTTGATGATAAAGGAAAGCAGCTACCATTATTGGCAGATGGTATTGATTTAGAAACGTCTAAGGATCAGCATTCTATAACCATTAAAGGAAGAACGATCATATCACAGCCACTAGCAGAAACAACAAGCCATTTAACAATCTCTCCAAAAGTAGCTGTCTATGAAAAGGATCAGTTTACCACATTGGAACAACCAACGCCAATTCATATTGACTCTGCTCGGCAAAAGCTAGGTGTAACAGTAGAAAAGATAACATTAAAGGACAAGCAATTGACGATTGATTTCTACTTCAATAGTGAACATAAAGATTTTATACTGTTTGAAAACTTTGCTCGAAACAATATCGAACTTGTTGAAGAATCTGAAAAAGAAGTGTACAAGAAGTCGATTAAACATACAACGAAAGCAATAGATAAAGATAACTTACGCTTTAGCAGTACATTTAATATTGGGACAGTGCATAATTTTAGTACAGATAACTATGTTTTAAGGGTCAATTTCAATGCACTCCATGCAAATATACCAGTTGAATTAGATGCCGTGAAAATTGATGTGAATTAAACAGCAGGGAATTTAGCGCTATCGCAAAGGGCTAAATTCCCTGTTATTTTTTTAAAAAGAATACTTGACGGATAAAACAATCTGTTATATATTAAATAAAAATAATAACAACTGTTATAAAACAGATTTATCCAAGGAGGAATTTATATGTCAAAGTATCGTGATGGTTATGAGTTTTATTGTGAAATGTGTGAGCGTTATGGATTAGAGCCAATTTCTTTCCGCTATTATGTATTACAGCTATCGCAGCAACAACTATCTGCCTATAATATGCAAGCAAAACAATTAGGGATTTAAAAGGACGTGATTATGACGGAAGCCGATGTGAATATTTTATAAAAGCCCAGCCATATAGCATAACATGGACTGGGCTTCTGCAATTTTATAGACATGCACAACTGAAAGGAAGTTATGATGATGACAGATTATCGAGAAGGCTATGAATATTATCGACAAGCTTGTGAAAAACATGGCTTAGAGCCAATTAATTTTCACTACTATATTTTAAATTTATCGCAGGAGCAGTTGGATGCCTATAACCATTATGCCAAAGTATCAGGAGGCTCAATTGAATATGAGGTTTCTTAGCCTATAAAATGTCTTACTGCTTATTGCGTATAGTAAGGCATTTTTTTACTGTTTCTCATACAAAAGCAATTAGCTGTTATAGTATAAAAGTAATTTAATTATCATAAATTTATAGGATTTCAAGCAACTATTTTCTATATTTTTTGTAAAAATACAGAAAAAATAACGTTGAATGTTTTTGATATTTGGGTTGAATTAACTGCTTTTCTAAGACTATAATATAGTTACATAAAAAAGGGGCGCTATACCACAACTTTATACCTCGCTGTAAGATAAAGCAAAAGTACCAAACCCTTCATATTTTAATGAACGGAGAATGAAAATGATGAATATCACGCCTAGTAGTATGAATCAACACAATTATAGTCTAAAAGAATTACAGGATATCTTTTCTGCCATGAATAGTTCCATTATTGTAGCTATTACAGATCGTACAGGAAAAATTACATTTGTGAATGACCATTTTTGTAAAATTTCAAAATATTCACGTGAAGAATTATTAGGGCAGGATCACCGTTTACTGAACTCGGGCTATCATCCTAAATCTTTCTTTAAAGAGATGTGGAGAACTATCGGGAGAGGCGATATGTGGAATGGCGAGGTGTGTAATCGTGCAAAAGACGGGAGCCTTTATTGGGTAAAAACAACTATTTTCCCATTTCTTGATGAAAAAGGGAAGCCGTATCAATATATTGCGATACGTGTAGATATTACAGCACAAAAGGATATAAAAAAAATTACGCATATTGCCTATCACGATGAGTTAACAGGACTACCAAATCGTCGTAAATTAGAACAGCGTTTAGAAAATGAATTCCATCAATCTCGACGTACAGGAGAGAGGTTTGCGTTGTTTTTCATTGATGTGAATCGTTTCAAACACATTAACGACGGGCTTGGTCATATTATTGGCGATATGTTTTTAGTAGAGATGGCAAATCGTCTGCGCAATATTGATTACACATCGAAGTCATTCTATCGCCATAATAGTGATGAATTTGTAATGATTTTAAATGATGTCAATCGTATTGATGAAATGGCAAAGGAAATTATTAATGCATTTAATGAAAGCTTTATCATTGATAACTATGAGTTTTATGCAAGCATTAGTATCGGAATTAGTATATTCCCTGATCATGCAGGCTCCATCGAGGAATTATTAAAGAACGCTGATATTGCGATGTATGCCGCAAAATCTACACGCGGCAACCAATATCGCTTATACCGCGATAATATGGATGAAGCGAACGATAAATGGCTTTTATTAGAAACAAAATTACATCAGGCTTTAAAAAATGATGCCTTAGCGCTGCATTACCAGCCTAAAATTGATTTAAAAACAGATACAGTTGTTGGGATGGAGGCATTGCTGCGCTGGCATGATGCAGAATTAGGTCATGTCCCACCAGATCGCTTTATTCCATTTGCAGAGGAATGCGGACTTATTAATGATATTGGTATATGGGTGCTACGCAAGGCATGTGCGCAAGCGCGTCTTTGGAATCAGGAATATAGCTTAAGCTTACGTGTTGCTGTTAATATTTCACCGATTCATATTAGTACACCGGGCTTTGTGAATATGGTGCGTGAAATTGTTGCAGAAACAGGGTTTGACCCGCATTTATTGGAAATTGAAATTACAGAGATGAGCATGCTTGATTATACAGAGGAGCTTATTGATACCATTAGGCAATTACGAGCACTCGGTATTACGATTTCATTAGATGATTTTGGCACAGGCTATTCCTCCTTAAATTATTTAAAAAAATTCCCTGTCGACGTACTGAAAATCGACCGTGCCTTTGTACGGGATATAGTGCCTGAAAAATCAGGAATTGCCATGATTTCAGCGATGATTTCCCTAGCCCATGCCTTAAACTTGCAAGTTGTTGCTGAAGGTGTTGAGGAGGAGGCAGAATTAAAGGTGTTACGTGAGCATGGCTGTGAGTATGTACAAGGCTATTATTTCAGCAAGCCGTTATCTGTAGAGGATTTTACCAATTTAATTAAACAATCTAGTTTTTAATTGCTATCGGAGAGCTGTTTTGCTAAAGTTAGATCAAATATAATTGATGATGTGGCCAAGTAAGGAAGAATTGTGAAACAGAAAATATAGCAATTGCTGAAAGCTATATCACCGCTTCTTCGCTGAACACCTACCACGGAGATGTTATGCAAACATAACCGAGTCGTTTTCATTATCAAACGTGAGAGGGCTTTAAGTTTTGCTTAAAGCTAAATCAAGGTGGTACCACGTCTATCTAGCACAAGGACGTCCTTTTAACAAGGACAGCTTTGTGCTTTTTTTGATTTTACTGTTAGGGAGGAATGCATATGTCAAAGCAGCTAGAGGATTTTTCGAAATGGTATATTGAAACCATTCAAAAGGCAGATTTAATGGATTATACGCCTGTTCGTGGCTGTATTGCCTTTAAGCCAGATGGCTATGAAATTTGGGAGCATATTCAGGAGGAAATGGATCGTCGCTTTAAAGAAACTGGACATCGCAATGCCTATTTCCCAATGCTTATCCCTGAATCCTTCTTCCAAAAGGAAAAGGATCATATCGAAGGGTTCTCACCTGAGCTGCCATGGGTGACGGAGGCAGCAGGAGAACCATTAGAGGAACGTCTAGCACTTCGACCAACCTCTGAAACAATGATTGGCCATCTTTACTCGAATTGGATCAAAAGCTATCGTGACCTACCTGTGCTGCTTAATCAATGGGCAAATGTCTTTCGCTGGGAAAAGAAAACCTTGCCGTTTATCCGTACATCTGAATTTCTATGGCAGGAGGGGCATACGGCACATGTAGATGAGGCAGAGGCACGTCAGGAAACCATGCAAATGCTGGACATTTATAAAGAGGTGGTGGAGCAAGTATTAGCCATTCCTGTCTATGATGGACAAAAAACACCGTCCGAGCGCTTTGCAGGAGCTGTTGATACGTATTCCATTGAGGCAATGATGAAAAATGGTAAGGCTGTGCAAGCAGGTACTTCGCATTATTTAGGCACTAAATTTGCGGAAGCCTTTAATATCAAGTATTTAACAAAAGCAAATAAGCATGACTATGTACACACAACCTCTTGGGGCACTTCTACGCGTTTAATTGGCTCTGTCATTATGGTGCATGGTGATGAGCAGGGGCTTGTCCTACCACCACGCATTGCACCAACACAGGTTATATTAATTCCTGTTGGACCGTGGAAAAAGAATCCGCAAATTATGGAGCAGCTCGATACTATTTTTGCAACGCTTAAGGCGAAGGGGATTCGTGTACGTCTTGATGATTCAGACCAATCACCGGGCTTTAAATTTAATGAGTGGGAGCTCAAAGGCGTACCATTACGTGTAGAATTAGGGCCTCGTGATCTCGATAATCATCAAGCACAGCTAAAGGCACGCGATGAGGTGGAGAAACAAGCAATTGAGCTATCCGCTATTGTTCCAGCCATTGAACAGGAGCTAGTAGCAATGCAAACGCGCTTACTAGAAAAAGCACGTCAATTCCGCGAAGCCAATGCCCACACAACCATTGATACACTTGCACAATTACAGCAGCATATCGACATAGCCAAAGAAAATAGCACAATTCCAGGCTGGGTGCTTGCTGGATGGTGTGGTGAGGATGCCTGTGAGGAACAAGTAAAAGAACAAACGAAATATACCTCTCGCAATATTCCATTTAGCCCACCAACAACCAAAGCAATCTGTATTGGCTGTGGCAATAAAGCCAAGCATACAGTTTGGTTTGCCCAAGCCTATTAATGAACCTAAGCCGATTTCCTTTTGAGAAATCGGCTTGTTTATAAAAATTATGTAAATGTAAAACTTTCCTTATAATAATGGCAGATTCACTGGAAATGAGGATGCCTATGATAAACTTGCAATTGCTTTATAATGACTATCTACATATTAAATTTTATAAATGAGGAAACGCTTGCCTCCTTTGCATTGCAAGGCGATACGCTTGTACATACGAAAACAAATATCCAAGTAGCGCATTATTTTGCTTGTTACTATGATTATTATTGTGAGCAACTAGCTATAACACCTGCACATCTAAATGCCTGCAAAAATCTTACGCTAACGCTTGTGCAAACAATAGAGGGCAAACGTAATAAGCTGACAATGCCAGCAGCACAGGGCATAGAGTGCATCATACAGCTTATTAATGATGTCGATGCCTTTTTACAGATGTATCATGGCAATAGCATAGTCTTCTTTATGCTTATTGAAGATTTTCTATGCCATCAGTCTGCAATGCCTTACCATAATCATTGTTTTGACATGCTCTTACAAAATTATGTAAATTATATTTTAGCTTTTCATTTTGAGGAGATGAATAAGCTTATAGACTACTTCACCGAGCAGCCATTATACTGTAAACTAATTATTAATAAGCTTTTTGGATATACCATTTTTATGCAAAAAATAATAAAGCAAGCCAATATCGCTTTAAGCGAGTATCCAAGGCTTACGCAATTTTTCGAGCAGGAAACAAGCGATATCTATCAAGCATAAAGGAGAACATCATTATGTCACAAGCCGTCAATTGGAAAAACAATGCACAAGGTCAGCGATTTATTGCCTCCTTTAGTGGTGGCAAGGATAGTGTGTTAGCATTATATAAAGCAAAAAAAGTCGGGCAAGCAATGGGCTTGATTGTGATGCTGGAGGAGGAAGGTAAACGTTCCAGATCGCATGGTATGCCCCCTGCACTAATACAGGCACAAGCACAGGCAATTGGACTGCCTGTTTATACGGCTGCTGCGAGCTGGGCGGATTATGAGCGTGTATTTATCCAGCTTTTAGCAGATGCCAAGCAGCAAGGGGCAGAGGTATTAGTGACAGGGGACTTAGATATGCCTATTCATGATTGCTGGCATGATAAGGTGACAAAGCAGGCTGGTTTACAGCTTGCCATGCCATTATGGGACATGGACCATCGTGCTGCTGTGCAGGAATTTATTGATTTAGGCTTTGTTACAATGGTGGTGACGGTTAATTTATCACTTGGTATGACAGAGGAGGATTTAGGACGTGTGCTTACCCATGATTATATAAAGGAGCTTGAAGCACGTGGGATTGACCCTTGCGGAGAGGGTGGGGAATTCCATACAACCGTTCTTGATGGACCACTTTTTCAACAGCCCATCACTATTCGCCAATGTCCCATCCACAAAGATGGTGAATATGCTTTTTTACCGCTGGAATTAGCTAACAATAACGTCATGTAGATGGCGTTATTGTTTGATGCTGCTATAAATTTGTTTCCAATAAATTGCCCACTTGCTCTGCCATAACTTGTGGTGGATAGGGCTTACCATTGGTAAACCACCATTCCACAATGCCAACAATGGCAGCCCCAAAAAATTGCAGTGTAATCTCCTGCTCATCCCCCATATCCTTTGTTAATTCCTCTATTACAAACGCCAAAAATATTTTTCTAAAATAGTGTGCGCCTTTACTATCTAGCATTGTTGTAAAAAATAATGTATGACGGTCAAAGTATTCAAACCATAATAGCTCTGCCTCAACATAATTCATATCCATAGCTAATGTACAAAGCTTACGTAATTCCTCTATATGCTCATCTGTTAATTTATCCAGTAAATCATATTTATCAAGATAATGTAAATAAAAGGTTCTTCTATTGACATCTGCTCGATCGGAAATTTCTTGTATAGTAATAGCATCAAAGCCTTTTTCCGCCATTAATGCAAGAAAAGCATTTTTAATGGCTTTTTGAGATTTTATAATTCTGCGATCTATTTTTGTCATACTAGAAAACACCATACTTTCTACACAATATCAAATTATTTGTGCACTATTGCTCTAATACTAGCAATTTGATTATTGCGAATAGCTACTATTTCTTTTAAATTATACACAGTTGAGTATTAATTCATCAAGGTGAATTAATAGAATGGAGGAATAAGCTATGATAAAAGATAAAGTTGTGATAATGACAGGCGCGTCCAGTGGAATTGGGGAGGCAACTGTCAAGGAGATTGCTGCTAAGGGCGCAAAGCTGGTACTCGTTGCACGTCGTCAGGAGCGTCTTGCAAAATTGCAGGCAGACATTCAAGAAAGGGTGGACAGGCAGTTTATCAGGTTGCAGATGTGACATCCCCTATACAGATGGAGGCAGTAGCTGCCTTTAACACTTGAGCAGTTTGGACAAATTGATGTATTGGTTAATAATGCAGGCATTATGCCACAAGCATTTTTGTATAAGCAAAAGCTTGTCGAATGGGATCAAATGATTGATGTCAATATAAAAGGTGTGTTGTATGCGATTGCTGCTGTGCTTCCTACAATGCGTGAGCGTCAATCAGGGCATGTGATAAACCTTTCTTCTGTTGTTGGTCATCATATTTATCCGGGCGGTACTGTTTATTGTGCGACAAAGCATGCCGTGCGAGCGATTTCGGAAGGCTTGCGTCAGGAAGAAGCGATGAGTGGGACAAATATTCGTGTTACCAATATTTCGCCTAGAGCCGTTAACAGCGAATTATTAGCAACAACTTCAGATACTGATATGCGCGCAGGCTTAGATGAATTTTATCAAGTAGCGATTGATGCGACAAATATTGCAAAAACCATTGCATTTGCTATTGAGCAACCTGCTGAGGTTGGTATCAATGAAATTATTGTGCGCCCAACCGTACAGGTAGGGTAAAAGGAGAGGATCATGAGTAGACCATATTTATTTTGTCATATGCTTGTTTCATTAGACGGGAAAATTATCGGCTCCTATATGGATACACCTGAGGGGCAAGAAAGTAGCAACGTGTTTTATAACATTGCATTTGGGGAAAAGCCTTTTTATAAGCATCAGGGCTGGCTATCTGGACGTACCACAACAGATGATAATTTCACCCACTATCAAACGCCGAACTTAGATAACACTGCGCCAGCCGTACCAGCAGGAGATTTTATTGTCGACACAGATTTAGACAAATATTATGTATCCATTGACCCATCTGGCAAGCTGGGCTGGACAAGCAATATATTACAATACCGAGATACAAAGGCTCATATTATTGAAGTGTTGACAGAAAAAGCAAGCAATGCGTATAAAGCACTATTAAGAACACACAATATCTCCTATATTATCGCTGGCAAAGAAACATTGGATTATGATATTGTAATGCAAAAGCTTAAAACATTATTTATGATGGATACACTGATGCTTGGCGGTGGTGGTGTGTTGAATTGGTCATTTATCCAAGCTGGGCTATGTGATGAAATCAGTATTGTCATTGCACCAACGGCAGATGGTTGTGCAACAGCTCCCTCATTGTTTGAAACACGAGAGGGCTTATCAACAGCTATACCTGTAGGATTTTCCTTAAAAGCTGTTGAAGCACAGGAGGATGGTAGTGTTTGGTTAAGATATACTGTGAAGAAGGCAGGGACTGATAATGGCAAATGAACATTTACGCAATAGCACAATTTTTCCATTAGGGCAAAAAGTCGAAGCAAACTTTATTGGAGATGCGTATCTACAAATGGTGTTTACGGATGCAGCACCGCTTAATACAGCCATTGGCAATGTAACCTTTGCGCCAGGAGCACGCAATAATTGGCATGTTCATCATACTGGGCAGGTGTTATTAGTAACAGGTGGCGAAGGCTGGTATCAAGAGGAAGGAAAGCCAGCCCAGCGTTTAACAACAGGCGATGTTGTCAATATTCCGCCAAATATCAAGCATTGGCATGGTGCAACAAAGGATAGCTGGTTTGTGCATTTAGCGATGACACCTGGTGAAACAGAGTGGCTAGAGCCTGTTGAGGATGAATGGTTTTCTCAATTATAAGTATTAAAACGTTGTAAAGAAGGGGCATACTTTCTTTATAACGTTTTTTCTTGCTATATTGACAGGACACCGTTAAGTGTCCAATTAGAAAGGGTGGTGGTTGTGAGCCATAATAATCAAGAGCGTGATGTTTATGTAGCCATTGCTGACCCAACAAGACGTCAATTATTGCGTTTATTAGCAGAGGCAGAGGAATTACCACTTCATGAATTAACCGCTCACTTTCAAATGGGGCGCACTGCTGTATCCAAGCATTTGGCGATTTTAAAGGATGCTGGTCTTGTCCTTGCACGAAAGGATGGCAGGGAAACGAAATATCGTTTACATGCTGCTCCATTACAGGAGGTTCAGGATTGGGTCGCATTTTACGAAAGTTTTTGGAAGCAACGAATGGGTCAATTACAACGTTTATTGGAGGAAAACAAATGAAACCAGATGTATCAGTTGATTATCAATTTACAAGTTCTATCGAGCAAGTATGGCATGCCTTAACAGATTCAGATATGCTCGCAAAATGGATATGGAGCAATGATTTTCAGCCAGTCGTGGGACACAAGTTCCAATTCCGCGCAGAGCCAAATGAATGGTGGGATGGCATTGTCCATTGTGAGGTGCTGGAAATTGATGAGCCTCATAAAATATCGTATACTTGGGCAAGTGCTGGTGAAACAACAACCGTTACATGGACACTCACACAAAATGAAGATGGTACAACCCAGCTACGTCTTGACCAATCAGGCTTTAGCGAGGAAACAAAAGCACGTCAAGGCGCAATTGAAGGTGCTAAATATTCTTGGCTAACAATGGGTGAGCAGCTTCAAAAAGTGCTGGGATAGCCTCTAATAAAGAACGCAATTCCTTTTATAGAATTGTGTTCTTTCCATTTTCATTGAAATCTCTGCAAACAGAAAGGACCATCTAATGAAAATTAACCAACTAATCGCCAACAATATTTACCGTCTAGATGTGACATTACCAGAGAATCAATCGCTCGGTATTACTGGGTTATCTGGCTCAGGGAAAACAACATTCTGTCAAACTATTGGAGAAGAATCAAAAAAACGTCTTGTATCGTTATTACCAAAGGCTGAATATCAATATTTATTTCCAGAGGTTATGGAAACCAATTTTAGTGCCATTCAAATGGAGGATATGCCCTTAGTGCTATTTTTAGGGAAATCATCTATTTCCACTAATCCCCGTTCAACAATTGGCACACATACAGGTGTTTTTAAAGAAATTCGTCAGCGCATGGCAGAGGAATTTCAGCTATCGCCAGAGGTTTTTTCCTTTAATAATGCGCTTGGCTGGTGTCCTGCCTGTAAAGGACGTGGCACAACGAAAAATATACAATGCAAAAAGTGTGAAGGGAAGCGCTACAATCCTGAGGTAGAGCAATACAAGATGACATTGCAAGGTCAGCCTCACAACATTTCAGCTATCCATGAATTAAGCGTTGAAACGATTTATGCACTAGCAGGGGAATTAAAGATTAGCGAAGAGAAACAGCATATTTTGCGCAATATTATGGAAATGAATATTGGCTACCTAACATTGAATCGCATTATGGGGACATTATCAGGTGGGGAATTAACAAGACTTTACCTAGCAGAGTTTATGGCAACAAGTGAAGATACGGTCATTATTGTGGATGAAATTTCTGTTGGTCTTGACCACAATACATTGCTAAAAATTTTACAGCAAATTAAACAATTAGGCACTAAAAATCAAATTTGGCTAATTGACCATTCCGATACGGTGCTGGATATGGCTGACCAGCCTGTATTCTTTGGGCCGGGCAGTGGGAAATACGGTGGAAAAATTGTTGAACAATCACCAAGACCTCAGCCCATCTACTGCAAGCGCAATGAGGCAGCTCCTACAGCCTATTATCAATTTCACGATTTATATTGCCGCAATATTGAAATTGATCATATCGAAATTCCAAAAAACCGTCTTGTGACCTTTACGGGTGAATCTGGCTGTGGAAAATCAACACTTGTCAATGAATGTATGGCAAGGGACTTTAGCAAGCGCTATCCACAGGATAAGCTCGTGATGGTTGGACAAGACCGCAACCAGTCCATTACAAGCCGTTCCACGGTTGCAACGTTTTTAGATATTAAAAAGAAGCTTACCAAATATAGCGAGGATATTGAGGATATTTTCCAGCGCTCCATTGAGGATATTATTGATGAGCTACCAGCAGCAGATATAGCTCATAAGCGTCTAAGCTTATTAATTAAGCTTGGGCTTGGCTATTTAACGCTTGAACGAAAAACACAATCCCTCTCAACAGGGGAATTCCAATGTGTGCACTTAGTATCAGAGCTATTTGCCAATACGAAGCATCCACATACACTCTTTATTTTTGACGAGCCTTCAAAAGGATTATCGCAAAATATTTTAAATCAATTTATTGATAGCATCCGTACTATTTTACAGGACGAAGCCATTTCCATCGTGATGATTGAACATAATGCCTATATGCTGGAAAGCTCTGATTTTATTGTTGATTTCGGTAAAAGACAGCAGGAGCCAGTGCAGCAGCTCGATGTTGTCAGTCATCATGATTATTTCCAGCCATCCAATAACAAAGAGCATGCTGCACCATTGCAAATTGCCTCAACATTAGCAGCAAAAAATGGTATTGTCTACCGAGAAGATGACCCTATCAGCTACTTTAAACAGGCTGAAAATATTTATAAGGGCGGTATTTTAAAGAGTCTATCATCTATGGCACGCCTCATTTATGGAGAGTATGAATCGAATAAAATTGCGCCTGTTGTGGAGATTGATCTTGAAAGACATTTATATAGCCAGTATAGCTTCCTGTATGAAATGGGCGGGCTAATTAATCATATTGTTGCTGCACATCCAACAAATAAAGATACACGAAGCTTTGACTTTTTCCGTCAAGAAAATCATTGTCCGAGCTGTTCAGGTCGCCTAGAAATTGAAAAATTCGATATGGATATTGTTATACAAAATAAAGGCGTACCCTTTTGGGATGGCTTATTACATCCTGATATTATGGAAGTGCTACAATACTATCAGCATGCAAAATTAGCCTTTTTATTTGAGGAAATTAAACGTGAGCTTGGTCAAGATTTAACGAAAAGCTACAATGATATGACAGAGGATGAAAAGCATACATTTTTATATGGCTATTGGGACAAGCCGTTTTATGATAAAGCCACAAAATCATCGAAAAAGTGGGAAGGCTTTAATTTTATTATTGGACGTTATATTGTCATCTCCAAATCCGCTATTAAACAGCAAATTAAAGATTCAAAAGAAAAGATGCCATGCCCAATCTGTCATGGCACTGTGCTGAACCATCAAAGGAAATTGCTGTTTGGTCATACAGATATTCGTGATATCATTCAGCTACCAATTGATGACGTGATGAATATCGTTGGCAAGCTTCCAGTGCTTGACAGGCTCAAGGCAATTGTTGGCGGGGAAATGTCCTTGCTGCAAGATGTGTCCTTGCTGCCGCGAGCAACACAGGTATCCTTAAAAATGCTCGAATTGGAGCTAGCAAGCTTTGTAGGCTATGAAATCGTGCTGCAAAATGCCTTACCATTCTGGGCTACAATTAAAGATAATATTGAAACGATTAGCCATAAAAACCTTGTGACGATCTGTGATTTTGCTAATATTTACGAAACAAGGGAGGCTATGATCGATCAATATTTCACCAATGGCAAATATAAAAAGCTCACATATGTATACGAAGCATTTGGCTATAAAAAAATCGTCACACAAATAAATAAAGTAAAAGCGAGTCATCCTTGTCCATTCTGTAAAGGAAAAAAGGTTATTGCAGAGGACGGCTTGCATGACGGTGTTCAGAAATTATCCATTCCTTGTGTGAGCTGTGGGGCAAGTGGTATGAATGAGGAAGGGCTACAGGAAAGCATTGACGGTATCGATGTTCAGACATGGCTAACAGGTGCTGTGCGTGATGTAATAGCAGAGGGCTTATATACAGAGGATGCCGCAAATATTCCTATTTTTAGCCGTATTCGAGAGTTAAATAAACAACAGATGATGGCGATTTATCACTGCCTTGAGCAGTATCGCTAACAACAAAACTCATTTGCCATAACCACTGGCAAATGAGTTTTTTCTTTATATAAGTGTATCGTCTTACAAGTGTTCATCGTACTATAAGGGAAAGGAGAGGATATTATTGGGAAAAAAGGTGCTGTTATTTGGAGATATTGGTATTGATGATACAGTAGCCTTAATCTATGCATGGCTGAATCAAGAGATTGAAATTGTAGGGCTAGTGGCAGATTACGGCAATGTATCAAGAGATGATGCTGTAGCCAATATTTATTATGTCATGAAGTTATTTGATTTTCCACAAGATATTCCTGTTATTTTAGGGGCAGAGGTGCCATTAACAGGAGAGCAGCCTATCTATTATCCAGAAATTCATGGCGAGCGTGGACTTGGACCTATTATCCCAACCGATGACCATGATATACAAATCGAAAATTTTTTAGAAATCGTCAATATTATTAAGCGCTATAAAGATGAGCTAGTCATTGTGAATATTGGGCGTCTAACCTCACTAGCAATTATGTTTATTTTGTACAACGATTTAATGAAGCATATCAAGGAATATTATATTATGGGTGGTGCTTTTTGGATTCCTGGCAATGTGACAACTGTTGCAGAAGCAAATTTTCATGGCGATCCATTTGCGGTCAATATTGTGCTGACATATGCCAATAATGTAACAATTATTCCATTAAATGCAACGCAAAAGGCGATTGTCACGCCCGGCATGGTAAATTACATTGATTCCTTTGGCAAAACAAAAATTTTAAAGCCTTTAATGGACTACTATACAAAGTTTTATCAGGAGCGTGATCCATCCTTATTAGGTAGTCCTGTGCATGATGCCGCAACACTTATTGCAACAATTCATCCTGAAATGTTTATCTTCGAGTCCTATCCTGTAATGGTTGTTGATAAGCTGGAGGGACCTGCACGAGGGCAAAGTATTGCTGAAACAAGGCATTATGAAAACGAAAAAAACGGTGCGAAAATGCATCGTATTGCCTTTGACCTTCATTATGAGCAATTTTTTCATCACTTTTTAGCGGTCATGACAGGGCATTATTGAATCACCATCTATTCAAATACACCATTTCTTAAAATAACAAAATCAACATGGATATTGACTTTCATATCTTTATACATTTCATGCCATTTTTCTCTTGTCAGTTGCGCATGCCTTATAGAGCTTCTATATTCCTCACCAAAGCCAAAAATATCTGACTCTACCTTTTGACTATGGGTAATTACCCTAGCCAATTCTTTCGTTAATTTGTGCTGAATGACCTTTTCCAGGGCAGCAACACTTTTTGGATTTCCCTGATTAATATCTGGATAGGTTTCTAATATTCTTGCTTTGATTTTCACATTCAGATCAAACTCTGGATTTGTAGCATCCACCAATGTGACTTTTCTTTTGGAATGGATTGCATCAAAGGCTACTGTCATGTCATCAGATGTTACTTTTTGTAAGTTTGATGGGAGGTCTTCTTGGTGTAATATCGTTTCGTATAAGCCAGCTTTAAATGTATCTCTAACAATTTTCACATAAAAACTGTCTGTGGCTGGCAGTGTACTCACCATTTTGCCATCTTTAAACAAGGCTACACCATTTAATTTCACAAGCTCCTTATCCCTTTTAATAATCGGCATTGTTACATCTTTACCAACGGAATAATAATCGCGTGCCACTTCGTGCAATGTACCAGAAATCATATATTCCTGCTCAATGTTTTGTTCAATAAGTCTATAGATATGCTGACCAATATCCTCGATATTTTCGTATTCATATTCTAGTAGGGGAGCTACTCTGTCCTCCACAATAGCCATATATATACCATTGCTAACACTAGCATTTTCCAAATTCGTATCAATATAATAACGAAGACCTTTTTTCGCCAATTCTTCACCAAATAAAATAACCCTCATTTGACCAACAACAACCTTTTTCGATAGTTGTTGATTGGCTTCCATTCGATTGCCCTTACTTGTATCATTTTCTGTTGTCAGCACTTCTACATTACTTTGAAATTCTGGATTGACCTCCCGAATGACCGCTGTTGTAGCTATCTTTTTTTCTATGCCTACATCATAGCCAACTAATGTTGTCAGCCCTATTTTATCGAGAATGTTGGTCTGTGCACATCCGTATAAAAGCACCAATGCTAATAAAAGACTATAAACATTTTTAAGCTTGTTCATTTTTTTGCTCCTTCTTTGTGATGATCTTCTTTTTCAATGCAGCTATAATCCATAACACAATCGGGTAGACAAAGATAACATAAAACGCTATATTCGACAGTTGATTGTTAATCGCATTGATTTGTATACGTGTTTGAATAAATAATGTGGCAAGAAAAATAAAGAAGGCAAATAGCCAAGCAAATTTTGTATGACTAATATTGACTAAGCGAATAGTACCACGATAAGCAGCCCATAAATAAAGACAAAGATTTGGCAAAATAATCAGCATCCAAAAGCAAACTGCCATAAATTCAAAGCGCTCGATAAAAGGAAAGCTAATAAAGCTAAATAATGTTAATGTCGCCCATACCGTTTTGATGATTTCCTCTTTGCTATAATAGGTAATCGAAACGAGCATGACAGCTAAATAAATAGCTGTTGTAGCTAGTAAGCTTAAATGGGCATATTTTTGAACATGCTTTTTATCATTTAAAAAAGGATAAATAACCATTAATATCTCAAAGCCAAGAATCGTAAAGGTCATGGATTTTGCCCCTTTTAAAATAGCGAGAAAATCTGTTTCTAAAACAGGAAGCAGACTGTTTATAGATGAAAATTTTAATGGAAAAGCAAGCATAGGGATAATCCATAAAGACAGGACAACACTAAAGAAGGAAACCCCTACAATCACACGCAGCCCACCCGTAAAGGCATAGATAATAATGATTAATAAGGTTATGGCTAAAAACCATGCGCCAATATTAGGAAAAATCCATGCCTGAATAACCTCAATATAATTGCGTAAAACGGAAAAAAACGCTACAAAGCAATAGAACACATAGAGGATATTTAACATATTTCCAAGCCATTTACCAAAAATATCCTGTTGAATGCCATAAAGGTCATTGGAGCCATATATTTCTAATGTTTTAATCATACAAAAGGTTACAATATGTGTGGCAATACCCGCTAGTAGAACTGAAATCCATGCATCATGTCTTGCATCCTGATACACAATACGTTGAAACCCCTGTACACCAACCCCAATTTGAGCACTGTGCATCACAAAAAACAATAAATAAGTATTGACCATCTCTTTAGGGCTAAGCTGTATAGGCTTTTTCATCTATTTCACCTTCAGTTCAACTTTTTTTTCGGCTTGATCGGTTCAGGGTCGAACTTGTAGTCATCTTTCGGTCTTGTTAAAGCAGGTCTTTTGGCTGTTAATGGAATCGGCATACGGATAATACTATCTCGCATTTCCTTTAATCTCGGAGGATAGAAGGGAGACATATATGGTGCGCCCAAGCTTGACTGGCGTAAAAGATGAACGAGTATAAAACAGACAGCAAGCATAATCCCATAAAAGCCCCAAAATCCTGCAAGTATAATAATAGGAAAACGAATAAGTCGAATCACGTTCCCCATCATATAGCTTGGGGAGGTAAAGGATGCCAAGGCACTTAAAGCAATAATAATTAATAAAATATTACTTGTAATACCTGCCTGTACCGCTGCTGTACCGATAACGATACCGCCAACAATACCGATTGTTTGCCCAATTTTAGTGGGCAGCCTTGCACCTGCTTCTCTCAATAATTCAATAATAATTTCCAGCAGCAATGCCTCAAATATAGGCGGAAAAGGAACTAAAGCCCTCGATTCACTTAACGGCACTAAAAAGGCTTGTGGAATCACCTCATAATGAAAGGTGAGGGCAGCCACATAAAATGGCGTTAAATAAACTGATAAAAAGAAGGCGGCAAGTCGTAATAATCGCACAAAGGTTGCAATTTGCCAACGTAAGTTTTGATCCTCCTGACTTTGAAAAAATTCAGTAAAGGATTGCGGGCAAATAATCGCCATCGAGCTACCATCAACAACAATACCGATCTTCCCATCCAACAAACCATCACAAAATCGGTCGGGTCTTTCGGTTAACAGCATTTGCGGAAAAACAGACAAGGAATTATCATCAATCATTTCGGTCAAAACCGCACTATCAATTAATGCATCTACACGGAGGTTCGCAAGACGCTGACGTACAGTATTGACCATTTGATCAGAGGCAATACCATTCATATATAAAAGGGTCACAGCCGTATTTGTGCGTCTGCCAATTTTTATTTTTTCATTACAAAGGTCAGGGCTCACTATGTAACGACGAATTAACGAAATATTTGTAGATAGACTTTCATTAAAGGCAACCTGTGTGCCGATTACTTGTGACTCATTTTCAGGTGTCGATAAAGCTCGTGACTCTCGACTAGCGATATTGGCTATGATTACTTGCGAATAATCTGCTATATGAATCAAAACAGACCCATTGACAATTCCTTCTATCGCTTTTATGAGCAGACTAGCTATCATAGTTTCAGGAATGGAAAGGGCAGCCATCAGGGTTTCGGGTGTGTCGTCTGGCTTATTTTGTACATTGGCTATAATATTATTGTTTAATGTCTGATCGTCCACTAAATTATCGATGTAAATAAGCGTGATATTAGGTGGGAAAGATTGAATAATTAAATCATCTGGATTATTCGTAATATCTTTTATCGATTGAATAAAGTCACCTTGGGAATGCGGAATTTTTTCGACATTTTCTATAGGAGCTTCCCAGTTCATTGTCGTAGATGATTGTTTTTGGTTGAAAGGCAGTTTAAATTTCATATTGAATGATAAGGCTCCTTTCATTAGTTTACTTCGTTTATAGAATTGACGGTAGAAAGGCGTTCTATACTTATTTCTTATAAATCGAAATTTGGCTCTACTTTACACAATAGGAAACCCGTCAGATTGATATGCTCTGACGGGCTTTTATTTAAGATTAGCTATTTTGTGTTATGAATGATTCGTTGTTCCTGTAGAGCAAGCTCGATCGTATTGATCGACTATTCTAAGCTTCTTACTCTTATTACGTATCCAAAGCAATGACTTCTATCAAAAATTTATTTTTTATAACCATAGGGGAGAGGACAAATAAAAAAGTCGATTCCTAAAATAGGGAATCGACTTTTTTCTATTGAAATCACTTATTATTTATGATAAATTTATATAGCTAGACTTTGTGCATTCATTTTTACTCACTATTATCTATTCTAATTATAGCACAAAATCTATCGCTAAGTCAACTTCTTATATTGATTTTTTTCAAGAGGTTGCAGCAAAACAATAACAACACAGAAAGTAGGACTGATGCTATTTGACAGAGAACTTAACTTCCACCCAATCGAAAACACCCTATGGTATGATTGCAATTTTATTTATTGGAGCCTTTGTAGCAATTTTAAATGAAACATTACTGAACATTGCCCTACCAGCAATTATGGATGAATTCCATGTCAAAGCAACGGCTGTGCAATGGCTATCTACAGGCTATATGCTGATTAATGGTATTTTAATACCCGCAAGTGCATTCTTTATTCAACGCTTTACAGATAGAAAGCTGTTTATTACAGCTATGGCGCTATTTACGCTAGGGACATTTCTGGCAAGCGTTGCACCAGCATTTGGTGTATTATTAGCCGCTCGTATGATTCAGGCAGCAGGCTCAGCGATTATGATGCCACTATTAATGAACGTCATGCTCACAGCCTTTCCAGTTGAAAAACGTGGGGCAGCGATGGGGATGTTTGGTCTTGTCATGATTACCGCTCCAGCGATTGGGCCAACGCTTTCTGGCTGGTTAATTGAGCATTATAGCTGGCGTATTTTATTCGATATCGTCCTACCAATTGCCATTTTAACGTTAATTTTTGCAGTCTTTAAATTAAAAAATGTCACACCGCAACGTGCCATTAAGCTTGATGTGTTCTCGCTTATTTTATCAAGCATCGGCTTTGGCGGTCTGCTTTACGGCTTTAGCTCAGCAGGGGACAAGGGCTGGGATCATCCACTTGTCTACGGCACAATTATTATTGGGTCACTGGCATTACTTACATTTGTTCTTCGTCAGCTACGAATGGACGAGCCGATGCTGGAGTTTCGCATTTTTAAATACCCAATGTTTGCTTTATCCTCAGCCATTGCGATTGTGATTGCCGTTGCGATGTTTTCAGCGATGATTTTAATGCCAATTTATGTGCAAACAATTCGTGGCATTTCGCCGATGGATTCAGGCTTACTCATGCTTCCCGGAGCGATTGTAATGGGAATTATGTCGCCCATTACAGGGAAGCTCTTTGATAAATACGGCGCAAGAAGCTTAGCGATTATTGGCTTAACCATTACCATTATCACGACGTATTACTTTAGTAAAATTGATATGGAAACAACCTATGCGACACTTGTTTGGCTTTATACATTGCGTATGTTTGGAATGTCCATGGTAATGATGCCTGTGATGACGAATGGCTTAAATCAGCTACCAGCCTATAATAACCCACACGGCACAGCGATGAATAATACATTGCAGCAGGTATCGGGGGCTATTGGCTCCGCTGTATTAATTACGGTAATGAATAATAAAACTACGGCAAAGGCAGAGGAGCTAGCTGCAACTATTAGCCCAACAGCTTCACCACAGCAACTATTAAACGAGTCAATGCTTCACGGCATTACATTTACCTTCTTTATTTCAACATTGATTGCAGCCATTGCACTGATTCTTGCATTCTTTATCAAGAGAGTTACACCTAGTCATGATAATGCTGTGAACGAGGAAGCGAGCGATCAAAAATAACTGGAAAAACGGGTGATGCGTATTTTAAGCATCACCCGTTTTATATGCTAATGACTTAATCGTTGGATAAAGGCAGTTAATTGTTCCAATGTAACATGATCGTTTACACCAAAGGCTCCATTCCCTGTACCAACTGTAATTTTATTGGAAGCGAGAATGGCTACATACTGATTAGCCCAGTGAGAGTTTGGAACATCCGTAAATTGTTCTGCTGTGCCTTGCTGTTTTAAATGAAAGGCCTCCACTAAAACCTTGGCTAATTGACCTCGTGTGATTGGGGAGCTTGGATTGAATTTTCCGTGCTCATCACCTGTAAAAATGCCCACTTTTTTGAGTGCTTCCACAGCACCTGCATATTTAGCAGATGGCTTAACATCAGGGAAGGTTGTGTTTGTATCAGTTGTATCTAACTGTAGTACATTCGCTAGTCGAAGTGCAACCTCTCCACGTGACGCATAAATACTAAAGTCAATCTCTGCATTTTTTACTTCTCCCAAATCATTGTCAGTGAAGCTAGCAATACGCTTTGCCCCTATGTAGCGAGAAGCCCAGTAATAGGGATCGTTAATGTTATCTATTTTACTCCAGCACTTGTTGTAGCCGAAATAAACTTGCTATCACCTATGTATATACCAACATGTGAAACACCGCTTCCTGAAGTATTAAAGAATACAAGATCACCCGACTTTAAATGGCTCTTTGAGATAGAAGTGCCTTGCTGATATTGAGCTTTAGAGGTACGTGGTAACGAGATACCTAACTTTGAAAAAACAAATTGTGTATATGCTGAGCAATCAACGCCTGTTCTAATATCGTTTCCGCCATATTTATAAGGGGCTCCGATATATTCCTTGGCTGTATTGGTAATATCTGCTGCTGTTGCTGCTTTTGCATCATGCATACCAATGCCTGTGAAAAGTGTGAAAGATGCAAAAATAGGTAGTAACCATTTTTTCTTCAATTAAATCTTACTCCTTTCAAATAGCTTTCGCCTTTGACTAGAGTAAGAATAACATGAAATAGCTAAGTATTATTTTTCAATAGTATTACTGTTTATAATTGACCAGTAAAATTGAAACCTTAATTTCATCTATGTAAACTATCCGCAATAATCATGGTCAAATTTGTTAAAAAAATATAAAATTATAGGATAACTAGTGACATAAGTGTTCACTCCCAAGTTTTCTTAAATTTACACGGTGTAGTTATTTTCTTACTATTAGCTAGGCATGAGCAGGCATAGTTTCATATTGCTTGCCCATGCTTTTTTAGTTGCTATTATACAAATCGGCTTAAAGCTTTTTCTGTATAAGGCATAAAGAAATGAAGGATAAAGCCACCTAAGCAAACCGTTAATATGGTGCCAATACCGATTGGACCATGAAATAGCATCGCCAGCACTAAAAACACAATGTAAATCAATGTTCTAGCAATAAATAAATTTGTATTCATAACATCCTGAATAATTAATGTCAGTCGATCAACAGGAATGGGTGCAAAATTAACATATAAATAAATAGCTGTGCCAAGCCCAATCACAATTAAGCCAATGACAAAGCAAATGACTTGGCTATACCATACGGTTGGCGTTAATAGATCACGCCATAAAAGCAACCATCCATCGATGCCAACTCCTGCTATAAAGGCTGTTACAAGCCCTAGCAATTCAGGTCTTTGCCTTGCAAGAATAGCATTGCAGCCGATTAATAGAAAGGCAATAATAATCTCCCAGCTTCCTACCGTCAACCCCACATGGCTAGCCAGTCCGACCAGCAATGCATCAAAAGGAGCTGTACCTAGATTAGATTGAATCGTTAATGAAATACCAAGCGTTAAAATAATAATTCCTACAGTAAAAAATAAATACCGCATATGTAGTCGCTCCTCGCTTTTATGTTGCAAATACAATAAAATTAAACTATATTGACTATATAGCCTTTTTGTTGTATTTGCAATATAAAAAATTGCGAAGGAGGTGCAGCATGACAGAAATTCTTCGGGAAATTGGTATGATTGCTAGGGCATTGGATTCCATCAGCAATATCGAATTTAAAGAATATGATTTAACAAAGGGTCAATATTTATATCTTGTGCGAATATGCGAACATCCCGGAATTATTCAGGAAAAGCTAGCTGAGATGATCAAGGTTGACAGAACAACCGCCGCACGCGCTATTCAAAAATTAGAGGTCAGCGGCTTTATTGAAAAAAGGAAGGACGAGCAAAACAAAAAAATAAAGCGACTCTTTCCAACCGACAAAGGTGAGGCAATCTATCCGATTATTAAACGAGAAAATGATTATTCCAATAGCGTTGCATTAACAGGCTTTTCTGAGGAGGAGGCAGCGCTTGTTTTCCAGCTTCTTGAAAGAGTGCGGAAAAATATTGAGGTTGATTGGGAGCTTGTCAAAAAAGGACATAAAAGAAACTATTAATGATAAAAGAGGTGGCGTCAATGACAATTACATTAGCAAAATGTCAACAAAGCGATGTAAAACAGCTACAAGCAATTAGTATTGAAACATTCAATGATACATTTAAGGATCAAAATACCCCTGATAATATGGAAGCATATTTAGCACGAGCATTTACTGAGGAACAGCTAACAAAGGAGCTAGCAAATAAATCGTCAGCATTTTATTTTATCTTTGTGAATGAAGAGGTGGCAGGCTACTTAAAGGTAAATGTTGATGAGGCACAATCTGAAAAAATGGGGAACGAAGCACTGGAAATTGAGCGAATTTATATAAGAAGCAGCTACCAAGGGCAAGGGCTTGGTAAATACTTAATGGACAAGGCCATCGAGCTGGCTACAGCACAAAACAAAAAATGTATTTGGCTAGGCGTGTGGGAGAAAAATGAGCCAGCTATCGGCTTTTACAAAAAACGAGGCTTTGTTCAAACAGGCACACACTCCTTTTATATGGGGGATGAGGAACAGATTGATTGGATTATGACAAAAATGCTTGAATAAAACCTAAAAGCCATTATTTTGACGTATATATTCAAAATAATGGCTTTAATTTTATTAAATAAACCATTAATAAACATTTTATGTTTTTACACCCATAATTGTATTTACAAATTTTATTTATAAATACTATAATACAACAATAGAATACATAATATGTTAATTTTAAAACAAAAAAGTAATGATTATAAATCAAAATAGCCAAAAATAAACTTTTTATTAAAAATACATTGTATTAAAAAGGGGGAAGGTGATATATTAATTACAATACATAGAAAAGGAGGCATTAAATTACATTTTTTATTATGATTCGAAGTAAGAAAAATAAAAGGAGTTGTCTTTGAATGAAGAAAAAATTAGTGTCAACAATATGTGCGGCAGGATTACTGATTAGTGCAGGTGCGGCAAGTGCAGGTACTAGTGCTATTTCATACGCCAAAGAACTGCCAGTATTATCTAACAATATCTATTTAGCAACAGGAAAAAAAGATACTAATAGTCAAGCAAAAGTTGAAAATTCTGTAGTCGGCGCTGACTACAAAGCAAATATGTGGATTGTGGATGCTAATGGAAAAAAGGTATCACCGACAGCTACAAAAGTAACTGACAATGATACACGTTCCTTTACAGTTGATCAAAGTGCTGTTGGTGGTAACGTAACCCTTGTTGCAGAGAATGATACTGCAACATATGTCAAGGTAGATATTTCAGGAAAATTTTACCCAGATGTAAAATAAAATGAAGGGGGTTGTCTTTAAGTAGACAACCCTATGCTTAATTTAAGGTGGGGGATAACAATGCTCATTGAATATAAAAAATTATTAAAAAATAAAAATTTTTACCTTAGCCTTTTTTTATTAATACTTATTGTTGTAATCGCAGTCTTTATAGGAGTGAATACGCATAAAGAGGAATATCAATTGGTAGAGAGGATTTATGAAAAAAATGCAACAGTGTTAAGTCTAGTTTCTCCTCATAAACAATGGATTGGCTTCTCCAGTGCTTCAAATTTTGCTTCAAGCCTGTACTATTTCTTCTTTCCAGCAATTATATCGATTGCACTTGTAGATTCTATTTATCGTGAAAAAAGAAGTGGTAATCAAAACTATCTATTTATGCGGATGAATAGAAAGAAATATTATACGATCAAGTTTGCAACAACCTACATAACAGCTTTTTTATTATTTGTACTGCCATTATTACTAGGTGTGATACTAGTTAATCTCTTTACAAATCACTGGGATTATACAGCGTATGCCACTAGCTATAAACAGTTAGTGGAAGGAACAATTATACTACCAGATGATGCTTTTAAAGGAGATATACTAGACCTTTTTTCTGATTTTTTAATTACATCTCCCTATGTATATATGATTTTTTATTATGTACTGGGTGGGCTATTTGCCAGTGGCTATATTTGCATGGGACTAGCATTCTCTATGTTTATTAAAAATCATTATTTAGTAATATTTATGCCGCAAATTATTTATATTGCTTGTTGGGGGCTACTGACTGCCTTAGGGAAGCCAAGCTGGGATCCATTTAATTTAATAAGCCCTAGACAAAGTTTAGAACAATTATCGGTTACGGCAATCATCGTCACATTTCTTTTACAGCACTTGCTAGCATTTGCGATTTACTTCATCGGTATAAGGAGAAATCGTGATGTTTTATAAATATATCATGTATAGTATGCAAGATATACTACTGAAAAAGAAGGTATTCTTCATGGTTATATTTTTTATAATAATCATGATGACATTGGCTATTATACCTAATCCTACAATGGTATTAACGAAATGGCATTCCGTGAAAGATTTTATGCTATTGTTTCGCTATGAGTATTTTCATTTGCCTATATTACTTGTCTTATTAGGCTCTTTTTCAGAGATAAATGACTGGATACTGCTAAGAAGATATACACAACGCCAACAAATTGCTTGGCAAAAAGTCTGTTTAGTGTTCATAGTTACTGCTATTTTAACTGTAATTATAACGCTGGGTAGTATTATTTGCACGGCTTTAGTAAAGTGGCTAATTTTCCCCTCTACAATCAATTACAGCTCTTTGTTTTTATATACACCTGAGCGTATAAGGGAAGACTCATCGCTTTATTTTATTTATATGTATTTCTGTGTGACTGCTATTTGTGGTCTAGTGTTTATTGTCCTGCAACAGCTAGTCAAAAATAACTTTTTAAGTATGATTATTGTGCTAAGTGTTGTTATTTTAGATCAGATGACAATAAGCATAATACCGATTTTCTTCTATAGCAGTGAATTTACATCACCTATTAGCTCATTTCTAATATTACTAGCAATTGCTGTATTATTCATTAATACAATTCATTATTTAGTCAATAAACTAGACTTTTATGTGCGAGATGATAAAGAATGAAGACATTTGGATTAGAGTGGAAATTAATACGAGAGGATGCACTTAAAATCAGCTTGATTTGTACTATCTTTCCTATTCTTAGTGCATTATTATTTCTTGATAAAGCAATATTATTTGATAGTATGACGTTACGACAAGCCTTTACAATGCTATTTGGTCAAATTAATCAATTTAATGTCATTTATTGGACATTGTTATGGTTTGGCTATGTTATTTTGCTACAAATTTTATGGAAGCCTCGCTCTAAATATTTTTTATACAATATGCTATTACGTTATCCAACAAAGAGTTGGTTTTGGCTAAATCAACTATTATTAATATTTATTTTTACAGTAGGCTATGTCACACTTTATTTTGTCACAAGCTTTTGCCTCTTTTTATTTTTTAAAGTGCATATACAGTTCAGCTTCTTAATTGTGCTACAAATTGTTGTGATATCCATAAATATTTACTGTCATGCGCTCTTATGGAAATTAATTGAGCTACTGTTTTCAGCAAAAATTGCTACGGTGTTACTTGTTATTATATTTTACGCTGGTGTAAAAGTACCCACTCCCTATATCCCTTTCTATTTTGGAATGACGGAACACTTCAACCCCAGCATATTATTCACTGTTTTATTAACTGAAGTATTGCTTATTTGTATGATGAGTATATGCATTATACGCATCGGATTAAAAAAAGATTATTATTAAGGAGGTTACGATATGTCTATTGAAGTATCAAATGTTTCAAAGGTCATTAAAGGGCGAACAGTGTTACAAAATATTAATTTTCACTTATCACAAGGAAAAGTATATGGCTTTGTTGGGCACAATGGCTCAGGAAAGTCGATGTTATTTAGGATTATTTGTGGCTTAGTGAAGCCTAGTACAGGAACAGTAAAATTATTCGAAGATGTCTTACATAAGGATATTTCGTTTCCTAAAAGTGCAAGTATCATTCTCGAAAAACCGGGGTTTTTAGAGCACTATTCAGGATTTTTGAATTTAAAATTTTTAGCGGCTATTAGAAATCAGATTAATGACCAGGATATAAAAGCAGCGATCGAACAAGTTGGATTGGACCCAACAGACCAACGTCCAGTCAAAACATATTCTCTTGGTATGAAACAAAAACTAGCGATTGCGCAAAGTATTATGGAAAAACCCGATATTATTTTACTAGATGAGCCAATGAATGGGTTGGACGAAGATGCTGTGCAAGCGGTATATGAAATCATTAAGGCTGAAAAACAACGAGGTGCGACAATATTATTAACTTCGCATAATAAAGTTGATATTGAATCCTTATGTGATCAAGTATATATGCTGCGTGATGGTGTATTGACGGAGAAGGTTATATAGTTTGGACAGAGGCTGGGACAAAACCCATCTCTAAACTAAAAAGCCGGTGAAAGCCTTATCTTTAATACGCCAACGGATAAAAAATGATACTAAAGATATTGCCAACATGATTGCTAAAAACATGCGGAATCCAAGTGAAGGGAAGTAGGTTGGATTGAGAAATGCATTCCAAAATGAAAAAGTTTCAATCCAACGCCCTGGTGTTAATTTTGCAGCTAAGACACCCGTAATGATCACCATTGTTACCCATGAAGCAACACTTAGTGCTACGCCCAGCATGATATGTTTACGTTTACGTTCGCCTTCTTTCCATTTATCCCAAGTATAATAGTAAATAATAAGTATAATTACTTCTGAGATAAACGCTCCCCATTCAACCACCCATGCCCAGAAAAAAATACGTAATAGAGAAGAAATTGAATCTGGTTGTATGACTGTGGTTGAAAACCAAATGCCTACTCCGGTCATCGCTCCTATAGTTGTAGTAATGATTAAAACCCACTTCAACATTGTTTTTGCTACTTGATCTAATTTCTCATTCTTCTTTTTCATCGCTCGATATTCAGTCGATACAACTAAAACAGAAGTACCTATCGCGACGCCATGGCTAATTATCACATGAATAATTGCAATAAGAGCAATCACAGTGCCATTACCAAACCATGTATAATCCACGGATGGAAAATTCATATTACCCTCTTCCTTTCATTTTTTAATCAAATGCAATGCAATCATACAAAATAGTTTTGAAAATCGAATGAGTAATATGTGAAATTGAAAGGAACTATATTTCATTGTTTTGTCAAAATAGTTTAAGTAACAAGAATTTCTTTATACTGGGTTCTCTTTATTAGCCCTTTTTTTATAGCAGTCCCATAGGTTATACTAATGAAATTCTATTTTTTGTTGCTTAAAGTTCATTTGAATTTCTCAATTGTTTTTTATAATGGTCATGTTAATAGGAACAATATAGTTAAAAAATGAAGCTTTTTTACAAATAGGAGGAAGGATATGAGTATATGGAGTAAGCAAGCTAGTCCACCATTATATATATATGGAACTGAGGCTAATCGATTTATTACCTCAGCAGTTCAATATTTTCCTAAACAAGCCAAAATTGCTGCCTATGAAGAGAAAGAGGGAGCGAACGCGGTTTTTTTAGCGAAGCTTGGACACCAGATAACAGTTTATGATTCAACTTCATCTGGTCTAGCAAAGGTGCAGTTATTAGCAAGAATGAATGGTGTATCAATCATTACAATAAGAGCAGATTTAATAGAGTATGAGCTACCTCAAGAAACTTATGATGGCGCAATTATGGTATTTGGTCATTTTCAGCACAAATTCCAATTAGTGATATTGGAAAAAATAATGAACTCTATTAAATTAAATGGTGTTTTTATGTTTGAGGTCTATGAATATGCGCAGCTTTTATACAATACAGGAGGACCAAACGAAATGGCTTATTTATATAATGCTGAAGATATATTAAGGTGGGCTAGGCGTTATAAGCTAAAACATTACTTCACAGGGGAAGTAGAACAATATGAAGTTTCTTTCCAAACAAATACTCGCCGTGTCATACAAGTTATTGTAGAAAAATAAGACATTTATTTTACAATTCAAAATACATTTTTTTAAGATCTCAAAGAAATAATAAGGTGGTGGTAGGAGCGAATCTTCACGTAATCCATTTTAACTATTCAAAAAGAATATTATTGTCACTTTAATTTCTAATTTTTTTCACAACTTTTTAGTAAAGTGAATATGTCTAGTAAAATAATTACTTTGGAGGTAAAGGTATGAAGAAAGTTTTTCTAGTTGTTCCATTTATGCTAGCTCTTTATGCATGTAATGATGATAGTACAACAGGAACGAACAAAGACACTAAACAGGAGCCCACACATGAAGAGGTTGTTTCAGAGCAACCGAAAAATGAAGTTACATATTTAGCATCCACAGCTGAGTGGAAAATCGATGATCGTCTACAAGAACCAGCAGTGGATACTGTTTGTGAAATTTGTAATATGAAAGTATATACAAAGGATCATGAACTAGGTGTTTTTTCCGCACAATCTGTAAAACCAGATGGTACGATTGCATTTTATGATGACATTGGTTGTTTATTAAATGCAGAATTAGCTCAAAATCAAACGAATGAAAAATTTGTTCGAGATTATATTACACTAAATTGGATTAATGTCGAGGAAGCTACAGCTGTTAAAACTGATATGAAATCCCCTATGAACTGGGGGTATATATTCTTTGCCTTTGAAGAAGATGCAAAAGCTTATATTTCAGAAAATCCAACAGCAAAAATTGAAGCTTTAGACGTAGTTAAACAAGCAGCAAAAGAACGCAGTGAAAAAATGATGCATGAAAAAGGGGACCATGAACAACATAGTGAGGACCAGCATGGAACTGAAGAAACACATAGTCACTAATATGAAAAAGGGCAGTTTACTTGCCCTTTTTTTCTGCATAGTTGGATTTTCAACACCTGCATATGCTCAGAGCGTACAACAGCAGATCGATAGTCTCTCGTTGGGGGATGTTTTAGAGCTAGAACCAGGGCAATATTCAGAAAATTTATTAATAAAAAAACCCATTAAAATATACGGAAACAAGGGGGTTAAATTCACTGGAAAATTAGAAATAAAAGCTGATGATGTAGAGGTTAGTGGTATTCAATTTCTTGGAGAACAAGGGGTTGTTGCAAAGAAAGTTGAAAACATCAAAATAACTCAAAGTTCATTTCAAACAAAAAGATTTCCTATTTATTTCGATGGTGTAGAAAATAGTGAAATTGCTGAAGTAGACATTATCGGTAAATCCGGCCATTATTCAGAAAAAAGTCACGGTATTTCTCTTTATAACTCAAAAGGTATTCATGTTAAAAATAATAGTATTACACAAACACAAGACGGAATTTATTTAGAAAATAGCAGACAAGTTACAATCGAAAAAAATACGATTACGTATGGACGTTACGGTACTCATATCATGTATGGTAGCGATATGAAATTGTTTCAAAATAACTACGCCCATCATATAACGGGTGTGATGTCCATGATGGCAAAGAATGTAGATATAGAAAAGAATACAATTAAACATCAAAATGCTTTAAATAGTTCTGGCATTACACTTTATCAAACTTCTAAAGTAAATGTAATCAACAATATCATTCGTGAAAATTCTATTGCAGTTCAGTTACAGCAGGCAGATACGGTGGATATGTCTAGCAATATATTCGCTAGTAATTTGTTAGTACTTAAAAACATTCAACCCAAAGGTGTCCTTGTTACAAACAATCAACTTTATGGAAATGTGCTAGTTGCTTCAAGTGGTTCTGATGGAATAACACTTATAGGGAATGTTTATGATGATTACGAAGGGGAAGATTTCGACGAAGATGGCTATGGTGATAGTGTTTACATTGCAACTTCTACATTTGGTAAATGGGTATTAAAAAATGAATATTATCAATATTTTATTGGAAATACAGCCACTGAATTATTAGAAAAAATGGATAATAAACTATCAAAACCAAATTCTTTAATAGATGAGAAACCTATTGTTCATAGGGGGCAACCTTGGCAATTATCATTTAAAGGGAAACATTTTAGCATTGGCGTTGCATTACTGATTGTACTAGTTTTTAGTTGGAGGAAATTTAAATGAAAAAGATCATTTTATTAGTAGTAATTGGACTTTTTTTGATAGGGTGTTCGGAGAAGACCATAGAACCTCGAGATATTGATCCAGAGACGGATATTTGTATTGTTTGTAACATGGGTATTACGCATCCTGATTATGCAGGGCAAGTAATTTTCAAGAATAATGATTATTTAGTGTTTGATGATCTAGGTTGTTTAATTGAATATTTGAAAAGTCCAGAGCAAGAAGTAGCAGCAGCTTATATCAAATCAAATGATAAGCAAGAATGGATAGATGTGAAAACGGCAGCTTATTTATATAATGAGGATTATTGGACACCCATGAATTATGGTGTACTTGCCTTTGCGTCGATTGGAGACGCAGCAATTTATGAGCAAGAAAATGGTGCGGGTAAGCCTCTCGGATACGAAGAATTAGTAACGTCATTTAATTGGGGTGTGCATGAACATTGATTAAATCGGAAATAAAACAGCTTTTCCGGAGTAAGTGGATTTACATGTTGCTTGGTATTTTTATTGTATTATTTGTTGCTATTTTGATGTTGCAACAGTTAAACACGGATGCAGGTGGATTCGATCGCTTTCAAGCCTCTCTCTTAAATTTATTACTTTTTTTGTTTCCTTTATTTATTTTGACAATAGGCGCAATGAGTATAGCTGCTGATATAGAATCAGGTTGGTATCAATTAATACGATCATATCCTGTTAGTATCGCACATTATTTAGGGGCAAAATATGTTGCATTGGTATCCATTTTTTTATTTGCTTTAGCAACTACAGAGGCAGTTATTTTAATTGTAGGTTCTTTCTTTGGTGGCGTTCATATAGATACTCAATTTCTTTTATTAACGACTGTTATTATCGTTGTTTTTAGTGCTATAAGTGTAATGATTGGCGCTTTTTCCATACATCGATTACAGGCATTAGGTTTTAGTCTAGGGCTATGGGCAGTTTTTACATTATTAAGTAATTATGTAGTAATGGCAATTGGAACCATTATTCCAAAACATGTCTATGAAAAAATAATCTATACACATGTTCATATAAATATTATTGAGTGGCTCCGATATGTCTATTTAATTCAAATCGAACAAACAGGTATTTTAGGGAAGTCGTTTTATTATTTATCACAGTTTTACGAAACTAGTCTAGGGATTGGCTTGATATTAGGTATAACAATATTATGGTGGTTTATTCCTCTTTGTCTTGCTTATTTTAAGTTGAAATGTAAGGAGAGCTATAGATGATAGAGCTACAAAAAGTTGTGATTACATATCGTAAAGGACAACAAATTGGTCCAGTTACCTATCAACTTACAAGTGGGAAAATTGTAGCTTTAGTGGGGGAGAATGGTGCTGGTAAAAGCACGCTAATGAAACTGATTATGGGACAATTACCCTTAGATAAAGGGACTATAACTGGCATTCCAAAAGGAAGAGTTCGATATATGCCTGATGATTTAAACTTTCCAACTACACTAAAAGTGAAAGAAATTATTGAGCTTTTAGGTAAGTTAAAGGGGATTACTAGTAAGAGTCAAGATGATATCTTACAGTTAGTTGATCTATTCGAGCATAAAAATAGTTTTGTTAGTGAGCTTTCAAAAGGAATGAGACAACGTTTAAACTTTGCACAAAGCCTGCTAGGCGAATGTGATGTGTATATTTTAGATGAACCTACAAACGGTCTAGATCCGTATTGGATCAACAGAGTGAAATCAATTTTAAAGGAAGAAAGAAATAAAGGTCAATTAATCTTATATTCTACTCATCTACTATCAACAGTAGAGGAGATTGCAGATGAAGTAATTTTCATTCATAAAGGTAAAATTCTTGCCTCAGGTAATATTTCGAGCTTGAAAAGACAATATGCTGAAGAATCTTTAGAATCCCTATGGTTGAAATTGTATTTAGGGGAGGAGATGTCTTGAAAAATTGGCTTTCAGCAAGTGTTGTTTTAATTTTAATTGGTATTGTCTTTATTAGCTATTTAGATTCAGATAAAACAGAAACTTCTAAAGAAATAATTGATAGTACAGTTAAGACAGCCGATATACAACTTTCAGATAGAGCAGTGCGAAATTTTGAATTGCCAAATCTCACAGGCGAACAAAAAACATTATACAATTATCTAGGTAAACCGGTTGTCCTTGTATTTTGGGCTACCTGGTGTGGACCTTGTAATGAGGAAATGCCACGCTTGCAAAATTATTATGAAACAAAAAAAGATGTTCAAATTTTAACAGTCAATGCAACTGATACGGAAGCAAGTAGAGAAACCGTGACTAAATATGCTAATAAAAAGGGATGGGATTTACCCATTTTAATGGATGAAACTGGAGATATCCGAAAGCGATTCGGTGGTTTTACAATACCCACTACAATATTTCTAAGCGCAAATGGAGAGATTGTTCATGAAGTTTTTGGACCCATTGATGAGGCATATATAGATGAAATTATAAAAAGCTTGTAAGAACGATATTAACTAAATATTAACAATAAAAACCAGGTGCTTATTGTTTTAACACCTGGTTTTTATTATTATGAGTATACTTTATTGAATCGTTATTTACTTCCTTGAATGGAGGTTTTATTCCTTTTTTTGTAAACCCAAAAATTAGTTCGATTAAAACAACTACAATAAGAGAAATTCCAAAGAGTGGCATAATGACACCTAGTAAAATCATGAAAATACAAAATGGAATAGATATTTCTTTTGGCATAGGTGGTGCAGAAATCATACCCTTTTGTCTACGTAATAACCATGTTTTAAAGCCAAGGTAGATTAAATATAAAAATGCTAGACAAATAAATAGATTGATTATTTTATTTGGCCAACCAAATAGATGTCCTTCATGTAATGGAATTCCCCATGTAAACCACTTTCCTAGAATACCATATTCATTATATCCGACAGATGAAATAAGTGAGCCAGTGTATTGGTCAAAATAATTAGTGACTTCTTCATTTGGATTTACATCCAAACCTGTTACACCAGTGTTTGAACCCTTCGCAACTGTAAAAACACCTTCTTCTGAGCTAGGTAAAATAATAGAATAAGGTTTAGAAATGTTTTCACTTTCAACATGCTCCATCAATTTACCAACTGACATTGCATATTCATTCGAATAATCAGGAACACTTTGAGATCCTCCATGACCTGCATGACCTGAATGATCTTCAGAATTAGAAGTGGGCATTTCATTTTTACGAGTAGCCCATGGAATTTCATTGATATCAGATGTTGGTGGATTTGAATTCAGTTCAGGAATTCCGATGGATGGATTTTGTTGTGCAGCTGTGTAGATAAAGTTCCCCATAAATGCTGACCATGGTAAGCCTGTAAAAATAATAGCAATCATAGGAATTGTGATAATAACACCTAAAATACTGTGCCATCTCCGGGATCGAATACGAGATGTTTCTGTCTGCACTTTCTTCCATATTTTCTTTCTAAAAGTCATGTATAGGCCTGATAGCAACAAGAAAATAGCCCAGCATGCAGCAAGCTCCACTAAGTAGTTTACGAATGTCCCACCTATGAATAAAGAGCTATGGAGATTACGCATGATATTTGAAAATGTATAGTTTGCATCCTGACTATCTACTACCTGATTATTATCATCTAAAAAGACATACTTTTGTTCGCCTTCACTGTTAGTCATCGTTAAGCGCGTATTATAAGGTTCGTCTAAAACTATTACTTTACTGACAGTATAGTCACTAAATTTTGCCTTTGCTTGCTCAATCCCTTCATCGATAGTAATGCTTGTTGTTTCTTTACTATCTCCAAAGAAAGCATCAGAGTAGAGCTTGTTCTCAACGTCTGTGTAGAATAGGTACCCTATACCACTAATTGTTAAAGTAAGTAAGAGGGGAGTAATAAATAATGCAGCAAAAAAGTGCCATCGCCAAAAACGATTGTATAAATTCTTCATAAAGCCTCCTAAAAAAATATAATTTCACTTACAAGAATAATATACATTTGAAATGTGAAATATAGATGATATTTTTAAGGAGAATTTATGTTTATATATAAAATTTATATTATTTTGAAGAAAATTTTTCATTAATATGTAAGCTGATTTTACATTGAAATTTAATAAAAGTTTATGTATACAATAGGAGAAGTAGCAAAGTAATTCAATTTAAGTATCTCAACTCTTAGGTATTACGATAAGGAGGGTTTAATTCTTAATATAGAAAAGAGTAAAAGTGGGAATCGAATCTTTGACGATGAAGCTATTTCAGGTTTAATTACTATTGAGTGTCTGAAAAAAACCTGAATGTCTATAAAACACATTAAAACTTTTATAGATTGGTGCCAAAAAGGAGATGAATCATTGAAAGATCGTCTAGAAATGTTTTTGGCTGTGTAATGCAAAATAAAAGTGCAGAGTATTGCAATACACTTGGCGTTGTAACTTTACATGGAGTGGCGGGCATGATAGCCTCGTTTAGGCAAAAGCCAGCCCTTGATATAGCTGGCTCCGAGGCTTTTTAATCATGCTCGCAGAGGCTCCGTGTCAAGTTGCAACACTCTGCATTTGCAATTGCACTACTGTGTATTTTTTCATTGCAAAACACATTGGCCCGTAGAAAAGCACTCCAATCTCAAATCAAAGAAATAATGCTATTATTTATCATTACATTACGGGAACATAAAGTGAATGCCACACACAAAATACGAAATGAAGAATAAACATTTGCTATGCGGTTTCTTTTTTTATATATAGAAACATTTGTTTGAGTGAATCCTATGAGGAATAAAAAAGAAGACACCAAAGTCTAAACTTTTTTGATAATTAAGTAAAGTTTAGACTTTGATGTCCATGTACACTAAAATATCTCACTATTATAAGTATACTTTTCAATGAAATATAACTTCCTATAATTTATATTATGTAAACTAAAATTATTTGTGAGGAGTTGGAATAAAGAAAAATATCCCTCAATCCTCTTATTCGTACCGACGCGCATTGGCATTCCCATGTACCTACACCTGATGTAACAATGAGCAGTTTACATTAGAAACGAGGGAAAAGCCAATCCAACCCACTCCTCTAGCGTGTTCTTCTGCAGCAAAGCACATGGATATATAAAACTTATTCTATTAATAAATTTTTTGAACTTTTATCTAAAAAATCACTTATTAAATTAATACTATAAAGCATAATATAATACGAATCATACATATATTGATTTTAGTATTTCATTTTGACTGGATGTATATTATTTTTTGATAAAATAATACAGCAGTCACATGGACTACTGCATTATTTGCTCTCCTTAATAAGAGCTTTCATATCTGCGACAATGCTTTCGACTGGGACGTCTGTTGCGCCATCATAATCTTTCACAACTGTGCCATCCGCATTAACTAAATAGTAACGTGACATATGTATGACCTGGTCTGAATTTGGATCGTTTTTAACAACTGAATTAAAGGATTGACGTGCAAATTGTTCAATAAATTTTTGCTCATAGCCCGTTAGTAGCTGCCATTTGCTTTCATCTACAACATTATAATTGCTTAAGTAATTCGCCAATACCTCAGGTTGATCTACCTCAGGGTCTACACTAAAGGCAACAATTTGATAATCCTTCATGCCTTTATCCGCTAGCTCCTCCTGAATGCCTGTCATATTAAACGTCATTGGCGGACAGACGGTTGTACAATTTGTAAAGATAAACATTGCTAGCCATGGCTTCCCCTTTAAATCCTCTAATTGTACTTGCTCATTGTGCTGGTTTGTCATCGAAAAATCTTGAACCTCAATATTTAATGATGGCTCAAATTTATAGCTGCCACACGCCGTTAAAATACTACTGATTGTTAGTATTAAAAGCAGTACAATACGTTTCTTTTTCATTATCATTACTCACTTCCCTTCAGTTCACCATCTTATTTTATGCATTCTAGCAGTTAAATACAACATAATGGTCTTGCTGCGAACTGATATTGCCGCAAATTTGCCAAACAAAGCAATTTTTTTAAAAATTTTTTAAAGCTTATTTTTACTATTTCTTTCAATAGCATCTAGTTGTTATATAACAACTTTTCCTATTTTTTAACATTCTCGAAATCTTAATTGTACAATAATAAATTACAGAAAATTCTCTTTTATGTTTAAATTTCGTCCTATACTTCTTATTCTCTATTATAAATTATTTTTAAAATACTATTTCTATAGAAAATTTCTTTCGCTTTCCTAAAAATTTTTTCTAGTAAATCCTTATTATTTCTATGTTATTCCATTATTTTATATTTAACTAAAAATTTTTAAAAATCGAAATTTAGTATTGCATTATAGAAATCTCCCTCATAAAATAAGTGAATATAACGACGAGTCATCAAGAAATATGTCGTTTAAAACAGAAATATATAACTTTAGGGGGAATAATAATGGCTAACGTTTCAAACACAAAACAGGGGCAAGCAATTGATTATGATGCAATTGAAGCAATGGAATCGTTCAATCGCTTTGTAAGAAAGAAAAACACCTTCCTGTTCTCGATTACAGCAATCTTTCTAATCCTTTATATCTTGCTGCCGATTCTTGCTTTCCAGCCTGTACTACAACAAAAATTCTTTGGTAATATTACGGGTGTTTGGGTTTATTCTGCAGGATTATTTATTATGACAATTGTGCTCTGTACGGTATATGTAAAAAAAGCTGCTTCATTCGATAAAGCTGCAGCTGCTGTGCTAGCAGAGTATCAAGCGAAAGGCGGAAAATAAATGAATTTAGTATCGATTAGTTTCTTTTTAGCAATTGTTGGTTTAACGCTTGTTGTTACATATATTGCAGCAAAGCGCACATCCTCTGCGGCTGATTTTTATACGGCTGGCGGTGGTTTAAAGGGCTGGCAAAATGGATTTGCCATTGCAGGTGACTATTTATCTGCAGCAGCATTTCTTGGGGTGTCTGGCGCTATTGCTTTAACAGGCTTTGATGGTTTCTTCTTCTCTGTTGGTTATGTAGTAGCCAATTTAGTGCTGCTTTATGTGATTGCTGAGCCTATGCGTAATTTAGGTCGCTATACATTAGCTGATATGCTGACAGCACGCTTTAATGAAAAGCGCATTCGTGGTGTGGCAGCATCAGGCACAATTATTATTGTGATTCTTTATATGATTGCACAGCTAGTAGGTGCTGGTGCGCTTATTAAGCTACTATTTGACATTGAATATTGGATTGCGGTATTAATTGTCGGTGTGATGATGACAACCTATGTATTATTTGGTGGCATGACAGCTACGTCTTGGGTACAAATTATTAAAGCAAGTCTTCTATTATTTGGGACAGGCTTATTAGCAACATTAGTGTTAGTAAAATTTGATTTTTCACTCATGAAAATGTTCGATACGATTGCGGTCGATCATGGTGAGGAATTCCTTGTACCAGGCATTAAATATACAAGTACAATTGACTCTGTTTCGATGATGATGGCTTTAGTTTTAGGGACATCAGGTTTACCACATATTTTAATGCGTTTCTTTACAGTAAAAGATGCCAAAACAGCACGTGCTTCTATTTCTTGGACAACTTGGATTACAGCTATTTTCTTCTCATTAACAATTTTCTTAGGCTTCGGTGCATTAAACTTTGTAGGGCTTGATCAAATTCTTGCCGAAAGTAAAGCTGGCAATACGGCTGCCCCACTGCTTGCACATTACTTAGGTGGAGATGTATTGATGGCATTTATTGGTGCTGTAGCCTTTGCGACAATTTTAGCGGTTGTATCTGGCTTAGTATTAACAGGAGCTTCTGCTATTTCTCATGATATTTATGGGGAAATTATTAAAAATGGACAATTAACAGAAAAGCAGCAAGTAATCGCTGCTCGTACAGGCTCTATTTCGATTGCGATTGTGTCGATTATTTTAGCTTTATTTGCGCAAAGCTTAAATGTTTCATTCCTTGTATCCTTTGCATTTTGTATTGGTGCTTCAGCGAATTTGCCTGTCATTCTTTATACAATTTATTGGAAAAAGTTCAATTCAACAGGTGCTGTAACAGCAATGGTTACAGGTTTAGTATCATGTTTAGTTTTAGGGGCAATGGGACCAAATGTCTGGAGTCCTGTTGAAGGCGCAGCTATTTTTGTGGGTACTCCACTTGTGCCACTTGCTGTACCAGCTATTATTACGATTCCACTAGGCTTTATTGCAGGCTATCTAGGGACAATTTTGTCATCTAACAAAGCAACGGATGCAGAGGCAGAGCGTATTTATAAAGAAATTCGTGTAAAGGCAAATACAGGTGTGTCTGTGTCAGATGTTTCTCATTAATTTAACAGACTGAATTTCTATTCAAAATTTACAGAAAAAGATGCGAAAAAAACGATTTTTTGTCGATTTTTTCGCATTTTTTGTTATTGAATTTCTACTAAATTACTTATCGAACAATATTATTTTACTTCCAAAAAACAGAAAAAAACCAGTATTCACTAGGTAAATAGTGTTTATTTTCGCTTGAAAAAACATTATTATTTTGTAAATTTACCCTTCTGTTTTTCTTGAAAACCTAGATTTCCCTTCGCCTCATTTATTTATCTGAATATTCTAAAACCCTTTGAATGCTAGGTTTCTAAACGCTTTTTCTCTTTTAGGACTATTTTCTGAGAAATTTTTTTTGCATAATTTTTCTGAAATGTATTGCAATTTCGTGAACTGTTTCATAAAATGAAAATGTGAATTCACTAAACTAGCAAAAATAAGTCTTAAGGCAGAAAAAAAACACAAAATGGGGAATGTTAATGGCGAACAATCAAACAAAAAAAGAAGTCGTAATTGATTATGAGGCAATTGCAAAGCAAGAGTCATTCAAGGCACTTGTACGAAAGAAAAATTCTTTCCTGTGGTCTATGACTGTCATATTTTTAGCAGCTTACATGATGTTACCAATTTTGACATCATATACGGAAATTCTACACCAAAAGGCATTTGGGGAGATTACTTGGGTGTGGATTTACTCTGCAGGACTATTCCTTATGACATGGGGGTTATGTCATTTATATGTAGCGAAGGCAAATAGCTATGACAAAGAAGCAAAGGCGATTATTGCCGAATATGAAAACGGAGGTGGCCGCCGATGAGCTTTACAGCTATATTTTTCTTCGTAGCCATTGTTGGTTTAACATTAGTTGTTACATGGTGGGCATCTAAGCGCACATCTTCAGCAAGTGATTTCTACACTGCTGGTGGTGGTTTAACAGGCTGGCAAAATGGACTAGCTATTGCAGGTGACTATTTATCTGCAGCATCTTTCTTAGGGATAGCTGGTGCAGTCGCATTATTCGGATTTGATGGTTTCTTCTTCTCTATTGGTTATTTAGTAGCTTACTTAGTGGTATTATACATCGTAGCGGAGCCATTACGTAACCTTGGGAAATTTACATTAGCTGATATGATTACAGCGCGCTTTAATAATGCAAAAGTTCGCGGAACGGCGGCTTTAAGTACAATTACAATTGTTTTATTCTACATGATTGCACAGCTAGTTGGTGCAGGAGCACTTATTCAATTACTTTTAGGAATTGACTATTGGATCGCCGTATTAATCGTAGGTGTGATGATGACAACCTACGTACTATTCGGTGGTATGACAGCAACATCTTGGGTACAAATTATTAAAGCCTGTCTTTTAATGTTAGGTACTGTGATTATTTCCTTCTTAGTATTACTGAAATTTGATTTCAGTATTGCGACAATGTTTAGAGAAATGGCAACGGCTACGGATAACGGTGCAGCATACTTAAATCCTGGCTTACGCTATACAAACGGTATTGATACAATTTCGATGTTAATTGCCTTAGTAGTAGGTACTGCAGGTCTACCACATATCCTAATGCGCTTCTTTACAGTAAAAGATGCACAAACAGCTCGTTCATCTGTAATTTGGGCTACTTGGATTGTAGGTTTATTCTATATATTAACAATCTTCTTAGGCTTCGGTGCAGCAGCATTCGTTGGAAAAGAAGAGATTATTGCAGCTAACCCTGCTGGTAACATGGCTGCTCCACTTCTTGCAGACGCACTTGGTGGCGATATTCTATTCTCATTCGTTTGTGCGGTAGCATTTGCGACAATTCTAGCGGTAGTAGCAGGTCTTGTACTTTCGGGTGCATCTGCCCTATCTCATGATATTTATGGTCAAATTATTAAAAAGGGTAAAATTTCAGAGAAAGAGCAAGTGCTTGCAGCTCGTATCGGCTCAATCACAATCGCTGTTATTTCTATCCTATTAGCACTTGGTGCACAAACATTAAACGTTGCGTTCCTAGTATCGCTTGCATTCTGTATTGCGGGTTCTGCTAACCTTCCAGTAATTATTTACACAATTTATTGGAAACGCTTTAATACAGCGGGTGCTGTAACAGCGATGTTAACAGGGTTAATTTCAGCATTAGCGATCGTAGCTGTATCACCAAACGTATGGAATCCAGTTGAAGGTGCTGCTATTTTCGTTGGTGAACCGTTAATTATGTTAACGAACCCAGCCCTTATCTCTGTACCACTAGGCTTCCTTGGTGGCTTTATTGGCACATTGCTTTCTAAAGAAAGTGATGAAGCGAAATATCGTGAAGTGGATGTTAAAGCAAACACAGGTATTTCTGTACAGGACGTATCTCACTAATACATGTAAGCACCTCGTAAGTATCATACTTACGAGGTGTTACTTTTTTAGAAAGGAAGGCATAAATATGTCACAATCAAAGGCAAAGAAGAGGCGCAAGCATATAAAGCGCACAAGCGGCAAGGATGTTGAAAAGCATCGTCAATCTACCTCATTTAGCACACATGAACGAATCACCAAAACAAAGCGTGAGCAATTGGAACAGGGGCACACTAAATATAAAAAGCAGTATCAGCACGATTAAATCGTTACCGATACTGCTTTTCAGCGTTAAAGTTGATAGAAATTTTTTGTATTTTGCATCAGTATATATGCCGCTTCCTGTGCAGTTATCCCCTTGATCGCCGCAATCATCCGAATGGTTGAATGCATCATCCATGGCGCTGTACGCTTACCTGCAAAAGGCCCCTCAAACGGCCATGGACCATCTGTTTCCACCATCATCAATTCAATCGGATAAGCTTGAATTAATTGCTGAATCTCTTCCTCATATAAGCAATCAGGCGTGATGGAAATAGCGTAGCCATGCTGAATCAGCCGTTGCACCACTGCCTGATCCCCTTTAAACCAATGAAAATGCGCTCGCTGAACCTGATGCTTTTCAAGTAAATCACAGGCAATCATCGCATCCTCATACACTGCATGTAAAATAATTGGTTTACGAAGCTCCTTTGCCAAGACAATAAAACGCTCTAGCAAAGCGATATAGGGAGCATTGTCAATCGCCTGTTCCTGCCTTAAATAGTACGGTAAGCCTACCTCACCTACTGCGACCATATGATCCTGATAACGACGAATCCACTTAAACAATGCATCCTCATCCATCTGACTAAGTACAGGCTGCTCGGGATGAAAGCCAAATGCTGCCTTTACCTTGCTATACATTTTGGCTAATTGGTGTGTTCTTTGGCAGGAGGATAGCTCCATACTCACAGCAATCACAGCGTCTACCTCATCCAGCAAGGAAGGAATTTCTTCATCCTTATATTGCTCTAAATGAATATGCGCATCAATCAGCATAGATATCCTCCTTTTCTTCCTGTAAGTATGTAAATAGCTGCTGCTTCAATGCTGTAAATGCAGCAGAATGGCGAATCTCTCCTTGCCGTGGTCTAGCAAATGGCACAATAATTTCTTTTTTGATGGAGGCAGGGCGTTTCGTTAATATAAGAATACGATCCGCTAAAAAAAGCGCTTCCTCAATACTATGGGTGACAAATAAAATCGACTTACGATATTGCTCCCAAATAGATAAAAGCCATGCCTGCATTTCAAGTCGTGTAAATTCATCCAACGCTGAAAATGGCTCATCTAAGCATAAAATAGGCTTATCACTCACAATGGCACGGATAAAGGATACACGCTGCTGCATCCCCCCTGATAGTTCATGAGGATATGCATGGATAAAGGAAGCAAGTCCAACCTTTTCTAACCATGCCTTGGCACGCTCTCTATCGGGCTTACCTGTAAGCTCCTCCACAATCGTGACATTCTCTATAATCGTCCGCCATGGCAACAAAGAAGGCTGCTGCGGCATATAGCCAATCGTTCCCCGCTTGTGCTGAATAGCCTCACCATTTAATAAAATTGCCCCTTGATCAATGGACGATACACCACCAATTAATTGAAAAAGTGTGCTTTTGCCACTGCCTGAAGGCCCAATAATCGCCACAAACTCGCCATCCCTCACCTCAAAGGATATATCCTTAAGAACTTGAAGGGTATCAAAGGACTTAACGATGTTTTGAATGCTCAGCATTATAGCCTCTCCCCTTCACCATAAATTTTTCAAGTAAACGAATGCTACTAAATAACAATAAGCTTAGCAAAACAATCGCAAAAATCGCCACAAATACCCGATCTGTGCGGAAGGAGGACTGTGCTAAGGTCATATATACACCAATTCCCTTTTTAGCACCAAGCCACTCAGCAATCACAGCGCCCATCACACTGTAGGTAGCCGCAATTTTAACCCCTGAAAAAATAGCTGGATAGGCATAGGGCCATTCGAGCTTCCAAAAGGTTTGTGCCTTGGATGCACCAATCATTTGAAAATAATGCTTTAGTGCAGCGTCAGTTTGACGAAAGCCATCCATCGTTGCAATCACAATAGGGAAAAAGCAAACCAGACAAATAATAATTAACTTTGGTAATAAGCCAAAGCCAAACCAAATAATAAGCAGTGGTGCTAAGACAAGAATCGGAATATTTTGCGACATAATAAGAATTGGATAAAACAATTCCCGAATAAATGTAAAACGATGCAGAATAATAGCAACGATAAGACCGCAGCCAATCCCAATAACAAGCCCTAATAACGCTAATTGCACCGTTGCTAAAGCATGTGGTATAAAGGTTTGATAGGACTGGAAGCCTTCTCGCACAATGACACTTGGTGCAGGCAGTAGCCATTGAGGAACTTCAGCCACATACACGATTAGTTCCCATATGAATAAGAGGAAGGCGATAAAAAATATCGTCCTTCCCTTGTGTAACGCTTGTTTCATTACTGATATTTCTCCGTTAATGTATGCATCGTAATACCAGATGGCTGATATAAAATTTTCACCTGTGTAATTACATTAATAGCACCAAGTTCAATCATTTTATCATTCATTTTCTCAATAATTTGCAGCAATGTTGATAGCTCCCCCTCCATTGTTGTTTCAAGCGGGTGTACCTCATACTTCACACCTGATGCATCAATAACAGCAATAGCCGCATCAACATAAGGAATAATATCCTCATATTTTTCTGTTTTCGGAATAATTTGTACACTAATTAATGAATTTGCCATATTAGTTTTTCTCCTTTTTCGGTAAGAAATCATTTGTAAAGGCTTGCTCAGCGTTAAAATCGCCCTCTAACACCTGATTGCTTGCCATCCACTTTGCATAGTTTTCCCAAACAGCTAATTTTTGCTCACCCCATTGTACAGCATCATCCTGATACTTATCTGCTAACCATTCTTGACTTTTATGTACCAGCTCTTTATCTAAGTCAGGAGCCGCTTCTAGTAAAATATCAGCCGCCTCGCTAGGATGCTCGATCGCATATTCATAGCCTTTTGCTGCCGCAGCGACAAAAGCCTTCACCGTATCAGGATTGTTTTCAATCATCTTTTCATTTGTTGCCAAGACAGGTGTATAATAATCAAGCTGCTCACTATAATCCGTTAAATACAACATATTAATCTTTTCTCCACGAAGCTCTGCCTCAATGCCTGTCCATGCATAATAAATCCATGCAAAATCAATATCCTTTTGCATCATGGTGAAGAAATCTAAATCGCCTGCATTCACAATATCAAGCTTATTGATATCTGCATCTTCCGTTTGCATTAAGGATTGCAATACCGCTTGCTCAAGTGGCGCACCCCAGCCACCATATGTTTTCCCTTCAAAATCCTTTGGCGACGTAATCCCCTTAGAGGCAAGAGAAGCAAAACCAGATGTATTATGCTGAATAATCGCAGCGATGGAAACAAGTGGCACATCCTGTATACGTGCCTGTGTAATCCCTTCCTGATAGCTTACACCAAATTCCGCCTTCCCAGATGCCACAAGCTGATCAGCTCCTGCCTCACCAGGCATTATAATCTCGACATCTAAGCCCTGTTCCTCAAAATAACCAAGCTTTTCGGCTACATAAAGCCCTGTATGGTTCGTGTTTGGTGTCCAATCAAGCACAACAGAAACCTTTTTCGGTGCATCCTTTGCTTGCTTATCCTCCTTCTTCTCACCACAGCCTACGAGTGCAAGCAGTGCAGCAACTGTCAATACAATAAATGACCATTTCTTCATGCGAAATCCTCCTAGTTTAAAATATAAAAGCGTTCATACAATGAATGTTAGTACCAGAAGAACATTGGCAAAATGCACGTGAAGCCTATTTATAACACCATCTATAACCACACGCTGCACCAAAATAAAAAACGTCTAGGATTTCTCCCAGACGTATCACAATCAGCTTCCAAAAATTTTCTTTTTTGAATAGATGTTCCCTACGCTGGTACGAGCCAAATCAGGTTCAAAGGGTCAGTGCCTATCGGACACAATCTCAGCTAGCAACTACTAGCCCCCCTACATTCTTTCACTATGAACTTTTCGTTGATTATTATACCCATAGATACAACAAGATAACAAGCATATTTTTATTCGTTCTGCTATGAAAGGCTTAAGCTTTTCTTTTTAATTGAAAAATATCACGGTCATGCTGCGAAATTTTAATATCGAAGTAGTCTAAATCTTCCTTTGTTGCTAATGTTGCTAACTTTGTCATCATTTCCGAATGATATTCAGATAATTTCCCCGTTTGCTCATAGACAAGATGCTGTTTTGCCTCTATGCCATCTAAGCGCTCATTTGTTTTCTTCTGCTCCGCTTGTAGACCTTGAATATCTATCTTCATATCCTGCATATCTGTTTTAATATTTAGGATATCTGTTTTTGTATCCTGAATATCCAACTTCATGTCTTGCATATCGGCTTTGATATTTAGAATATCTGTTTTTGTTTCCTGAATATCCGACTTCATGTCTTGCATATCGGCTTTGATATTTAAAATATCCGTCTTTGTTTCCTGAATATCGGCTTTCATGCCTTGCATATCTACTTTGATATTTAGAATATCTGTTTTTGTTTCCTGAATATCGGCTTTGATATTTAAAATATCCGTCTTTGTTTCCTGAATATCAGCTTTCATGCCTTGCATATCTGCTTTAATATTCAAAATATCTGTTTTTGTATCTTGAATATCGGCTTTCATGCCTTGCATATCTGCTTTAATATTCAAAATATCTGTTTTTGTTTCCTGAATATCTACCTTCATATTTTGGATATCCACTTTCATATCCCCGATATTCGTTTCCATACCTGTTACTTTTTGCAGCATTAATTCAAGTAATTGGCGATCTGTCATCCATAAGCTCCTTTCTTAGTTATTTTAAAATTTCCTATATTTTCGATGTATTGCCATAATCCGACACTATTTTATATCTCCCTATGTTTCTATCATATTATAGGCTATTCGGTGAGTAAAGCGAGGAATAGATAATTTTCAAGATAGAAAAAACACCGCCCTGTATCGTGATACTAGGCGGTGAACCTGTAACTAGCTTTCTTCTACGTCTTCTTTTTTGTCAATCACGACATGCGAAATGGCGCCATCTGTTGCAATATCAACCTTAAAGGAGCCGTTGGAATGACGGTCTGCACGTGTTAAAGCCCGTACATCCAAGACCTCCTGTACACCTTTTTCCGTTTCAATAACCACCCGCTCCTGATCGGTAGCCTGCACAACGGCAACAATACGGTGTGGATTTGCTTTTAACTCGGTCAAGACCTTAAGCCCGCGTTTTGCTCGGCTTGCCATCTCAACTTCCGTCACATTCATTTTCTTAACAGCTCCGCGCTGTGTCACAATAACAACATACTGTGTTACATCAGGCTGTAACACAGTGACACCCACTAAGGATTCTCCCTCCTTTAATGTGATCCCTTTTACGCCACCTGTTTTAACACCTGTTACAGGTAATTCTTCCATTGGGAAACGAATAGCATAGGCAGTATCCGTTGTGAGCATCAGCTCTACCTCATCTGTGACAGGTGCGGCATAAATCATTATATCGCCAGCCTTCACATTCATTGTTTTAATGGGCTTTGAATAACGAGTTACAGCATAATCGGCTAATGGTGATCGCTTAATTTGACCATCCTTTGTTGCTGTAAGAATATATGTGTTTGGCCGCTCAAAAGTGGCAAAGCCATACGCAGCAATAATAGATTCATCCTCACCTGTTGGCACAATGCTAGATATATGCTGACCGAGTTCCTTCCAGCGAATATCAGGCAGCTCATGAACAGGCTGATAAATATAATTGCCTCGATTTGTAAAGAGTAATAGATGGTGCTGTGTATTTAACGTTGCCTCATACAATAAATAATCCGAATCCTTCATGGCACAATCTTGCCCATTGGAAGCGGCATGTGAGCGTGTGGATGTACGTTTAATATAGCCATCCTTTGTTACAGTGACCACCACTTCCTCACTTGGCACAAGCACATCTAACGTAATTTTAATTTCTTCAATTTCCTGCTCAATCTTCGAGCGGCGAGGTTCTGTAAAGCGTTTCTTAATATCTAGCAACTCTTGTTTAATAACGCGCACAAGCTTAGCCTCACTTTGCAGAATCCCCTCTAGCTTCGCAATTAACTTATTTAACTCATCCTGTTCCTGACGTAGCTCCGTAATATCCGTATTTGTTAAACGGTATAATTGCAAGCTAACAATTGCCTCTGCCTGCACCTCAGTAAAATCGAACTTCGCTTGTAAATTCTGCTTGGCATCCTTTTTATCATTAGAAGAACGAATCGTTGCAATGACTTCATCTAAAATAGATAGTGCTTTAATTAGCCCATCAACAATATGTGAACGATCCTTTGCTTTTTGTAAATCGTAAATAGAACGATTTGTGACAACTTCCTTTTGATGGGCGATATAAGCATCCAATAACAATGGTAGGGTCATCATCGTTGGACGACGATTATGAATGGCAATCATATTAAAATTGTAAGCAATTTGTAAATCGGTTGTTTTAAATAAATACTGTAAAATGCCTTGCCCTGGCACATCTTTTTTCAGCTCGATGACGATACGTAAGCCTGTACGGTCGGATTCATCGCGAATTTCGGCAATTCCTTCTAGGCGCTTATCGACGCGTTGCTCATCAATTTTTTTCACAAGATTTGCTTTATTGACATCGTATGGCAATTCCGTAATAACAATTTGCTCCTTGCCACCCTTAATCGGCTCCACAACAGCCTGTGCGCGTACAATAATTTTGCCACGACCTGTTTCATAAGCCTTTTTAATGCCTTCAACACCTTGAATAATGCCACCAGTTGGGAAATCAGGTCCCTGAATAACCGTCATTAATTCATCCACTGTAGCAGTTGGCTTGTCTAAGCGCATTAAAACAGCATCTAACACCTCATCTAGTGCATGTGGTGGAATATCTGTGGCATAGCCAGCAGAAATCCCTGTTGAGCCATTGACCAATAAATTTGGGAAGCGTGCAGGTAGCACCGTTGGCTCCATATCCTGATCATCAAAGTTCGGCACAAACTCTACCGTTTTCTTACCGATATCTCGCAGCATTTCCGCCGCAATCGTAGAAAGTCGTGCCTCTGTATAACGCATCGCAGCAGGCGGGTCCCCATCCACTGAGCCATTATTTCCATGCATTTCAATCAGCATATGACGCGCTTTCCAATCCTGACTCATACGTACCATCGCTTCATAGACAGAGCTATCGCCGTGTGGATGGTAATTCCCAATCACATTCCCGACGGTTTTAGCCGATTTACGGAATGGCTTATCATGTGTATTGCCCTCTGTATACATTGCATATAAAATACGGCGCTGTACAGGTTTAAGACCGTCACGTGCATCAGGCAACGCGCGGTCTTGAATAATATATTTACTATAGCGACCAAAACGGTCACCCATTACTTCTTCTAAAGGTAAATCTTGAAACTTTTCCGTACTATTCATGCTTGGCCCTCCTCCTGCTGGATGAATTCATTGTCTAAAATATTGACATCATCCTCCATGCCGAAATCGACATTGGCTTCAATCCATTTACGACGTGGCTCTACTTTATCGCCCATTAATGTTGTGACACGTCTTTCTGCTCGTGCACCATCCTCGATTGTGACACGAATTAATGTACGTGTTTCAGGGTTCATGGTTGTATCCCATAGCTGGTCTGCGTTCATCTCACCAAGCCCTTTGTAGCGCTGTAGTATGTAACCCTTACCCACTTTTTTAATGGCCTTTTGTAAATCGCTTTCTGTCCAAGCATATTCAACCACTTCTTTTTTCCCTGTTCCTTTGGACACTTTATACAATGGTGGTAGTGCAATAAAGACCTTGCCTGCCTCAATAAGTGGGCGCATATAACGATAGAAAAACGTTAATAGCAGCACTTGAATATGAGCCCCATCCGTATCAGCATCGGTCATAATCACAACTTTATTGTACGCTGAATCTTCAACGGAGAAATCTGACCCAACACCTGCGCCAATCGCATGAATAATCGTTGAAATTTCCTCGTTTTTCATAATATCTTGCAGCTTTGCCTTTTCGGTATTAATGACCTTCCCGCGCAATGGTAAAATCGCTTGGAATGTGCGATCACGACCTTGCTTCGCGGAGCCGCCCGCAGAATCGCCCTCGACCAAATACAGCTCGTTTCTAGCAGCGTTGCGTGATTGTGCAGGCGTTAATTTTCCTGATAAAATCGTGCTACCCTTTTTATTTTTCTTGCCATTTCGTGCATCCTCACGCGCTTTTCGAGCCGCCTCACGCACTTGCTGGGCACGAATCGCCTTTCGCACAAGAGATGCCGATAATTCTGCATTTTCCTCCAGCACATATAAAATTTGCTCAGATACAACACTATCTACGGCAGAACGAGCTTCACTTGTACCAAGTTTACCCTTTGTTTGTCCTTCAAATTGCAGTAAATGCTCTGGAATTCGCACAGATACAATGGCTGCTAGACCTTCCCGAATATCCGTTCCTTCTAGGTTTTTATCCTTTTCCTTCAGCAAGCCAATTTTTCTTGCATACTCATTAAATACACGTGTGAGTGCCGCTTTTGCACCTGTTTCATGTGTGCCACCATCACGCGTACGCACATTATTGACAAAGGATAAAATTGTTTCCGAGTAGCCATCGTTATATTGAAAGGCAAATTCTACTTCAATATCATCTTGGATACCTTCTACATATTTTACAGGATGTAGCACATCCTTTTCTTCATTCAAATACGCAACGAAAGCTTCAATGCCGTTCTCATAAAAGAACACATCCTTTTTGCCTTCCTCGCGCTCATCAATTAATTCAATTTTTAAGCCCTTTAATAAAAAGGCTGACTCGCGTAAACGCTCTGCTAATGTATCATAGTTAAATTTCGTCACAGAGAAAATTGTTTCATCTGGCAAAAAACGAACAAGTGTTCCTGTTTGCTTTGTTTGTCCGATGTCTTCAAGCGTTGTCACAGGATGTCCACCATTTTCAAAACGCTGACGATAGATTTTCCCGTCACGATGAATCGTTACCTCTAAAAACGTTGATAGCGCATTCACAACAGAAGAGCCTACACCATGCAAGCCGCCGCTTGTTTTATAGCCGCCTTGCCCAAATTTTCCGCCAGCATGTAACACAGTAAAAATAATTTCAGGCGTTGGCTTTCCCATTTTATGCATCCCTGTCGGCATCCCACGCCCAAAGTCACGCACACTTACACTTTGATCATTGTGAATCGTGACAATAATATGAGCCCCAAAGCCAGCCAGCGCTTCATCCACCGCATTATCTACAATTTCATACACAAGGTGGTGAAGTCCACGGCCATCCGTTGAACCGATATACATGCCAGGTCGTTTGCGTACCGCTTCTAATCCTTCTAATACTTGTATGGCGTCATCATTATAGACGCTCGGTGACTGTTTATTCGTCAAAAAATTCCCCTCCAAAAAACAAACGCATGTTCTATTACTATTCTCATCCTAATCAATCATAGCATTTCCTGTCAAGCACTAGCGACAAGTCGTTGTTATTTTACTTTGTATATAGTAAACATCTGCAACACTTGCTTAAAATTGGGATTTCAACAACACAGCTAGCTACTTATCGTCCGTATCATTTGACGAACCCTTTCATATTTAGTTGCAAACATTTGAACGGACAAACTAGCGTCAGACTACTATTCTATCAAAGGAATGATCGATTGACAAAATGACCATTATCCCTATATTTACCCAATTACTCTCTAGTAGTTGGATTATCTATTGAATTCAAGGCTTGCTACGAATTCTCCTTCCGAACATTGTAGATTCGCAAGAAAAAGTGTAAAATACTTGTGACAAACTATTCGTTATCAAGTGAAGGAAAGGAATCCACCTTATGATCAATGGACTTATTATTTTATGCGCTTATCTAATCGGCTCTATACCTTCTGGATTATGGATAGGCAAACTTTTTTATCATACAGATATTCGTGAGCATGGCAGTGGGAACCTAGGTGCAACCAATACCTTTCGCATCTTAGGGAAAAAGGCAGGCATTGTTGTAACAATCATGGATGTTTTAAAGGGGACAGCCGCTGTTTTATTAGTGGCATTGCCTTTTTTTGCAGATAGCTCCATCCATCCATTAATGCTTGGCTTGGTTGCGGTAATTGGTCATATGTTCCCTATCTTTGCCAATTTCCGTGGCGGCAAAGCAGTGGCAACATCAGCAGGGGTATTGCTTGGTTACTCATGGCCGCTCTTCGTTCTGCTCTTTATTACATTTATTGTGACATTAAAAATCACAAAAATCGTTAGCTTAACATCTATGATAGCCGCATTAGTAGCACTTATTTATGCAATCGTTTATTATTTTGTTACAGGCGATTATGCATTAGGTATCCTAGTAGCCTTTTTATTTACCTTTATTATTTACCGTCACCGTGCTAATATTGCCCGTATTAAAAATGGCACGGAGCCAAAGGTCAAATGGCTTTAGGAAAAGAGAGGAGCATATACGTATGAACATTGCATTAACAGATCAGGCATTACAATGGTTTAAACAGGAGATGGAAGTGGAGCCTGGCGATACGATTCGCTTTTATGCTCGCTATGGTGGCTCTAGCCCATTTCATGAAGGCTTTTCACTTGGGATGACACGTGAAGAACCGATTGCCATTGGTGTGCAAACCGTGGTTGATGATGTAACCTATTACATCGAAGAAAAAGATTTATGGTTCTTTAACGAGCATAGTTTATATGTAGATGTTGATACAAGTAACGATGAATTACAATACGACTATCGTACATAAAGCAGTATATCGCTAAGATATATTGCTTTTTTTAATGTCTACTATCGTTTATCTCCCGCTAAAATTGTCTATTCTATAAATAATGACTGTCCTAGTTGAGGAGGAACACGCATGACGATCTCTCACAATACCGATACCTCCCCATTATATACATCACTATCTAAAAATCTGCAAACAATTAAGCATGCACTCGGTCATAGTAATGACCTTATGATACGTGAAATAATCATTGATAGCGTAGATCACTACACCCTTGCTGTTATTTCGATTGATGGCTTAGCTGATAAAATGATGATTGCAGATGATACTATTGATAAATTAACAGCCCATATCGAAGAAGAACAGCAGATTGATATAGCCACAATTCAGCAATATATTGGGAATGCCTATTTAACAGTTGGTGATATTGCAAATATCGAGCATTTTACAACATTGTATCGAGCGATTTTCAATGGTGAAACTGTCATTCTTTTGGACGGCTTTGCAGCAGGCATTGCTACCAACACGAAAAATGTGAAAGATCGCGCTGTTACAGAGCCATCCACCGAATCTGTTATTCGCGGACCAAAAGAAGCCTTTACAGAAACATTACGGACCAATACAGCATTAATTCGCCGAAAAATTAAAAGCCCTAACCTTTGGATAAAATCTCGTGTTATTGGTGATGTGACACAAACCAATATAGCTATCATGTATATCAATGGCATTGCTAATGACAAAATTGTCGCTGAAGTATTAGCACGTTTAGACCGTATTCAGACAGATAGCATTTTAGAGAGCGGCTATATTGAGGATTATATACAAGATGAGAAAAAATCGATTTTTCCTACTGTCTACAACTCTGAGCGTCCCGACGTTATTGCAGCTGAACTGCTTGAAGGCAAAGTAGCGATATTGGTCGATGGTACACCCTTTGTATTAGTTGTACCTGCATTATTCACATCCTTTCTACAATCAGCAGAGGATTACTATCAGCACTGGTTTATTAGCACGCTCATTCGTATATTACGATTTTTTGGTATTAGCTTAGCCTTAGTTGCCCCTTCACTTTATGTAGCTATTACAACCTTTCACCAAGAAATGCTGCCAACACCCATGCTGATTAGTATCGCCTCCCAACGAGAGGGTGTGCCCTTTCCAGCCGTCGTGGAAGCATTAATTATGGAGGTTGCCTTTGAAATATTACGTGAGGCAGGACTTCGTATGCCAAGGACCATTGGACCTGCTGTATCCATTGTTGGTACGCTTGTTATTGGGCAGGCAGCGGTTGATGCAGGCGTTGTATCAGCAGTAATGGTGATTATTGTAGCCTTAACAGCCATTTGTAGCTTTTTATTTCCAGCATATGGCTTATCGAATACCATTCGTGTGCTACGCTTCCCTTTAATGATTGTGGCAGCCATGTTTGGCTTATTCGGTGTTATGTTTGGCATTATGCTGATCATTCTTCATTTATGTAGCATTCGTACATTTGGCGTGCCTTATTTAAGCCCATTTGCACCGTTTATCACAAAGGATCAAAAAGATGCATTTCTATTGTTCCCACGCAGTCGATTGCTGACACGACCTCGCTTGATTAATCAAAAAAACATCGTTAGAGGACGTTCCTATATCACTCGTAAAGGACGAAAGGAATAAGTAATGACAAAAATAAAAAAAATTGGCTTACTATGCATCCTGACCTTGCTATTAGGTGGATGCTGGAGTAAACATGAATTAAATGAATTAGCGATTGCTATAGCACTTGGTATTGATAAGGTCGGAGATGACTATGAAATCACCGTGCAAATTGTTGACCCTAGTGAAATTTCCGTGCGTCAAGTTTCTGCGCAACGCTCCCCTGTCGTTACATACCATACAAAGGAAAAAAGCATCTTTGAGGCATTGCGAAAAATGACAACACTTGCAGCAAGAAAGCCCTATTTTTCGCACCTGCAAGTCGTTGTGCTAGGAGAAGACCTTGCCAAAGAGGGCATTCAGGAACCGCTCGATTTTATTGCGCGCGATCATGAGTTTCGCAATGATTTCAATGTGATTATGTCTTATGAGGCGACAGCAAAGGAAGTATTAAATGTCCTGACCCCCATTGAAAAAGTACCTGCTAATAAAATTGTCAATTCTCTTCGAACCTCTGAACATGCCTGGGGCTCAATCATGACAATTACTATTGATGAATTAGTCAATACCCTGAATAACAAAGAGAAGGGCACTGTTTTGGCAGCTATTGAAATTCAAGGTGATAAGAAGCTAGGCATGGACCAAACAAATGTACAACGAATCCAAACACCCGTATTATTGCGTTATGCAGGCTTAGCCGTTTTAGAGGAGGGGCGATTTGTAGGCTTGCTGTCAGAGGAAGAAAGCCGAAGCATTGGCTTTTTAAAAGATAGCATTCATAGCACGGCTGAAATCATTGCCTGCCCTGAACAGGGATCATTATCAACAGAAATTATACAATCTGATACGAAGGTAAAGGGATCTTTTGAGCGGGGACAGCCTAAAATAGCTGTGCAAATTCATATTATTCAAAATGTGGCAGAGGTGAAATGTACCATCAATCTTACAGAAGATACAACCATTCAGACCATTAATCAAATAACCGCACAAGATATTCAACAACAAATTGAGCAAGCATTAGCAACTATTCAACAATACTATCAGGTCGATATTGTAGGATTTAGCAATGTTCTACACCGAGCTGATGCAAAGCAATGGAAAAAAATCAAATCCGATTGGGCTACTATTTTCCCAACATTGCAGGTTGATGTAAAGGTCGATGTGCAAACCCAAGGATCGGGCACTATCCAAAATTCAATAACCAACAAGTGAAAGGAGACAGGATAGATGATTTTGGCAAGCGTCGTTTTAATAATTTCTATCATAATTGCCTGCCAATGGATACCCAAGCTAAAGCAGCAGCAAGCACTAAACACCATGATCGTATTTTCCCTTCTTTTACTCATTGGCACTGTTTTAAATATGGGTATTTTCCTAAAAATCAAAATACCTAGCCCATTCGACGGTATTACTTTTATCCTTTCACCCCTTAAAGAATATATTGTTTCATTCACCAAATAAATAGTTGGAGGCATCATAAGATGGAAAAAGAAATCATTAGCACAAGACAATTTACCATTATTACCATACTCTACTCCATCGGGACAGCTATTTTAATTATACCTGGTAGCATTGCTAATGCTGCCAAGCAGGATGCATGGATTGCTGCGATTATTGGTGTCATAATCAGTTTACTAAATGTAAAATTATTTATGACATTAGCCAAGCAAACACCTACACTAACGTTTGTTGAGGCAAATAAGAAAATTTTAGGACGCTTTTTTGGCACAATGACAGCGCTATGCTTTGTCATCGTGACCATTCTTTCAGCAGGCGAATTATTATATTTTATTGGGATTTTTATGCAAACGGAAATCATGCCCGAAACACCTATGATGGCTTTTGCCCTGCTGTTTAGCATTATTATTATGTATGCAGCTTACTTAGGTATTGAAACATTTGTACGTTCGGCAGAAATTCTCTTTCCACTGTTTCTCTTTATTTTTATTTTTTTCGTGATTTGTATTACACCACAGATTACATTGGACAATATACAGCCCGTGCTGGAGGCGTCGAAGACATCCATGCTGTATAGTATTATGCGCTTTTTAAGTATCTTTTCCTTTCCATCAGTGCTGCTATTGATGCTCTATCCCCTGACAGTCAATGTCCAACATTCTGTGCAGAAGGGCTTTTATATTGGTACAATAATTGGTGGCATTGTATTAACAACAATGGTTACACTGTCCATACTTGTCTTAGGGCCAGATAGTACAACCGCTCGAACCTTCCCTAGCTATGCACTTGCCCAAAGAATATCCATTGGTTATTTTTTAGAACGTATTGAGGTATTGATGGCTGTTATGTGGATTATCTCCCTTTATATTCGCTCATTTATGTACTTCTATACAAGTGTTGTCGGGCTTGCGCAAGTGTTGAACATTAAGGATCATCGACCACTCATTTTGCCAATGGGCCTGATAGTCATTGGTCTATCGCAAATTCTTCATCCAAGTATTGTTCATTCCAATAACTACAATAATGAAATTTGGCCCATTTTATCATTTATTGTAATGATTTTACTACCTATTGTAATGCTTATTGTCGCTGTCATACGCAAGTCGAAGTTACAAAAAAAAGAAGAAGTCTAATTTCTGCGTGGAAATTAGACTTTTTAAATGGCTTAAATATGGAATTCAATTTCATCCACAAAGTCCCATTCGTACGGTGTTTCTTGGTAAACATAGTAGTTCAGCCAGTTTGAAAACAATAAATGCGTATGAGCACGCCATGTATTAATCGGTGCTTGTGCTGGGTCATCATTTGGGAAATAGTTGACAGGCACTGCCGTATCAAGCCCCTTCGCTATATCGCGATGATATTCATCCGCCAATGTTGTCGCATCGTACTCTAAATGACCTGTAATCATAATATTTTTATTATCCTTCGATTGGACGATAAAGACACCTGCCTCCTCCGAATAGGATAACAAGCGTAAATCAGGATGATTGCGTACCTCGTCAATGGATACAGAAGTATGGCGTGAATGCGGTGCTGTAAATAAATCGCTAAAGCCACGCACTAAATCAACCGTTAAATCAGTAATAACATGGGAATAAACCCCCGAGCATTTAGCAGGAAGCTCAAATTTCCCAATACCATAATGATGATAGAGTGCCGCCTGTGCCCCCCAACAAATATGAAGAACAGATGTAACATTCGTTTTGGACCAATCCATAATGTCCTTTATTTCTTGCCAATAGTTTACATCCTCAAATTCCATTTTCTCGACTGGCGCTCCTGTAATAATCATGCCATCATAACGGCGATGGCGAATTTGTGAGAACGTTGTGTAAAATAGCTGTAAATGTGATTTACTCACATTTTTCGATTTATGTGTAGCTGTATTTAAAAAGGTAATATTAACCTGTAGCGGCGTATTCCCTAGTAAACGTAATAATTGTAGCTCTGTTTTTTCCTTTTCAGGCATTAAATTTAAAATTAATATACTTAACGGACGAATTTGCTGTGTTCGTGCGCGGTCCTCTTCCATCACGAAGATTTTTTCCTCACGTAAATGTTCTCCAGCTGGTAAGTTTTTCGGAATATTAATTGGCATCTTGCATTCCCCTCTCTCTTTTCAGTAAAGCCTGCTTCAAATTAAAAAATCCCCCTCATTCCATACGAGATAGAATGAGAAGGATTTTTTCACGTCCACTCTTATCTCTCAAAGGAGTACCTTTGCTGGAATTAGCACCTTTCTAACAAATTGTTAGAGGTTGCTGAAGCGTCATCGGGCCAAATCCCTCAGCTTCTCTTGATAAGATTTATTTAACTATATCGAATTGTAGCATGAACTAGTAGGAATAGCAATAATTCATAGAATATTTTGTGATTCATTTGTATGTTCCCTATTTTATTGCCCCATACTAGGCTGTGTATATCACTTTTTCTAGATGAAATTTTATGGTAAGCATACCGTAATTATGTTATCATATAGCTTTAGGGATAGAGAGGAACGTGAAAAACTTGATTAAAATTGAATTTCCAAAACCAGATGTAGTCATTCGTCAGCGTGAGCAAGATGTAAAGCCTGGTGATGTGCCGATTACACCTTACCATGGATTTATTGACTTCCATAAAATCACACGCGAAAAAGGCGGCATTTTCTTATTTTATAATGAAAAAAATGAGCTATTATTTGTCGGGAAAGCTCGCAAAATTCGCCAACGTATTAAAAAGCACTTTGAAGACAATGTATCGCCAATGAAAAATCATCGTGATGAAATTTTTAAAATTGAAGTATATGAAATAGAAGACCCAATGGAACGTGAAATTTACGAAACATATGCCATCAATGTCTTCCGCTCCAAATACAATGTAGACAAAGTATTTTACTAAGAAAAGGTGAAATCTCTTGCAATAAGGGATTTCACTTTTTTTCTTGGCTTATATGCTAGAGCTTTAGTTGAGGAAAAAGGCTTGTCGCTCTTTAGTAATCCATTCCTCCAATGCTTGGTCATCGCGCTTGATTAAGCGATTGACCAGCACATCATGCCAAATATAATCCTCCAGCAAATAAATATGCACAGGGTCCGTTGTAATAAAGGCAATTTCCTGATTGGATGGTACATGCCCATAAATCATTTGCTGTCCATCCACTGACATAATAAACCAATGCGGTGTAGATGTTTTTTTTGTATAGCGTGTCATGCGATGCTGATCCAATGTAGCAATCGGGTTTTCCACATAGAAGGTAATGCCATGGATAGGCACACGCTGTGCTGCCTCTTGAATCGCTTCATCTAACGCCTCATACATATCCTCCCACATTGATAATAGCACCTTCTGCTTAGCATTTTGGAGCAGCGATTGACAATAGTTGATAATCGCCTCCTTGCCCTTTAACATAACGACTTTATGCTCCGCTTCCTGCTCTTTTGCTTCTAGCCTAGCTAACTTTGTACCAATGGATGTAAAATTAGCCTGCCAACGCTGCTGCATTTGCTGTAAAAAAACTGCGACAGGCAGTGCAGCATATATCGTTTGCTCGGCTGTTTCCTCCTTAAGCACAATCCCCTTGTCAACAAGGCTTGTTAAAATATCATAAATTCTAGCACGGGGTATTCCTGAATTTTTACTAACCTGATAGGCATTTACATGGCTATGCTGGACAAGGGCTGTATAAGCCTTTGCTTCATATTCGGTAAAGCCTAGCTCCTTTAATTGGACGATTAATTCCTCCATCAAATCCCTCCATTGCCTTTATTATAAACGAAAAAATGAAGGGTTTACAGCATTCATCAAATTAGTTACTATTCTAGTAGTAACTAATTTAGTGGGGTGTCAGCATGTTTTTCGATATAGATATACATATTCTTCTTTTATTAATTGCCTTTGGTTTTTTAGCAGCCTTTATTGATTCTGTTGTAGGTGGCGGTGGCTTAATTTCATTACCCGCTTTACTATTTGCTGGACTAAATCCAGCCGCTGCTGTTGCAACAAATAAGCTTGCAGGCTCGATGGGTTCACTTACCTCCACTATTTCCTTTTATCGTTCTGGGCAGCTTGAGATTCGCCCTGTTCTTAAATATTTTCCGCTCGCCTTTATTGGCTCATTGTTCGGCGCGTGGACCGTGCATTTAATCAACCCAGCACTCTTAAAGCCATTAATGCTTGTCATGCTGGCAGCGGTGGCAGTTTACACAATCTTTAAAAAGGATTGGGGCGCTGTGGCAGCCGTGAAAACTCTTTCGCGCACGCATTTACTGCTATTTATGGCTTTATTATTTAGCATTGGCTTTTATGATGGATTTCTTGGTCCTGGAACAGGCTCTTTTTTAATTTTTAGCTTTTTACTTGTAGGCTTTGATTTTTTAAAGGCTGCGGGCAATGCAAAGTTTTTAAATTTAGCAAGCAATGTAGCAGGTCTTTGTATGTTTGCCTACTTAGGGCAAATTCATTATGTCTATGGTCTTGTCATGGGGATTGCACAAATTGCGGGGGCTGTGGTTGGTTCACGCCTAGCGATTCAAAAAGGAAGCGGCTTTGTTCGTATACTATTTATTGTTGTTACAATAGCGCTACTTGCTAAAAATGCCTATGATTATCTAAAGTAAAAAAACGCCGCAGAAGCTTATTCTACGGCATTTTTTTATTCAATGATGAGCGCTGTATCTTTCACTTTATGATGTGTCAGCAAACTAACGCTGACAAAAATAAACAAGGATGCCATAATTGGAATCGTCACTGTATGCATGCCGAAAATAGAAGGGTAGTATCGATCAATAACAATATATAAGGTCATTCCTGCAATCATGGAGGCAATTGCTCCATATTTATTTGCCTTTTTCCAATACAGCCCTAGCACAACCGACCATATAAAGACTGCCTCTAGCCCACCAAAGGCAAATAAATTTAGCCAAATTAAAAAGTCTGGTGGATTCAGCGCAAAGAGAATAACCGCTAAGCCAATCACCGTTGTAACGATAAAGCTTACCCGTTTAATCTCTGTATCGTTCGCTGCTGGTTTTATATAATTTAAATAAATATCCTTCACAACTGTTGAGCTCACAAGCATTAATAGCGCATTGACTGTTGACATTGTAGCCGCCATTGGTGCAGCTAGTACAATGCCCGCTAAAAATGGCGGTAGCACCTTTAATGTTAGTAATGGCATCACCTTATCGCCAATTTCAATCCCCGGTAAGACAGGTCTTGCTAAAACACCAATTAAGTGCATCCCAAACATAATTGTCCCTATGGCAACCGTGCCAATGAGAATCGCAAGGTGCATACTTTTTGAATCCTTGTAGCTCATCGCACGTACAGCAATTTGCGGAAGCCCTACAACACCTACGCCAATTAAAATCCAAAATGTTGACACATAGAGCGGTGTTAAATCCCCCTCTGCCCCAAATGGTGATACAAAATTAGGGTTTTCAGCAACGAGTGAAGCCATAATATTGTCGATGCCACCCCCTGCCACAATGGTACCGATTAATAAAATAATTGTCCCAATCACCATAATCGTACCCTGAACAGTGTCTGTTAAGGCAACAGCTCGAAAGCCGCCAATAATGACATAAACTAAAACAGAAATCGCAAAAATAAAAAGTGCCGCTGTGTAGCTTAAGCCTGTTAATGACTCAATTAAACGTGCCCCACCTACCCATTGCGCCATCATTGCGGAAAATAAAAAGACAATAATACTAATAGCCGATACGATCACAATGGTATGGCTTTGATAGCGCTCTCGTAAAAAGTCGATTAATGTAATAGCTTGATAGCGGCGAGCAATAATCGCAAATTTCTTCCCTAGTATCATCAGCACAAAATAACCCGCAGGCAGCTGTGCCATTGCCAGCAATACCCAGCCAAGCCCTTTTGTATAAGCAACCCCAGGGCCTCCAATAAAGCTACTTGCACTGCCATAGGTCGCAATCATCGTCATCGCAAGGATAAAGCCGCCCATTTCACGGCCGCCAAGAAAATACTCCTGCAAAAAGGAATTGGAAGAGCGAATATGCTGATTAGCCCAAATACCAATACCAAAAATAATTATCAAAAATAATACCAATGGAAACACAACTTGCCAATGCATTAGCGATCCTCCTCCCCAAATGGAACCTCTTTAAAAAAGAGCTTCATCACAATCCAGATAAGCAGGATCATAAAGCCTGTCCCCGCAATACAGCTATAGAAAAACCATGCAGGAAATCCTAGGATATACGAATAATTTGCTGGATCACCTGCACCCAGCCCATACGCAAAGCCAAACCAAATGGCAAAATTAATGAGGACAAGTCCTATCCCAATAAGCGCCTCTTTATGCGCTATTCTAAAGCGTTGATCTTTCACACAACAATCCTCCTAACCTCCTCTATTTTACTGATATGTTTGCCTGATGGGAAGCATTGTGTTTTCAGAGCTCCTATTCGGACGGATTGAGTCCTATCCGTCGATTTAGCATGGCTATCCGTCAGTTTCATAGTTCTATCCATCACTTTTGCATTTCTATCCACGCCATAAAAAACCCTAATTATCAAATAAATGATAATCAGGGCTCGTTGAGAGTTATAGTAATTCCTTGCGTAGTTCAGCTGCTGATTTTGGTGATAGCAGACCGAATGGGATATCGAATACTGTTTTCGCGCCCTTATCACCTGCTTGGCTTAGGCGATGTGCTGCACGTGCATAGGCTACTAATACACTAGATGTGAAGTTTGGATTACTTTCAAGCTTTAATGAGAATTCAAGAATTTGTTTATCGTTAGCGCCACTCTCACCGCTGCGAATAACGAAGCCACCATGCGGCATACCTGTATGATTTGCTTTAAACTCTTCTTCAGAAATAAAGTTGACTGTTGTGTTATACTCATCAAAGTAGTTTGGCATTGTCACAATTTCTTGCTCAACTTTTGCTGCATCTGCGCCTTCTTCTAGCACAACCCAGCATTCACGGGCATGTTTTTCACGTGTTGATAGCTCAGGGTTTTCACCGTTACGTACACGCTCTACAGCTTCTTTTATTGGTAATGTGTATTGAACAGCATTTTTAACACCTTCGATACGACGAACTGCATCAGAGTGCCCTTGGCTTAAGCCATCTCCCCAGAACGTATATGTTGTACCAACTGGTAAGACAGATTCTCCTAGTAGGCGATTTAACGAGAATAAACCTGGGTCCCAACCCACTGAGATCACAGATACTTTCCCAGCTTGCTGTGCCGCTGCATCAACAGCCTCGAAAAATTCAGGAATTTTCGCATGTGTATCAAAGCTATCAATTGTATTAAACCATTGTGCAAAATGCGGACCTTGCTCTGGTAAATCTGTTGCAGAGCCACCACATAAAATCATAACATCAATGTCATTTTGGAATTTTTCTGCTTCATCTACTAAATATACACTAGCATTACTTGCTACGTTAACTGTTGAAGGATCACGGCGTGTAAACACCGCTACTAATTCCATATCTGGATTTTGTGAAATGGCATGCTCCACACCACGTCCTAAATTTCCATATCCTACAATACCTACTCGAATTGCACTCATTCAAATTCCTCCTAACGATTTCGTGACTATGTGAAAACCTTCACGTTAAATCTACATACAATAATACTTCGCGTTAGGAAAATTCACAATAGTTTGAGTACACTTTTTTTCAAGAATAGATATCCATTTTCTATGGTTTTCATCCCACAATTATATGAATGCGGTTACATAAAGGTTTTGTTAAAATCTTGTAAATAACGGCTATTTTCACAAGCCTTCTTGTACAATAAAGATAACGACAAAAGGGGGCATGTTGAATGAAAAGTAATGGTTATGTAACAAGCACAGCATTTGTACAAGGAGCACTACTTACATTCCATATGATACAAGCATATGGAGGCTGTTTACCCTTTAACGTTCTAAATCATGAGGCACACTTTTACCGTAGCAACAAGGAAGTTACACGCTGGCTCATTAAAAAAAGTGAATATAATAAAGACCCGAACTATCCTCAAAGTTCGGGTCTTTAACGCTACTGAATATCCTGCGCTAGCTGGGATAAACGCTTTTCGTCAATAATATAGTAACCCGCTTTTCGTTTTTCCAATATTCTTTCTTCGCAAAACTGCGCTAATACATATAATAAATGACGGTAGGAAACACCTAAATATTCACAGATTTCCGTATGCTTTTCTTTATAGATGCCTTGCTCGGCAGATAATTGAATAAAGGCAGCTAAACGATTTTCAAGTGGATAGGCTTGATTTTGTGTATATTTAGCCGTCATATTCGTTGCTTTTTCCCCTAAAAATAAACAAAGTCTACGTAAAAATAAAGCATCTGCAAGTAACTTTTCCTTACATGACTGACGAATAGAGTAACAAATGGTTGTTGCGACCGTTTGAATGCCCTTTGTGTACCTCGCCTCATTCAACAGCTCGATTTCCCCCATAAAAAGAGGTGCCTCTAAATAATCAATCAATGAAACCTTGCCATTTTTATGCGTCATATACAGCTTTGCCTTGCCCTCAACCATATAATACAATGTATCTGGAAAAGAGCCTTCCTGAAAAATCCATTCCCCTTTAGCAAATTGGCAAACCTCAAGGTATGGCTCAATATCAAATGAAAAAAAATCATCAATGGGATACTTTTTTAAATAATCACTACGTGCCTTCCCTGTTAAAATATGCATTTTTTTATGCGCTCCTTCAAAAAATATGAGATATCTCACATTATTGTAGCGATGAACGTGCTATGATTCAACATAGTTACTGGAGGTACGATAATTATATGAATCATCAACGATGGCTTTCTCAAAGTTTCTTTACCTTTTTTATGACATGGGGCATTTTCCTTCCCTATTGGACAGGCTGGCTTGTGGACGCTAAACAGTTAACAGTTTCTCAAGCAAGTGTTGTTATGGGCTGTGGCTTATTGGCACGTGCCATCTCGAATCTATTGCTCTTTCCTATGCTTGCAAAATATGTACATAATAAGCGTCTAATTACGATTTTAGCAATAGGCTCGCTACTAACGGCATTGCTTTATATCCCAAGCACTGGCTTTATCGCCTTATTAATCGTGACGATTTTATTTAGCACATTTTATCCAGCATTATTACCCGCTGTTGAAAGCAGTGCTGCAACGCTTGTCCAGCATAGCAATATTCACTATGGTAAGAGCCGCTCCTATGGCTCACTTGGCTTTGTTATCGCTGTATTAATTATTAGCATGCTAACAGGTGCTTTTGGTAAAAATGCGATTTTTTGGAGCATGATTATTGGGCTAGCTGGTATGCTGTTAATGCAGCAATTGGCAACACCAAAGGAATTACTCACTGTGCCGACAAAGGAGCAGCGTGCTAAATCACTATCCATGAAAACATTATGGCAAATAAAAGGCTTCCCGCTTGTGCTATTGATTGTTATTTTATTGCAGGGAGCACATGCCTCTTACTATAGCTACGGTTATATTTATTTAGAGGATTTACAGGTAGACCCCTTCTATATGGGCATGATTATTAATATCGCTGTTATTTGTGAAATTCTGTACTTTATGAAGGCTGATACAATATTGACAAAATGGCGCTCCTCATCTTTATTACTGCTGGCAGCGAGTGGCTCTTCCCTACGCTGGCTACTAATATTTATGTTTCCAAATGTTTGGGTTTTTATTGCTTCTCAAACATTGCACGCACTATCCTTTGCTCTTGCACACTTTGCCTTTATTCGCTATTTAACGCAAACCTTACCAAAGGAGCAAATTCCAAATGCACAGGGGCTTTACTCGGCATTAGCAATGGGCTTAAGCACAGCCATCTTAACATTTTTAGGCGGCTATTTATATGAATTTTCCCCAGGTCTATCCTTTGCTGCCATGCTGATTTGTACTGTGCCAGCGATCGCCATTTTGCTGATAACACGTCAGAAATACCAATATTAATTAACGGCAGGTGAGTGCTCCTCACCTGCTTTTTACATATGTATACAAAATAGCTAATCCCTCTCGCAATTCCTGATAGCTTGCATACGCATACGATAGTCGAATATGATGATGATCCTGAGGGTCATAAATATAGCCAGGATTGATTAAAACTTGTCGATGCAATAGCTTCATAAAAAATTCTTTATCGACAATCGGCTCATGAAATTTCAGCCAAATATAAAAGCCGCCCTTTGGTGTTTGCCAGCTTGCCATATTCTTAAATTTTTCCTGTAAAATCTGTTCAACGAAGTGGGCGCGTGCCTGTAATTGCTGACGTAAAGCAACGAGATGCTGCTCATATTTGCCTGATTGCAGCCAATGCAGCACAATTTCCTGTGAAATCGCACTAGAGCCATAGTCCGTCTGCATTTTAATATCGGCTAGTCGTTCGATAACAGTTGTTGGTCCAATTAGCCAGCCGATACGCAGCCCAGGGCTTAATGTTTTGGAAACACTGCCAATATATAAAACTTGTCCACTGCTATCCATTGCCTTAATGGGTTGTGCTGTCGCCTCGAACAGCAATTCATCATAAACAGCATCTTCTATAATAGGAATCCGCGCTGCCTGACATGCCTCATAAAGCGTCCTTTTTTCCTGTGCTGTCCAGACAGCGCCTGTTGGGTTATGTAAGGTTGGAATCGTATAAAACACAGCCTGCTTTTTTCGTTTGCGTTGCGATAATGTTTGGGCGAGCTGATGATCACGTTGCACACCCACCATTTGCATACCAACTGATTGAAAGGGATGAATCGAGTTTAAATAAGAGGTCGATTCCTGAAATACAATAGACCCTTGCTCTAACAAACCAACCGCAATTAACTGCAAAGCCTGAAGCGCGCCTGATACAATGCAGACGTTTTGAGGCTCGGCAGTAATACCTCTTTTTTGAACATGCTTACAAATAGCTGCACGAAGCTTGGCATTGCCCTGTGGTGATGAATAGCCGAGTGCTTTTGGCTGAAATAATAGCTCTTGCAGTGATGCTTCCATTTCCTTAATTGGCAGTAAGCTTGGTGCTAGCTCTCCTGTCCCTAAGCGAATCATATCATCACGCTGCTCATAGTCATTGATTAATTGAATCGTATGGTAATTGGGCTTATGGATGCTTGTTTCAATATAGGTTTGCCAATTAGGCTGTGTTTGTTGGATTAATGCATGCCAAGAATTATGTGTAACATAAATACCTGAGCCTACTTTTGCCTCAAGAATGCCCATTGCCTTTAATTCCTCCAAAGCCTGTTGAACCGTGCTGCGATTCACACCAAACTGTAGCGCTAGCTGTCGTTGCGTAGGTAGCTTTGTGCCTGCCACCCAATCGCCTCGTTCCACCTGTGCTGTTACCCATTGGATAATTTGCTGCTGCAATGTAGTATCACTTTGTCGATTTGGCTGCCAGCTCATATGCATCACCCTTCATCTCAAAAAATTGGATGGGTCAAAAGCCATCCAATTGGTCGTTTTCTTTTAGTTATACCATATCTACAATTAACAATGAAAGGAGGGATTGTTGTTGGAAGCATTTTTTCATGGAATGATTTTAGCATTTGGGCTTATTTTGCCATTAGGCGTACAAAATGTATTTGTTTTCTCTCAGGGTGCTACACAGCCCAATTTATTTCGCGCTCTGCCAGCAAGTATTACAGCTGCGATTTGCGATACAGTGCTTATTCTGCTTGCGGTATTCGGTCTGTCATTAATTGTCCTACAATTTGAATGGCTACGTATTTCCTTAATAGTTGTTGGTATTATGTTTTTACTTTATATAGGCTATACGATCTGGCGTGCAAATCCAGCCACAACAGATAACAATGAAGCATTGCCGATGAAAAAGCAAATTATCTTTGCGCTTTCGGTATCGTTATTGAATCCACACGCTATTTTAGATACAGTTGGTGTCATTGGGACAAGCGCATTAAAATATAACGGTGTAGAGCAGCTTATTTTCACTACTGCCTGTGTATTAATTTCTTGGCTATGGTTTTTTGGGCTTACGATTACAGGAGCATCCATTAAAAAATTGGATGGCTCTGGCAAGCTAATGCTTATTTTTAATAAATGCTCAGCCATTTTTATTTGGGCAACAGCACTCTATCTTGCGAGTGGTTTACGATAAAAAAGCTAGACATTCCATAATAGAATGTCTAGTCCACTATTATTTACCTTCTTCCACTATCCTTATCCCCAAGTTATCTTTAAAATCAATAAAAGCCTGAGAGCCATCGCCTGCAATTGTCTTGTTATGTTGCACCTCTACCCGATCACCAATGGATAATGTTTTAGGCGCATTGACCAAAGGAAACCATGTACCATTAGTATGCTTTTCCACAATTTCCTCTACGGACAATTTTGCGATATCACTTGGAAATGCACCTGATACGACTAAAAATTCATGCTCCTTTAACGCTACGACCATACCACTTCTTGTAAAAACCCATTGACCATCCTTCTCAGATATTTTATATTTCTCTCGCAAAGCGGTAATTTCCTGCTGATAATGCTGCTCCAAGTAGTTCATTGCCTCCTGTTCAACAAACCACCTACGAATCGGGTCACTTGTATTGGGATAATCAGCTTTCGTCACATCCCATAATAACTCGCCTGTAGCAATTTTATAGGCAATCGGCTTCAGATAGCTTTCGATAAATTCCTCCTGTGATAATTGCAGCATGGCTAAACGCTCACTCAGTGTCGGTGCACCCTCGTAAAATAGCGCCTTTAATTCTTCTAATTTCGTAGCTATCTGTTCCTGTGTGGGCACTAGCCCTTTTGATTGTGCATAGGCAAAGGAGGATTCGATAGAAAGGAAGCTATCAAAGCTAGTTTTATACAGACGATTTTTGCCATTCATTTCAGCATCGCTTTGTAACGATAGCTCTAATATTTTTTCATCCAGTATAGGTGCCAGCTGTGAAGCCTGCTGCTGGGCATCCCTGTATTGCATATAAATAAATAATCCAATACAAATGCTTATCACTGCTGTTAGTACACGATATTGCCAGCGTTTAGATGGTTTTTTGGCATGTCGTTGCTCCAAATGCTGTACAACATTTGCCATAACACGCTTCTTACTTGCAGATAAATCCCTGATTACCCTGACATCTACTTTACTCATGTATCAGCACCTCCCATTCAATATGCCGAAGCTTTGGCTTTAATAATTCTCGCCCACGACGTAGTCTTGTTTTTACTGTGCTCTCAGGAATTTGTAAGAGCGCTGCAATCTCCAAAACAGACAGTTCTTCAAAATAAAAATGAATAATTACTTCTCGCTGTTTCAATGGCAATGCAACAATGGCATTTTCAATCAATGTCTGTTCATCCTGCTGCACAAGCATATCTCTTCTTATCGTCGCTTGCTTTGAAAAAATTTTTTGCTGCACCTGTATTTTACGATAGGTCCAGCTACGTAAATAATCCTTGCTTTTATTAACAACTAGCTTCGATAAATAAGCTTTTAGCTCACCGCGCTCCTCATAGCTTTGTGCGTTGTTGTAAAACTTAATAAAAACCTCCTGCACAATATCCTCAGCGCTCTGTAAATCCCTGACATAATAAAAGGCTAAGCGAATTAATCTTTCTGTATGCCGCTCCATTATTTGCTCTAATTCATGTATTCGCAACCTTGCGCCCCCTTTCCACCCTATAAACGGTGCTCAGCAACTGGAGGTTTGTTTTTTTGTAAAGAAAAAAATAGGCTTACACCAATTTGGCATAAACCTACTTTTTCGTTATATCTTATTTGTTTGCTGTAACTTCTACTTTTTTGCTTTCTAATGCTGCTGTTGCTTCGCTTAAATCTAATTCTACAGCATTGTCAAGCACATCTTGTGGAATTGTAATTGTTGTAACAGCATTAAAATCATGGTACTTGATTGTTGATTGCTGTCTTGTTTTCATCGTATTGCCTTCTACTTGCATATTGATTGTCATGTCCATTGTGATTTCTTCTACATCAAATGTTTCTTTATTAATCACTAATGTATATGCAAGGTTATCGAAAGACATATTACCTAATTGTGCCTCTAGGTCAGCATCCATACCTAAGTCCATTGCACCAAGCTGCTGCTCCACAAGCTCCATAAATTTATCGCCAGCACCTTTTAATGTTAATTGATAATGGCTTGCTGTTTCCTCTAATGTAAACTCATCAGCAAATGCTTGTAGCATCTCTAATTGCTCCGTTGCATCTGGCTGCATGCCTGTTTGGCTCAGCGCATCCTCAAATAATTGACTTGGGAACTTCACCCAAGCTTGTTGATCTGCCTCATACATATACATGCCATCTTTAGCTGTCATATACATTTTAATTGGTAATTCAAACGCTTCACCACTTGTTGGGTCTGTGATTGCCATTGTACCTTCTGTAAAGAATTGCATTGGCTCTGTCACAATTTCCATGGACATATTGCCTTTAGAATCCATTGTCATTGTTTCCTGACCATCGCTTACTTCCACTGACTGCGATATTGTCATTGTTGCCTTCACGCTTTTTAGCTCTTGCTGCTTCGCTAATGTTTTGGCAAATACGTCTGCTAATACAGCTTCTTCAGTTGATGCCTCAGGTTGCTCCTCTTTTGGCTCCTCTGTTGTTGGCTCTTCTTCTGATTGTTCTTCTGTTGTTTCCTCCACTACAATCTCTTCTTCAGCTAAGCCTAATGCATTCACAATAAATGTTGCTAGTTGGCCGCGCGTTACATTTTTCTCTACACCAAATTCAGTTGCAGTAAGACCTTTTGCAATGCCTGCTTCATATAATGCTGTTACAGCATCTGCATATGGGCTATCTTGTGGTACATCTGCAAATGGACTTTCACCTTCTGCTGTTAAGCCTGTTGCCTGTGCAACCATCACTGCCATTTGACCGCGTGTAATTGTATCATTTGGACGGAATGTATCATCCTCATAACCTTGTACAACGCCAAGATTCACTAATGTAACGATAGCATCATAGTATGCGCTAGATGTAGCTACATCTTTAAAATTCGGGTTTTCTTCAGTTGCATCCGTTGTAAGCCCGAAAGCACCTGCAATCATTTTTGCCGCTTGACCACGTGTTACATCCTGTAATGGCTTAAATGTGCCATCTGGAAAACCGTTAATAATACCAGCTTCGTGTAATGCTGAAATACTACTAAAATGTGCATGGTCTTTGCTTACATCTGAAAATGAGTCAGCCGCTGAAGCAGGTACTACTGCTAAAGCTGTCACAGCCATTGCAGTTGTTGCTGCTGTGTAAAGCTTGTGTTTTTTCTTTGTCATAATTAATCGTCCCCCAATTATGTATATTTAAAAGGCTTACATTTCAATTTTATCTAAATCGCTGGGAAAATGCTATAAGTTTGGTAATTAATTTGAACTTAATATCCAAATAAGTTGATTTTTTGACAATTTGTCATAAAAAACAGCATGCTAGAAAAATCTAACATGCTGTTTGACAATTAATCTTATTCAGCTGCTTTTGCGCGTAGAACCATTTGTAGGATACCGCCATGACGGTAGTAGTCTACTTCTACTTCTGAATCGAAACGAGCTAAAGCTTGGAAAGTTTTCACTGTGCCGTCTTCAGATTTAGCAGTTACTGTTAATACTTCACGTGGTTTCACGTTATCTGTAATGTTAACAGAGATTTCTTCTTTACCAGTTAAGCCTAATGTATCAGCAGATTCACCTGGCATAAATTGTAATGGAAGAACACCCATCATTACTAGGTTAGAACGGTGGATACGCTCGTAAGATTGTGCGATAACAGTTTTCACGCCAAGTAGGAATGTACCTTTCGCAGCCCAGTCACGAGAAGAACCCATACCGTAGTCGTTACCAGCAAGTACCACTAAGCCAGTACCTTGCTCTTGGTATTTCATACATGCGTCATAGATGTACTCTACTTCGCCTGTTGGCCAGTAAGTAGTGAAGCCACCCTCTGTACCAGGAGCAATTTGGTTACGGATACGGATGTTTGCAAATGTACCACGCATCATTACTTCGTGGTTACCACGACGAGAACCATAAGAGTTGAAGTCACGGATTGCAACACCGTTTTCGATTAAATATTTACCTGCAGGTGTATCTTTACCGATTGCACCAGCTGGGGAAATATGGTCAGTTGTAATAGAGTCACCGAACTTCGCTAAAATGCGTAAGCCATCTAAGCCTTGAATTGCTTCTGGCTCTTTTGCAAGACCTTGGAAGAATGGTGGGTTTTGAATGTAAGTTGATTTGTCATCAAATGTATATAAAGATTCAGTTGATGTTTCAATTGCATTCCATTTTTCGTTCGCTGTGAATACTGTTTCGTATTCTTTTTGGAATAGCTCACGGTTAACAACAGTATTTAATACTGCGTTTACTTCGTCAGTTGATGGCCAAATATCAGCGAAGAATACATCGTTACCATCTTTATCTTTACCGAATGAATCTTTTTGTAGATCGATATCCACTGTACCAGCAAGTGCATAAGCAACAACAAGTGGTGGTGAAGCTAAATAGTTCGCTTTTACAAGTGGGTGTACACGACCTTCAAAGTTACGGTTACCAGAAAGTACAGATGTTACGAATAAGTCATTTGCTTTAATAGCATCTTCGATTTCAGGTAATAATGGACCTGAGTTACCGATACATGTTGTACAACCATAACCTACAGTGTTGAAACCAATTTGGTCAAGGTAAGATTGTAAACCTGAATCTTCAAGGTAACCAGTTACAACTTTAGAACCTGGTGCTAAAGAAGTTTTTACCCATTTAGGCACTGTTAGACCTTTTTCTACAGCTTTTTTCGCCACTAAGCCCGCAGCAATTAATACGTAAGGGTTAGATGTATTTGTACAAGAAGTGATCGCAGCGATTGCTACAGCACCTGTTGGGATTTCTACATCACCTTCAGCGAATTTCGCTACAGAAGTTTTTGCAAATTCATCTTCTGTTAAACCGAAACCTTGTGTACCTTGTGGTGCCACTACTGCTTCTTTGTAACGAGAACGCATTTGAGATAGTGGAATTAAGTCTTGTGGACGTTTTGGACCAGAAAGGTTTGGTTCGATTTCAGCTAAGTTTACTTCTAAAACATCTGTGTAAACTGGCTCTAATGTTGGATCAAAGAACATGTGGTTTGCTTTTAAGTAAGCTTCTACAACCGCGATATGCTCTTCATCACGACCAGTTAAACGCATGTAGTTTAATGATTCTTCGTCAATTGCGAAGTAACCACATGTAGCACCATATTCAGGAGCCATGTTTGAAATTGTTGCACGGTCAGCTAGTGGTAATTTAGATACGCCAGGTCCGAAGAACTCAACGAATTTACCAACTACGCCACGTTGACGTAATACTTGTGTTACTTTTAATGCTAAGTCAGTTGCAGTTGTTCCGTTTGGAAGATCGCCTACTAATTTAACACCGATAACTTCTGGGATTGGGAAGTATGAAGGCTGTCCAAGCATACCTGCTTCAGCTTCGATACCACCTACGCCCCATCCAAGAACGCCGATACCATTAATCATTGTTGTATGTGAGTCAGTACCTACTACTGAATCTGGGAATGTTTCAAATGTGCCATCAGCATTTTCGTTCACATGTACAACTGGAGCTAAATACTCTAAGTTTACTTGGTGAACAATACCTGTTGCTGGTGGTACAGCACGGAAGTTATTGTAAGCAGTTTGTGCCCATTTTAAGAAGTTATAACGCTCAGCATTACGTTCAAACTCAAGGTCCATGTTTGCTTGTAGTGCAGATGCATTACCATATTTGTCAACTTGTACTGAGTGGTCAATTACAAGGTCAACTGGAATAGCAGGGTTGATTTTGCTTGGGTCGCCGCCCATTTCCTTCATTGCAGAACGAAGAGATGCAAGGTCAACTACTACTGGTACACCAGTAAAGTCTTGTAATACAACGCGAGAAGGTTTGAATGGTACTTCAGCTTCTGGATCAGCACCATTACCCCATTTTGCTAGTTCATTTACGTGTTCTTCTTTGATTACATATGCATCATATTGACGTAACACAGATTCTAATAATACTTTAATTGAGTAAGGAAGGTTTGAAACTTTTGCAACGCCAGCTTTTTCAATCGCAGCTAAGTCATAGTAATTGTAAGTTTTACCATTCACTTCGAATGATGCACGGCTATTGTGTAAATTACCTTGTGCCATTTGCGGATCCCCCTAATATATCTTTTTGAAAAGGCTTTAAAAATATAGCATCTTTTCTCCAATACCCATCATAACGCATTTATATTCATAAGTAAATTACATTAATATTATCTTTTTTTATAAGTTTCCCTTATGACCAAGCATTCTATCCTGATGTTTTTAATGTTAAGATTGTTGATATAGCAAGGTTTTGTTTTCGTGGTGGTTTCTATACCTATGTATTGAAACGTATTTAAGGGTATCTAACTGTGGTACACTTTGCGGTACGAACTGCGGTACGTGGACTTTGTTAAAAAGTGTACCGCAGTTTGATAAATTAGACTAATTTAATGACCATATTAACAAAATATAGGAATTTTGGTATAGTTAATTATAGATCATACATAAAAAGGAGATTACTTATTATTCGCACTCGCTTTCACATGCGTAGAATCAATAAATAGATGGTCTGCATGGAGGAGTCCCTGATGCATAATTTCATTTAATATACGATAGAATATCTGTTCAAATAGATCGGTGTCTTGAAAGCGACGGGCATAATTTTTACCGAGGGTAGAGAAATGCGGGACTTCTGTATGGAAGCCAAATCCTAAAAACCAGCGATACGCCATATTCGTTTCAATTTCATTGATGGTTTGACGCATGGAGCGAATGCCAAAAACATATTGAATAAATGTCATTTTAAAGAGAACAACAGGATCAATACTAGGACGCCCATGAGGTGAATAGAGATGTTCTACTAAAGGATAGATAAATGAAAAATCAATAGCAGCCTCTAGTTTTCGCACTAAATGATCGTTGGGAACTAATTGATCAATCGTTAACATTTCTAATTGATCACGTTCATTGGTTTGATTCTTCGTCATCATGGTTGATCACCTCAAAAGTTTACTTTTCAACACCCCATGTAGATAGAGTACTTTATGTAGAAGTTGATTGGAACGAAGGGTGGCGACTCCTGCGGGAAAAGCGGGAAAGTCGAGATCCTGGACTGAGCGAAGCGAGGGAAGCAGCTCGACCCCGCCCGCGGAAAGCGTCCGCCCGTAGTGGAAATCAACGGCTTTACTTTATTTTATTGTAAAAGAAAAAAGACTGTAGGCAAACTCAAAATTCATCGAGTTTGTCTACAGTCTGAGCATCCTCTATATGAGAATGCTTACATGAGTTTATTGTCAATCTCTGATGTATCAACATCATCGCCAAACCAATCTGTTAGCTTTGTCTTTGCCTGCTGCTTGACATCTTCATCAATATACATCGCGACTTGTACAATCGCTGCCAAAAGTGCGCCAATATCATCAGCATAGCCTACACCTGCTGCCATATCAGGAATTAAGTCAAAGGGTAAAATAAAATAACCTAATGCGCCAATAATAATCGCTTTATCTTTCTTCGGCACTTCCTCTTTTTGTAGGACAAAATACAAAATTAATACGGCATAGACAACAGAGGAGCCTGCTTTTTTAGCATATTTCTTTATCTTGTGCCAAAGCCCGTCCTCAGAATAGTGCTTACTATGCTGTTGAAGTGCTTCTTCATTTATTGTAGCTAAATGATCTTCTGCGGATGCTTGTTGTTTATTCTTTTTCAATTTTTCTAACATGTATATCACCCCTCGTTACCCTTTATCTTATATTATTTTCAAGCTAGCTTCAAATATCATGGGGTTATACATCAATAGACAAAGTCAACAGTGCGACTTTGCCTATTATTCGTTCATCCAAGTGCATTGCTAGCAGGGTAAAGATAGCTTGGGCGGTTCCAGAAGCGCTGCTGAGCCATTGCATGAATAAAGCTTTTGGCGAAATCTGGACTACTATCATTGATAACCCCTACACTGTTATCAAATGTTAAATTTAACGGTTTTAGTACCGCTTCACCATTCTGCATTGTACCAATTGGTTTAAAGTGATTATAAATATTAACTGTGTATTTTTGAGCTTCATACGTAAAATAAGGCGTAATATTGCCGCTTCCTACAATTAAAACCCCATCATAGGTTAACGAAGAGCCTGTTAAAAAGCTATCATCTACTTCATATTGAACGCCCTCTGTTCCAGTTACTGTGCCTAATCGATCATGCACAATCACAATTTGCAGCTTTGCCTTAACCAATGTGTCTAATAATCTTTTCACGCTTGGGCCGTCAAACCCTTCCGCTAAGAACACCCCTACACGTAATGTATCAGGTACAAATGTAGTATTCATCAGACTTAACGCAGGTGAGGACTTTGTGACAGTGGATTCGGGTACATTCGGAACAGTTGTACCTAATTCCTTGGACACATTCCTTGCTAAATCATGGCTAATATGGGCGAGTACATTAACCATTTCCTGCCGCACAAATGGGCGACATTTGCCAAGCTCAAAGCAAAAAGCACCGATAATATGCTGCTTTTCCACATCGCTCATACTATTCCAAAACATTCTAGCTTGGGAGTAATGATCTTTAAAGGATGGGGCTGTTTTTCTTACCTTACGCCCTTCTACAGTCGATGGATAGGTTACAAAACCGCCCTGTGTACCCGGAACAGGAGAAGGTGTATTATTGGCAAGCCCATTACGATGATAGGAAACCTTTCCGCGATCAATAATTAGCCTTGATGCCCCATCGCGCTGGTTATTGGCAAATGGGCATACAGGTCTATTAATAGGGAGCTGTTGATGATTGGGGCCAAGACGTGCCTGTTGCGTATCTGTGTAGGAAAATAATCTGCCCTGAAGAAGAGGATCATTTGAAAAATCAATCCCTCTCACAATATTACCTGGATGGAATGCACACTTTGCTCCGTTTCTGCAAAGGCATTGTCCACATTACGATTAATGGTAATTTTGCCGATTTTCCGTAGCGGTACTTCTTCCTCTGGCCATAATTTTGTCGCATCTAATATATCAAAATCAAAGGCGAATTCATCTTCTTCCTTAATAATTTGAATCGCCAGCTCATACTCAGGGTAATTGCCATTTGCAATATTTGTCCATAAATCTCGACGATGATAATCTGCATCAGCACCAAGCTGTTGTGCTTCATCCCATATTAATGTATGCACACCTAACATTGGTTTGATATGGAACTTTACAAAGTGAGCAACCCCATCCTTATTGACTAAACGGAACGTATGCACACCAAAGCCTTCCATCGTTCTAAAGCTTTTAGGTATGGCTCGCCCAGTCATAATCCATAACGACATATGTGCCGTTTCTTTATTAGTCGCCATAAAATCCCAAAAAGTATCGTGGGCAGTTTGTCCTTGAGGATATTCATTATCAGGCTCAGGCTTCACAGAATGAATTAAATCGGGAAATTTAATAGCATCTTGGATAAAAAATACAGGCATATTAATAGCAACTAAATCAAAATTTCCTTCATCCGTATAAAACTTAATAGAAAAGCCCCTGACATCACGATTTGTTTCATTACAGCCTCTTGAGCCAACCACTTGTGAAAAACATACAAAAAGGGGTGTTTTTTTATTGGGGTCCTGCAAAAAATCAGCCATTGTGATATCCGATAAAGATTCATATAGCTGAAATTCTCCATGTGCACCATAGCCTCTTGCATGGACAACGCGCTCAGGAATACGCTCACGGTCAAAGTGCGCTAATTTCTCACGTGCAAGGAAGTCTTCAATCAACGTCGGACCGCGATCACCAGCGGTTAAACTATTTTCATCATCGGAAATCGGAATCCCTTCATTGGAGGTCATTTTTTTACCTTCCGTTTCATGAATAAATGGTTCTAATTGCTTACGCTTTTTATTGGAAGAATCAACGTTTTCATTCACGCTATTTCACACCTCATATCATTCATTATTCATTAAAAAGTATATACAAAGATATAAAATTATATTCTCGATACTTAGTAGTGCTCACCGTAGGAGCGCAAAATTTTAGCCAATACTAAAGGCTGTCTAGAAGAATGATTCCTCCAGACAGCCCCGTTTTTTATTCCAAAATTTTATAGAATAACACGCGATCTTGATTTTCCCCGCCATAGTTTGTATAGACGGACATCGTATCATCAATTATTTTATCACCTTTTTCCATTCTAAAGCCCATATTTGTATGAAAGGCAATGGATACCTTATTCGTTGGTGATGTTACACATTTCACAACATTGCGATTATATTGCTTCACGACATGGAAGAAAACATCATACAATCTTTTGGCAATATTCTGTTTTCGATAGTCAGGATGCACGCCTACAAAATGAATAAATGCTTCATTTGACTGTGACTGCGATAAAAACCCAACAAGAAAACCAATAATTTCGCCTTTATCTTCCATAATAAGACTAGTATTTGTGAAATGATCGAAAAATAATTTAGGCAGCTTACCTGACATATTTTGACCGCCCCACCACTCATTAATGAGTGGTGATAAAATTGCATAATCTGAACTTTGTAAACCACGAATATTCATCCTATCCCTCCTTCAATTGATTGGCTACGAAGGGTGAATTGTATCTACTTGCATGTCCCCCCATAAACACACTGCCAATAGCGTATTAACTTAGCTTATAAAATGTTTCTTGATAGCCGCTACATAACATCTCTTTACCCTTCAATTCACTTGCTTAATCATTCTTATTTTTATCGTATCAAGTTTCCTTTGTCATCACCAGTGACTTTAATGTAGCACTTAATGCCTCAATACGATTTGTCGTCGCTGTCATTATCTCTAGTAGCTGATTTTCCTCCTCGACGGAATGAAGAATTTCCTCTGTTGATGTTGCATTTTGCTCCGTCATTTGATTAAGCTTCTCAATTTGCAGTTGTATCGCTTCAAATTGTGAAATGGCACTGCTTAATTCATGCATTCCCCTTGTTAAATCAGTATTTGTTTGTGTAAAGGAATCTTTTAATCGATCAAAGAAATGACTAACCTCCTGCAAAAGACTCTCACCATGCTGTAATGCTTGTTCACCATTACCTGAACGCTGATAAACCTCTGTTGATTTTTCGAATAAATTTTTTGTTACATTGGTAATATTGACTGTAATGGCAGCACTTTCTTCCGCTAGCTTGCGTACCTCATCAGCTACAATCGCAAATCCTTTGCCATGCTCCCCTGCTCGCGCCGCCTCAATGGCTGCATTTAAGGCAAGTAAATTCGTTTGCTCTGCAATATGGGTAATACCCATTAATAAGCTATCAACCGTTTGCAAGCTGCTTTGAAGATTATTGACAGTTTCTGCTGTTGAGCCTATTGCCTGATTCATCACCTTCATCTGTGCCATCACATCCTGCATTTTTTCCCAGCCTGTCAATACCTCCTGCTGAAGATTGGTTGATTTCGCTACAGTATTCTGTGAAATGGTAAATGTTTCATTGATAAAGTGCACAGAATCTCTCATTGTGCTATGAATCATCTGTAGGCTGGAGGATTCCTGCTGAATACTAGCAGCAATATCATCCGTAGCAAGCAAGATTTGTTTACTAGAGCCTGAAATTCGCTGCATTGTTTGCTGGAATTGTGTTACATGCTCGTCCAATGCCTGACTACTTTTTTCAATCTCTTGAAAGGCATTTTGTAATTGATTAAAAGATGCCTGTACATTATTTTGCTGAATTTCTGCATGCTCAATCAGCTCATTGCCCCATTTTGCAAGCAAATAAAAGGCGATAACGACCCCATTCATAATAGCAATAAGCGTAATAAAGACAATGATATCGTCAAATGGCCCTAGCAATGATGAAGAGTTGACCATATATAAAATCACAAAGCTCACGTTTACTAAGATACCAAAAAATATGATTAGCTCTTTTTTGAAATATAGAGCAATAATGGCAACCGTACAGAGCAAAATATAATGCTTATTTAATGAAAAGCTATCAAGCAAGAACAGTGTAAAAACAATGCTAGAAGGAATTAAACCAAAAATAAAGCCTTTTACATAGGTTTTGATGGGTAAAAAATAATTACATACGGCTAGTGCAATCACAATCAGTCCAACAAATAAAAATAGTATTCCTTTTGATAGAATCATTGGTCCACAAATTAACATGGCTAAAATTGAAATAATAGCTAAGTTTACTCGATGAACCTTTTGTGTATCATAGCGAAGTTTTTTCTCCATTGCTATCCCCCTAAAAAATGAATGGACATTCAGTTTAATTTTCTATTATTATATAGTATAACAACTACTTTTTGTAGTTAAATATTGCATAAAAGAGCATTTACACTATGTTTTTGCAATAAAAGGAGGAAATAACATTGACGAATGTCCAACAACTTGCACCAAATTTTTATTGTATTGATACACACGATTTGAATCGCGAGCAGCGCACAAGCTCTTATTTATTAGTGGATGAAAAAATTACCTTAATCGAAACATCTGCAAGCCCATCTGTTCCTTATATTCTGGCAGGGCTAAAGGAATTAAATATTGCTGTAGAGGATATTCATTATGTCATTGTGACACATATTCATTTAGATCATGCTGGGGGTGCGGGTTTATTTTTGCAAAGCTGTCCAAATGCTAAACTTGTGGTCCATCCACGAGGAGCTGCCCATATGATTGATCCTAGTCGTTTGATTGCGAGTGCTAAAGGGGTTTATGGGGCTGAGTTTGATCGTTTATTTGACCCGATTGTGCCAATTGCTGCTGAGCGCATTATTGAGGTTCAGCATAAACAGCAATTACAGTTAGGGCAGCATCATTTAACGTTTTACCATACAGAAGGTCATGCTAAGCATCATGTATCCATACTTTATTCGGCAACAAACGGCTTATTTGTAGGCGATACAACGGGTGTTCGTTATCCAGAGATGGATGGAGAGGCGATTGATTTAATTATTCCTTCAACTTCTCCAAATCAGTATGATCCAGCTACAATGGAGCAATCCATTCAGTTATATGAAACATTACAGGCAAGTGAATTATATTTTGGACACTATGGTGCGTATCAAAATCCAGCAGAAGCCTATCGTCAAGTGCGTTATTGGACACCGCTCTTTTTAGAGGCAGGCAGAAAAGCACAAGCCATCTCAACAAATTTTCATGAACAAGCAAGCTTTTTAGATGCGCGCTTAAAGGAGCTTTTATTTCGTTATTTACAGGAAAATGGCATTGCTGACAATCATCCTGTCTATGAAACCATTCCCTTTGATACTATTGTATCAGCAATGGGGATACTCGATTATTTAGCAAAAGTAAAAGCATCGGTGTAAGACCGATGCTTTTGTGCTTATGAGGAACTGCTTCGATCATCCTCTAGTGGAACAGGTGGCCGTTCGCCCAACGGTATCTTCCAATACCACCATTTGAAAATACGTGCAATCACAAAGCAGGCGATGGCGATTGCAGAAAAGATACCAACAAATGTCCAATGTTGACCACCTAACAGCATAATCGGCCCTGCTGACCAAGCAAATAGCTCCAAGGGGGTATTCAAAGGCCCTACAACAGCTGTATCTGTTAATGTTTTCGACTTATTGTTCGGGTCTACTACTCGTAGCAATGTTAAGCCAATCGCAAATACACCTGTTGAATAGCCGTATACAAAGATCGAACGCTCAAACCAGCTTTCATAGTTCATTGCTGGTCCGACAATCACTAACATTACTACCACAATAACAACACCTGATAGCATTAATAAACCAAGTGGTAGCGCATATTCAAGAATAATTGGTAGTTTAATAGAAGCAACCCCAAAGAATACAAGGAAGTCCGTTGCAGCACTTCCTAAACGATCCACCACTTTACTATCTACATATTTGTAAACGCCCTTTTCACCTTTGCCAAGCAATAAATACATCACTAAAGCGAGTAAAAAGGCAATTGTAAACGTTGGAAATTCAAGTCCCCATGTATTGGCAATATAATTATTTAATAAATAGCCAAACCCTGATGGCACAAGCAATAATGCTATATGGAAAGCAATCGGGTCTAAGGCAATCGGTGAAACGGTTTCCTGCCCAAGCGATGTTCGGTTTTGAGGTTGTACTAATCCTGTTTTTAAGTCATTCGAAATCTCAGAGAAATCTTTCACATAATGTGTGTAGCCTTTTCGTGTTGCCCATTTAATAAAAATAAGTCCGCCAAATATTCCTGCTAAAATACCGCCTGTTGCAGCAGTCATCCCTAAATCTGTCGCTGTTTCCCAGCCCATATTTTCAAAGGTTGTCCCAACTGCCGCCGCTGTCCCATGTCCACCATAGAAGCCAGCAGCTAATAGTAAACCAAAGCCATAATTAATACTTGGGTCTAGCTTTGAAATAACGATAATCGAAAAGATAATGGGGATGGATAATTGCATAGCAATAATCAATACCTTATAAGTGGCATAGGCTCCCATTCGATTAATATCTCGCTTCATATTATTCGGTGAGAAGGAGAAGCCATTAATCCCAACGGCTGCAAATACGAAAATGGTAATAACGCCTGCATATGAGCCGATATCTTCAGAAAACGGCAGAATATTTAAAAAGCTTGGTCCTAATGCCAAGCCTAAAAATCCTGCTAATAAGCTGGCAGGAATAAAGCTTCGTTGAATAAATTTAATTTTGGCACGCAGCAGCATCCCAATTAAGATAAGAATGCTGGCACAAGCAAAATCCGTTAATATCGTATATACTGTCATGTATGTGACTCCTTTAGATTAAAGCTGTAAAAAGTTCGTGGATCTTGTCGATGTAGCAGGCGGTGCTGGGTCAAGCTTTTCATTGGCAATATCCAAAATTTCCTCTGGTCGAATCCACGGTCTATTTTGAATAGCACTTGTTTCTTCATGTGTTAAATAGCCTTGATAAGCTGTTAAACTTCTTCGTAAAAAGCCGTCTTTGATACAAGCTTCTTTTACACCTAAATTTAAAATTGATTGAATATGTGGTAGCACAGATGCGGCATAAGCAACAGAAGTTGAGTTAGCAATCGCACCAGGAATATTACTTACACAATAATGCACAACCCCATTTTCAATATATGTAGGATTTTCATGTGTTGTTTCACGGAAGGATTCAATCGCACCATCCGTATCATTACTAATATCAACAATCACTGAGCCCTTTTCCATTAAGTGCAACATATCACGATCAATTAAATAGTCCTTACGCTCTTTTGGCCATTTAACACAATTAATGACCATATCAATTTCTGGTAATAACTTTTCAATATTTTGCTTTGTCGATAATTGTGTGTTCACTTTTTCATTATACGTTTTGCCAATATCTCGTAAGACACCATAGTTAACATCCATTACCGTACACCATGCACCGAGCGATTGTAGCACCTGCAATGCAGAGCGACCTACTAAACCACCTCCAAGAATAAGCACCTTCATCCCTGGCGCACCTGCTAGTCCGCTTACGAACTTTCCTTTTCCGCCGTTAATTGTCAGCATCGCTTGTAGCCCCATTAAAGCTCCTTGCTTCCCAGCAGCTTCACAGTTTACAGAGCCGTAGCGATGTGAGTCCTCAGCTGTAAAGGCAATACATTTGCTATCAAGAATTGCTTGCACTTGCTCCTTATGTGCGGCTGGATGAATACAAGTATAAACAATTTGATTTTCTCGCAGTAAAGGATACTCATTTTCTTCAATTTCTTTTACTTTCACTAAAAAATCGCATTTTTCATACATTTCCTCAATCGAATCAATGATTTGAGCTCCTGCTTCTTCATATTGCTCATTGCTAAATCCTGCAAGCAGCCCTGCATCTCTTTGCACAAGAACCGTATGATGATCTGCCTTAATTGTCGCAACCTCCAAAGGCGTTATAATCACACGATATTCTCCTACTTTGCTATCTTTTAATACACCAAATACCATTTTGTCCTCTCCTCAATCACTAAAACGTTTTAGATTCGGGCTTTACTTCGATACCCAAAGTAAAGTATATAGCAATAGGTCTGAGAATTCAAAAAATTTTAATAAAAAGGGCAGAAAAGTTAATCAATAATCAACAAAATAACATTGCTTTCCTATCGTTTAGAACAAAGCTATCACTGTATTATCCAAAAAAATTACTCCCCCTACTTTATAGAATGACGATAAAAATTCATCTTTGATTCTTTCCATCTTTCGGAGCATGTACATATAGACAACCATTTGAAACCCTTGATATACAAAGTTTTATAAAAATCTAAAGACAATTAAACACATCTATAATCACACCTAAAGCGTCATTTGAACGGTATGTTACCGACAGATGGCGTTTTTAAGTTTTCTTTGACCAAACAAAATAAATAGGCGCATGATGGCTTTGGGAGAACATGAATTTAAAGCACAAATAATAGAATGGGTGACTGACTATTCCATTTTGTCTGATATAGAGATAGCGAACTTTCCATCCATTTTTCCTTTTTAATAACTGCCCCACTATTTTTATTTGGAGAACAGCTTTGTATGGTTTGAGCTAATATAATCAACGTTTTTCAAATGAATTTTTATTTTTAACCCAATTTTAACTTTTGCTCTGTAGACTTTATCCATGTAGGAATAAAAACAAGAGAAAGGAGGAATAGAAGGGGCAACGAAAAACAAAGCAATCGCTCGCCCTTCTAGCTATTGTCATCTTATAGAAGTGAAAAGTCCATGAATAAACGAATTGGCTCTTTAATTGTGACAATCGTCATGATGTTGACAATGTCTACTGCTTGTTGCAAGCACTTTGTCATAGTTATATCTTCTGGGCTTGGTGTACAATTAGCACTCATATAGTTATGTGCTACGATGACAGATGCCGCATTTTGCATTATTGCTGTTTTAAAGACTTCTCTTGGTGATACAAGGTTCATATCGAGTGTACCTATGTGACAGCGATGCAAAGATAACAGTTCATTTTGAGTAGACAGACAAGCCACTAAAAATATTTCTCTATCCTCATCACCCATAAACTTGATAGCAATACTCGCAAAATCTTCTGGACTTCTTACCGTATGCTGGTTTAACTGCTCAGCAAGGTATTTCTTTGGTAACCTGCGTCTTTCTGCCCTTAATCGAATGATTTCATAGATAGGTTGGAATCATTGTTTTTCTGTCATTTTCTTTCCCTCCTCGAATTTTTTCGATTGCTTGAAGCCGCAATCTCGAAGTCGGAAGGCTGAATTTTTTCCAGTTTCTTGGTAGACCACAGAAATTCGGCATCCACTACATGGCAAGAAATTGTGCAACAATAACTCAAAAATTTTTGTGGCGCTAGCTTGTTGACAAAAGATTTTGATGGTTCTTGCCATGTAGTAGGTGAAACTTAGAAAAGGACGTGTTAGGCAGAATCTGGCACGCTCTTTTCTTAGTTGAACTGCCGAATTTACAGTGGCGAAAGAAATCGAAAAAATTCTCCATATAAAAAGGAATGCGTGGTGCATTTCCTTTATTAATAATAGAGGAAATACACTAAAAAAATTATTGTACTCTAATAAGAGCCTTATAATCTGATGCAACTGTTATGTTGATTTTATATCCATCCTTTTCATATGTTATACCATGACCATCTATTTCGACTTGTTTCCAGCCATTTTTTTTAATTACCATACGATAAGAAATAGGGATGGATGTCCCTGATGAGGATTTCCAACTATAGTTTTTCGCTGTTGAACTCTCTTCTTCTAAAATTACTGAATTAGGGATAGGAAATTCTTGCAACTCTTCCAAATTCTTGTAATTTCTATCCATATTCAAATAGTAAATAAAACCTAAGGAAACAAAAACAACCAATATCAAAATTATAAATCTATTTTTTTCAAATTCATCCCTACTGTTCTTGGCATTTCTGTATCTCTCATACTTTTTTAAAAGAATCCTAAAAATAGATAAAAACGGAATGGTAATCAACTGAAATATCAATTAATAGCCACTCCATTTTATAAAGTATTTATAGAACTTTTATTTGAACTAATAACTACAGATAAAGCTCTACCAGACCAATCATCATAAAAGCCTTCTACTAATCTCTAATTAGGGCTACTATAAGACATATCTGCATACCATCCATTATCAACAGACGAAAAATTCATCTTCTGATTGAGTAATTCCATCCCTAGTAATTCTCCTACTTGTTGTAAATATTGCTTCATTATTCACAAAATGTTTCTATTTCACCCCAACATTGAGGCATTTAACTCATTATTAGAGGACCTGTAATGCCTGCTAAAATAACTAATAACGATATGGAGGCTATAATTACAGGTTTTATTGAAGTTTTTTCATCTTTTACTACAGAGTTAATCGCATAAATTAGTGAAAAGATGAAGACAAACGGCCAAATAAACCAAGTCCAATAATAAAGAACTGAAATATTCTGAATTGATGAAATTAACATATTATTCTCCCCCTAAAGATTTAATTGTGTTAAGCATACTATACAGAAAAGGGGTAATTAAATAACATGAACTAGAATTAATGAACTTTCCTTCATCAACAAAACCTTCATATCGGTTCTCATTTACAAACCAATGAGTACCTAAAGAAGATGGGTTGGCAGCGCATACAGAACGAGTTCTTGTCCAAGCATCATTTGCTCCTTTATTCCTTGTTTGATTCGAAAGTAAAATAAAACTTAATGTTGAATGATTACTCATTGTTACTATACATCTTAATAAAGCACGATATTATTGCTATTTGTAATCATAATATTTTCTTTCTTCACATTTAGCTCAACTGAATCTTGTTTGAAAACATTTTTTAAATCCTCTACTATGTTTTGGATAATTTGTTTTTCAAATATTGCGTCTGTGTTTAGTACAATCGAACATGTTATATCTTGAGAAGCCTTACCATCTATCTTGGAAATAGAACCTAATGTAACAACGACATTTATATCTTCCTTGTCTAATTTTGTTTGTTGGGCTATTAACGATTTTAGCTTGTTTTCTTTTTCTCTAATCATTTCCACATCTGCCTCGTCCAAAGTAGACCCAGACATTCTCTTGCTTTCTCCATTTGGTAGTAGCTCAAACATTTCCGATGTTACCTTAGGTTTAGCCGTTTCTTGTTTCACAATAAATCCAAATAAAAGACAAGATAAAACTATGGGAACAACCAGCAGTAGTCTTTTCTTAAATTTACTTTTCACCATTATTTACCTTGGATTTAATTCCTAAGTTAGGAAATGCAGTTTGATGAATTTCATTATAATTCATCTTCCAATAAAATTTCATAATCTAAGTATATTTAGATTCAATTTGTTCTTTTACTTTAAAATTCTAAAAATATCATTATAGTTTTTGGCATTTTAGAAAAAAATCCGTTGAAGGTTATGAAAGGGGAAATCACCGACACCTTTGCGATAGTGAAGGGAGGTGAGCGCATGGAATCTATTCGCACTGAGTGGCAAGTGCGTTGTGCGTTTAACAGCTTCTGTAAGCGCGTATTAAAGAATGAAACTGTTGATGCTTATCACCAAAAGCGAAAACAACAAGCACAAGAAACGACCTTTTCTGACCTTACACCTCAAGAAGCAAATCAACTTTATACGCTCGATAACTATGATGAAGATAAGGACACTCAAACTTTTCAAGTAGCTGGTAAGAAAATTACATCCAAGTTACTTGATGCTGCCTTGCTTACTCTACCTGAAAATAAGCGTATCGTTGTGCTACTATACTACTTTTTTAATTTGTCAGATGTCGAAATTGGACAAGTGCTCCAAATTCCACGTAGTACAGCTCGTTCAAGCTGTTAAAACAATTTTTGGAGGTGCATACCCATGAACATGATGGTTCATAGCTACACAGAAAACAATGAACATGGTTTATTGCCTTACGTAATCATTGTCGCTTCAATTAAAGGAGAGCCAGAAGCCAAGAAAACGGTTAGATAGCATTATGGTAGCTTTTATCTATGCGAAAACTTCGAGATGAACGAGAGAACACTTATTGGGATATTGATAAGGACATGCGTAACCGTTTGCACTCAAGACTAATGCAATCTATTTTAGATTTCAAGATTTAAGTGGAAATAATTAGCATCCCCCTTTCGATTGAGTTACTTATAAATTTGGAAGCCCCCCTATCACTTAATCGCGAATTCGATATTCTTACTGTAGCATAGAAAATTTCCAGAGCCTGCAAATTTTCAGTAAGAGGTCAAACTCCAGCGCTAACATGTAAATTTGAAGCTATAACATTCACCGATATATGTACAGCCAGCCCGAAAATGATATAATTATGGATAGATTGTCAATAACCTCCGCTACTTAGCGAACACTTGACTAGCATTCCCGTCTTATATGATTCGTAGGGCGCAAAAAACTTTTCACATAGATGCTTCAATTGTTTAAAACCATGTAAATTTTAAAATTAGAAGGAGAGCAGATGATTCCTTTCCTCCCTACGCATACACTTAGCGGAAAGGGTTTTCTCACTGTAGACAGATGAAAAAATTAATAGCTACCTTTATGTTGCTGGGAGTGATTTCTATCTCAAGTCATGTACAAGCACAACAAAGCTCGACAAAAGCAACATGGCTTTGGAACACAGCCACTATAACGGACGAACAAACCTTACAATTTCTTCTTGAAAAAGAAGTGACGACAGTTTATTTACAAATTGATCCGTCATTACCAAGTGAACAATACGTGGAGTTTATTAGCAAAATGCAGGCTGCACATATTGAGGTACAGGCATTGGATGGTATGCCTGAGTGGGACACTACATATTTTGATGCTTTCTGGGAATGGCTAAGCCAATATCAGCAGGCATATCCAGAGTCAGCATTTACGGCTGTGCATTTAGATGTAGAGCCCTATTTATCAGCATTTTGGCAAGAGAATGAACCAATGGCCATTTACCAGTATCAGGAGCTGTTGCACTATGCTAAAGAGCAGGCAAATAGTATGGGGCTACGATTAGAGGCAGATATTCCATTTTGGTATGATGAGGTATTTTATAAAAACACCTTTGGCCAAGGCAATTTAGCGGAATGGGTTATCAAACATATAGATGGCGTATCCATTATGGCTTATCGTAATACCGCTTATGCTTTAAAACGTGTGACAGCAAATGAAATGGCTTATGCGGAGAAGTACGAAACACCTGTTGTCATGGGTGTTGAAACAATGCCATTTCCTGAAGAGCCTGCCATATCGTTTTCTGCTAAAGGAGAAAAACGAATGAATAGGCTATTGCAGCAAATGGCTGACCATTATGCTCATAATCATTATTTTGATGGTGTAGCCGTGCATCATGTACAAAGCTGGATGACATTAAAAAGATAAAAAATATCCCCTATAAGCTGGACACTTTGAACAGGTCTATCTTATAGGGGATTTTTGTCATATCTTTAGTAGTCTTTAAAAAGCTTTTGTAAAATATAATAGGATTGTTTTAGACGCTCCTGATAAATGGGTGTTTGCCATGTTTCCCAAGTATATGCAGCCAGCGGTGGTAGCACACCCTGATTAGCTGCTGGTATGGATTGCACAACATGATTCTCTTTATCAACAAATAGAGCGCCCATATAAATATGATCAACTTTAACGGATGCCGACTCACCTTCTTGATAAAGATCACCCATAAACTCACGCTGACTAGGGTCCTTAGCCTGAATTAATAGCCATGGAATGCGCAGTTCAATCACATGATCGTCAGTCCATGTGTAATCCACTAATGAATTATAATCCTCTGCCTCTGGATTCGCATTTCCTTGAAGTAATTTTCCTGTTTCATAGTAGCTAAAATCAGTCGTAATCTTTTGCTCAGGTAAAAACAGCTGCTTATTTAATACATAGTAAATAGGGGCAAACTTCCCACTATTTTTAGTGATACTCGCCATTCGAGGAGCCACTAGCTTTAAACGATGACCATAAAAATAATCATAGAAATCATAATATTCATCAATGACAACCCTAGAATCACCATTTTTATTCAGCTCAACGATAAAGTCGATACCATTTGAAAATTTCATATTTTTAATGGCTGTGGCGGAGGTATTGCCTTGGTCTGGCACAACATCCAGTAGAATACGTGGAGAACTATACGCTAATGCCTCACTTTTTAATTTGATATACAAATAGCGCTCATCATAATCTACTGCAAAATCTGTTGACTCATTTGGTGACGTATTATAGAGCTGCTCCCCCTCCCATTCTGCCGTATTGCCATCTACTTTTACCTTCAATCGATCAAAGCTTAGCACACCAAATTGCTGCTCATTTGTTTGGGCATTAGACCAAAACGGTCGACGGTTTGGCTCATCATAATCCATTGTGTTCCACGTTCGTTTAAACCACTCGTCTTGCCATGTAAAAACAAGCCCTCCCAATAAGCCTTCATGCATAATATCCTCAAATAAATGCTGCAGTGTTTCGCCCTGTGCTTGCTCAGACATATACCCTTGATTCCAGCCATAGACATTATCATGCGTTTTACCACGGGATGCAGGGATGCCAAATTCTGCAATCAGCACAGGCATATCATGCACCTCATGCAGCTCCTTTAAATAACCTGCATAGCTATTTTTATTACCACGGAAATCCACATAATTTAAGTAATCCTGATCGTAATTGAAGAAGTCAGGGTAATACGGATAGACATGGTAGGAGGCAAATTGCCCTGGCATCTTCATTTCTCCCTTTGTATAAATCACATTTGGATTTACACCTACTAAATCCTCTTCTGCTGATGGCTCTGATGGATGGTCAAGTATGTCAGTAGTAACCCAGTTTGTAAAGCTCATTGGACGTAACCAATTATATTTTTCCTTTTCATAAACAGTAATAACATCCATTTGCTCTGCTAGCCAGTGTTCAAATGGTGTAGCGTCTTTTGTTTCAAAGAATGTGCCATTGTATTGACCAATAGCAGCATGCTTTTCATTTGTACCGACAACCATATGTGGATACCATTCAATCCCAAGCACCCAGCCAATCACATATTTGGATACATCCACATCATATAAGCCTGATGCATGCCCCGCTTGAGGTGCAACATATGTATTGCCATGAATTACATCTACTATGCGCTTCATTTCTGTTTGGAATTCTTCTAGGGTTTCTTTATTATAAGCATCTAATGTACTTGCTAAGTTCTCTTCATTAATCCACACACCATGTAAAACATAGAGTGGGTTCGTTGCATTTTCTTCATTATATTTAGCAAGCGCTCTATAAAAGCCTGGTGGATGCAATGTATAGACGCGAATCGTGTTAGCATTCATCTGTGCAATTTGCTGGAACCAACGATAATACTCTTCCTCTGTAATAGCTGCTTCTCCAGGGAATGCCCCCGGTTTACCCATTCCGATATTCACACCTTTAAATACGAATGACTCCCATTGTCCGTCCTGTAATACTTCAAAGGTTTCTCCTTGAATACGTGCATGATAATTTAATGTTGCATGATTGACCGTTTCTTGTACCTCTTTTTGCTCAAATGTATCAAAGATTTTAGACATCACTGGTATATAGAGCGACCAGTAAAAGGAATTGTCTGCAAACTTCTCCGCATATTTATAAATTGTAGGTAGCCCTTTTATTTTATACAGCGTAGGAACACGAGCTACATCATTGAAATCTCCTGCAAAATAATAGCTAGATGTATAACGCTTATCCTGAGCAACAATTGCTGCAAATTGTGCTGGAATATCGTTTTCCTCTAGCAGCTTTGACCCTTTTTTCGTTAAATCCCATTGATAATTGGCAAGTGCATCCTCCGCATATTTAGGTGTAATAATATCAAACCAGTAATTATATTGGGCACTTGCAGACGACTGAAAGAATTCTTTCCCTTTTTCAGTAAATTGCACTTGAATACCTGCTGATTGTACATGCTTCTCTAGCTCTAACACCACAAGCTGCTCTGTTATTTCATTAACTAGTAAAAAGCCCCCACCTTTATATGGCCAATTATCACCATAGTCATCAATAATCCATTGAGGGATTTCTAAATTTTTATGATAATCAAGCTCATCAAAATAACGTCCAATCCAGCCTGACCAAGTAATGCCTAAATAATCCTGCAATTCATTGCGAACAGCCTCTGATGTTGGCGAGGCAAACGTATTATACTCAGCAATAAGCATACTTTTTTTCTTATCGGCTAAGCGTCTTGTAATTGCCTGCCATTCTTCCATCTCAAGCCCGCCAACAATTTTTTCAGAGCGCTTGCCTAAACGTTTGTCTTGTTCAACATCATCTTGGTAAACACCATACGTATCTGCCAAATAGATGACATCGCTCTGCTGGTAATCTGTTGGCATTTCCTTCACTGTCACATGCTTGGTGTCGTCATTGGGCGTTGTTCCGTAATAATCATGTGCCACATCATAGGTATGACCGTTCAATGTATATTTATAATAATTTAAAAACCAATTCACACCTAAATGCTCTCGGTACGATTCATTCGGAACTGTTTTATCGATAATAGCAACATTGAGCTGTTGTTCATCCTCCAAGTACCACCATGCAACAGGGATAATCATAAGGATGAGCATAACGACTATCCCTATATAGATTCGCTTCATATACTTTACTCCTTTTCAGCAATACCAGCACGTTTCATATTTCCCCAGCTTCTTTTTCCTAGTAAAAAGCGCACTAATCCTTCACAACGCCACAATAATGTCAGTGGACGATACCAAAAAATCTCTGTTACTGCTAACAGCACCATGCGTAATAGCTCTCTCTTCCTTGGATATGTATTCATACCCCAAGCTTCAAATAATACCGCCGCTATGGAAAAAATAACACCATAAATAACAAACAATAATAGCAAGATAAAGGCTATTTCATAGTAAATTTTCCCTAAGAAAAATGCGATAACAATATAAATATAGCCGCCTAGCTCAACGATTGGACCTAAGCACTCGATCAGCCAAAAATAAGGAAATGAAATCAAGCCAATCATGCCGTATTTAGGATTGAAGGTCATCGCTTTATGCTTCCATAGACTTTCGATAAGCCCTTGATGCCATCGTCTTCGTTGATTGCGGAGTACATGTAAGGTTTGAGGTGCTTCTGTCCAGCACACTGGGTCAGGTACATACTCAATACGTTTATTTTCCTTTTTCTTTTTAATTTGTCGGTGGATATTTACGACAAGCTCCATATCCTCTCCAATAATATTGGTGGAATAGCCGCCCGCTTCAATAGCCCACTTTTTAGAAAAAACGCTAAATGCACCTGAAATAATAAGAACTAAATTGAATTTGCTAAAAGCCATTCTTCCTATTAAAAAGGCCCGTAAATATTCGATTATTTGCATAATAACTAAAGGATTATCAGGTAACTGCACCTGATCGATCGCACCAAACTGCATCTTCGCACCATTGGCAATACGAATATTGCCACCTGCTGCAATGACCTCACCATCAGATAAAATAATAGGCTTCATAACCCGAAGCAAGGATTTGTCATCCAATACGGAATCACCATCAACTGAGCAAAAATAAGGATACTGAGATACATTAATCCCTACATTTAATGCATCTGCCTTACCGCCATTTTCTTTATCAACTAAAATACAATTTTGATAGATTTCCGATTCATAAATTTGCTTCACTTCTTTTGTAGGAATATTCATGCGAACAACTTTATTGATTGGCTTCATACGAAAATGCTCAATGACTGTTTGCAAGGTTTTGTCTGTAGAGCCATCATTAATAATAATGATTTCAGTTTGGGGATAGCGCAAATTCAATAACGAATAAACGGTATCCACTACCCCTACCTCCTCATTAAAGGCAGGCACAAGCAATGATACAGGTTTTGAATAGAAGGCATCCATATGTGCGTCATCATACTCAGACAAATCTAAACGATAACGCTTTCGTAAATCAAACATGGCAGTGGCAAGCATAATACTATATGAAATAATAACAACTAGCATATAAAATACAATCGTGCCCCCAAAAAACCACATACAATATTCTAGAATTTTCATACACTGCCCTCTTTTCTAGCGATAATTTCCTGTGCTATTTCAATGGCATATTGGTCATTTGAGGTTTCAATAAATTGCTGTAGCTTCGTCAATCCCTGCCGATCTTCGCTAATCGTCTTGGCAGCTTGTGAACGAACCCACCAATTCTCATCCTGAAGAAGCTGCTCTAAATAACGATAGGTATACGTAAGCGGCACATGTTTAAAAATTTTCGCTACCATCAACCTTGCTTCCCACATATCTGAGGTCACAAACGGTAGATAGGTATCGATTTCATCAATAATACCTATTTCATAAAGACCTTTTAATGCACGAATCTTGATTTCTGCCACATCATGGTTTAGCAGCATCTTTAATTGATCAATATACTGCATATTTCTTTTAACAGCCGAAGTATCAATTACCGCAAATTGAATGGCAGCAGACCAGCTATTAAAATCATCAAAAAAACGAATAAATACATCCTCCTCCAATAGAACGAAAAGCCTTCTATATTCACTTTCTGAATAATTGATATGAGAAGCTTGTAATTTTTCCATAAACAAATCTACATGGAAATACGAGTATATTTTTAATAACTGAAAATGCTCTTCCGCTGAAATATTCCTTTTCTCCAGTTCTTGACATGCTGGCAGCAATTCATCCATCTGTAGATCTGCAATATGATAAAGAGCATTCATTCTAATGCTCCAGCGTTTATTCGATAAGTCCTTCTCATAAAACTTTTTTAAATATTGATTGGCAAATTGCTGAATAGCCTGCTGTACGTTTGCATTCGTTATATTTTTTAAATAGGATGAAAAAATCATTTCAACCCCTTCTACCTGAGCCCTATTACGAGGAACAAGCACAATACTAAATAGCTCTTGATTGAACAGGTAGTCATACCAAAGCTGAGAATAATTTTGTAAATAACGATCACATACTTTTTCAAAACGACTTTCACGCTGTCGTTGGACAAATAAATAAAGCATCAAGCTTAAAAGGATAATGACTAAAAAAGCAATGCCAAACAAAAGAAAAGAAATAGATAGCTGAATCATAACCAAAACCTCGCAAAAGTCCTTTTAATTTTCGCCTCTAGCAGACGTAAATTAAATGGTTTAACAATGTATTCATCAACGCCACCTTCATAAGCATTCAGCATAGCAATCTCCGAATTACGCTCTGACATCATATAAATAATAAATTTCTTGTCATTTGGCATATTTCGTAGAATATGCAGAATTTCTAAGCCATTCTTACGAGGTAAAATATCATTCATCATGATTAAATGCATATGGCCTGTTTTATAGCTTTCCGATTCTAAGAAACTATAGCCATCCTCATAGACCTCCACCTCTAACGTAAAAAAAGGAATGTCTATTTGATCAAGTGTTGATTTTAATACTTGCCTAAAGATTTTATTTTGCTCAATAACGCTGACCTTTACCTGCTCAGTAGGCTGTATACAATAGTCCTCAATTTGGGCTATCGACCAATTTAATGCTCCATTTTCTGCTAGCTTTTCTTTATTTTTAGTAAGTAATTCCTCAAAAGTAACATGATTATTGCGTATTTCTGTAATCGATACGTTTAAGGCAATATGCTGATACTGTTTTTCAGCTTGTAAGATCGTAAAAATTCGTTTTAAAAATGCTCTCGCTTCTATATTGCTGCTTTGTAAAAAGAAAATTCCCCAATGCTTACCGTCCGCTAATTGAAAGAGTAAATCAGTCTTACGAACTTTAGATTGTAAGAATACGGTTATTTGCTGATTTATAGAATTGTCAGTTGAACTCGTTTGCGAAGAATCAGCTATTTTAAAAAAAATTGCTGTGATCGTCAGTCGAGATCGAATCACACTTTCCCTCCATATTTCAAAATAGCTTCTTACTTCATATTCCTTCATGATGTCTGACACAGCACTTATTTCACTCATTCAATTCACTCCATACTATAAAAAAATCAGGCATGTTTATTCACTAGCATCGATCAGCTTCAATAAATTTTTTAGCTCGTGTTCCCTACCTTGCGATAAAATTCAATTCCCTGTAAAAGAATTACTTTATTCACTCATTCTGCTGAATGAAAAATAAAGCTACATCATCAGCCTATTATACTAATTAAACCTGAACATTTTCTAAACAATTTATAAAACAGGTCTAAAGTAACAAATTATTTTATGAAAATAAACGAATAGTACAACATTTTAGAAAAAATACACCTTTATTATAGTAATATATGCGAGCGACAAAAGTATTAAAAAATAGAGCTGTTACCAATAATCTACGAAAAGACTATTGGCACAGCTCTCATATTTTCGAAGGTAGGCAGCTACCTCCATCAATTACGTCGGGACTTTTATTTTGGTTCAGTGGGCGTTTGGACACCCTGTGAACAGAGGTAAAAAAGCATTTATCCTCTTCCTACAAAAGAGGAGGTCTTCTGCTATTATCATTTTTCGTAGTAATTAACTGGCTGAGGCCTTCCTAATAAATAACCTTGAAAAATATCGCAGCCTTGTGCTGTCAAGTATTGCAATTGTTGTTCATCCTCAATTCCTTCTGCAATAATACTAAAGCCTAACTCATGTGCTAAATGAATCATACTATTAACAATTGCCTTTCTTTTAACAGAAGTCATACAGGTAGCAATAAATGTTTGATCAATTTTCATACCATGAATAGGTAAATCCTTTAAATATTTGAAATTAGAAAAACCTGTACCATAATCATCAATCTCTACTTCCATACCACTATCATATAATTTTTGAATAATAGGAATGACATTTTCCACTGAAAATGCTGAAATTCCTTCAGTGATTTCAATTTTAATACAACTAGATTGAATATTATATTTTTCACATAATTGCAATAAGCGTGAAACAAGCTGTTCATCAAAAAATTGTCTGATGGATAAATTAAAGGCAATTTTAATTTGTTTTGACATAACATTTTGTAATCTTAGGAAATCTTGCAGCATTTGCTCAAACAACAAATAACTAAGTGGAATAATTAAACCTGTTCGTTCTGCTAATGGGATAAATTTGGCTGGGGAAATAAAACCATGTGTTTCATCATACCAGCGAGCAAGTGATTCAAAGCCTATGATTTCATGATGTGCATTCCATTGGGGTTGATAGTGCATAGTAAATGCTTTTGTTTGTATCGCTCTAAATAATTTATTTTTCAATGCCAAATTTTCATCTATATCCTCCAACATGGTATGCTTGAAAAAAGCATATGTGTTTTTACCTTTTTTCTTTGCATAATCAATCGCTGTACTAATGTAATACACTAAATCTTGATAGCTTGTCGTATCTTCTGGATAGCGCACTCCTCCAATACAAAACGTCATATAATGCTCACTATCTAAATAATGAATAGGTGTATCGCACAGCTTTCTAAGTGTATGAATAAATGACTTTATCTGCTCCTTTGACATTGGGCATAGCAGGATAAATTCGTCACCATATGCTCGTGTTAAGAGTACATGATGGTGTTGACTAATAGCCTTTAAGCGCTCACTAATTTTTTTCAATATTTGATTGGCATGTTCCATCCCTATACTTTCATTCAAGCTTTTAAAATCATCAATATTAATTTTCAATAAATAAAATGGCTCATTGGCTGCTATTTTTTTCGTTACGATGCTTTCTAAATAAATACTGTTCGGTAAACCTGTAATCGAATCATGTACAAGCTGCTCTTCCAGCTTAAATGCTAACATTTTTTTCTCTGTAATATCAGAGCGAATCGCTATGTATTGCTCCACTTCGCCTAATTCGTTTTTGGAGGGCACAATTGTTGTATCCACCCAATAAACTGTTCCATCCTTTGCCTGATTACAAATTTCCCCTCGCCAGGTCGTCCCTTGTGAAATGACCTCCCACATATTTTTAAAGAAGGAAGCGTCATGGTAACCAGAATTAATAATGCGATGTGTTTTACCGAGTAGTTCGTCCTTTGAATATTTTGATATATCACAAAAATTTTGGTTTGCATATAAAATACATCCCTTTGTATCTGTAACCGCTAAGATGGTCGTTGCATCCAATGCTTCATATACATTTACTATTTTTTTAAGCTCCTGCATCAGTTCCATTTTTTCACTCAATTCTATTTTTTATAAATGTAAACAACAGAAATCACTAACAAAATATCTAAAATTCAACATAGTTATCTTTACCAGTAGATTATTCTACCAAAAAATCCGAAATATTAAATCCTAAAAAATACATATACCCCATTACATTATAATAGTCCTTTCATATGTGTTTTTTTGAATATTATTACAATTTCAAACAAAATATTTTTCATCATAGGCACTTAGTTAAATAAATATCTGACTATTTTTTAGTAGCTATGATTTCACGTAGTTTTTTGCGACATTTTTTACAATTATAAACAAAACTTTCGCAAGCAATGTGCAATAAGATAGGAGATTATTAGATAAGGACAAAGGTGAGGAGTTGGGACTAAATATAGCATTATGTCATTATTCATACAGCATTCATATGATCCATAGCAGCTAGAGCCTCTAGAACGTAGGCTTTTCGATATAAGTGGATTTTAGCTGAAAACGTTTATTTTTAATTTAGGATAAATGCCTATTTACTTAGGACTGAACATCATATATTGGTAATGTACCCTACTCGCTTTCCATCTTTGCTCATACTTCAGCAAGAAACACATCCCCATTTTATTTGGTCACTTATTAAACAATAGGTGACCTTTTTCGCTCGGTGACAAATTAGCCGATTTTAGGAGGATAGCATGTTGAACAATCAAGAGGAAACTAAGTCCGTCAGCCAAGCCGCGAAGCTTGCTGTTATCGCAGGTGCTATTACAACACTTGGCGATGCACTAGCCACCGTTGCAGCAGGTCTTGCCTTAGAAGATGAATTAAAGGAAAATGAGCGTAGTCAGCAAAATATTGACAAGCTCCAAAAACAAATTGATGAATTACACTATGAGGTCAAGCAGCTAAAGAGAATGCTCCGTTAACATTATTTCTCAGGCAATGAAGTGAATAGCCCATAAAAAAACTAGGCTCTCCCCTTTTATGGAGAACCTAGTTTTTTGTTACTATGCGTGTTCATTTCTAGCATACCATAACATCCTCAACAATTTCTGAACAAACTATCTAAAAATACCATGCTCATACAAATATTCATAGGAAAGGTCTACAAATAAATATTCATGCTCGTTAATGGCGATGGAGAATGTTCTTGTAATTTCGCCTGTTTCAATATCACGATATAATTCAGAGATTTCGCCGCTTTGATCGTTACGCATTTTAATAATGGTTTGCAAGAAATAAGGTCGCCAGCTCCAATTTTTATTAATAGCTTGTGGCTGGAGTTCCCACTTGCCGTTGATGCGCATGATATTAGGTGTTAGCTGGAAGCCGTCCTCATTGCAAATATAAAGACGGAAGGAATAGCTATCCAATAGTTCAGCGAGATGCTCTAATTGTGAAAGATTATCGCTTGTAGGCTTCACACGATGAACAATTACCTCCAGCTCCTCTCGTAATTGCTTCAATTGAAAGTATTGTGCCTCCAGCATTTTCTTTTCAGAGGTAATAAATTGCTGGCACTCTTTTTTAAAGCGTTCCTTTAACATCTCTTTATCAACAAAGGATGTAGCTGGATTCGCTAGATAAGGCCCTTGGTAGAAGCGTCCTCCATTTTTCCAAGCAAACTGTAGCTGATATACTGTTTCAATATCCTCAAATAATAAATTTGCCCCAATTTTATAAGCAAGGCTGCCGATTGCCGAGATCATATCCGCTTGAGCCGACCAAGAATCATAATTGAAATCGCGTGTATTCACCTTTAAAATATGCGGAGCCAATAAAGCAATGTGCTCTAAATGACTTTCTGCGCCCACTTCTTGAATAGCAATTTTCACACCAAAAGTTGTAAAATAACGTAGTGCATGGTGTAGCTGATGAATATCTCCTAAAAAACGATGCTCGGATACAACTAACACAACACGGTGTAAATCTTCTTCCTTTATATATTGCTGAATAATATTAAAATGACTTTCGCCAAAATCTTGCATTAATAGGTTTGGATTGCTTGGAATATATATCGCAATATCTGATGCAATGTCATCAATATTGGCTAATGCAGCATGTAAAATTTTATGCTCCATATCTATTCGATATTCTTCTGGAATATCTTCATTATTTAAAAAATCCTTTAGGTTAATTTGTTGCCCTTCAATTTGCAAATGCCCGGAAATTTCGTAGGCAATCACCGTATGCGCATCTGCGCTAAATATCGGCTGATAGTACCCATGTATTTGATCTAAATTTGTTAACACTTCAATTGCGTCCATATCATCGAAACCTCCATTATGAATAACATTCTTCTTAGTTATTCAAAAATACATATCGTAAAAAGCTCTTTGACTGTATCATAAGTCGTTTAGCATAAAATCGCAACTTCACCGACTGTCATTTATGGAAAATTTGTTTAAACTCTTTATCGCACCTTGTTACTTTATGTTTGAATAAGAAGGTCTATGCATATTTTCTTTATCACTATAATTTATGCACCATATCTGCTCTATAGCCATGATAAAAAGCAGCATCCCAGAAAGAGTTTGGAATACTGCTTTTTATTATTCAGCTATAAAGAAGAACCAAATACATCCGATAACGAGCAATGATAACAGCACCGCAATTGTGACACGAAGCGGTGAAATTGGTGCATCTCCACCTACACGACCTGTTTGCCCGTTAACCATAAAACGATAAATTTTTTCCTTATAACGAAATGATGATAGCCAAATCGGTAACATTAAATATTTATATGTAATATCATCATGATTGGTGGAAAAGCGTAAATTTGATACTACATCTGCATTGTGCTTCCAACGAATTTTAGCAGTGATTTGGGCATGAAGATGATCATGAATTTCACGCTTCGCTTGGTTCCAGCCATCCTGCAAGCCAACGCTGTAGCGCTCTGCTAAAAATCCAGCAACATATTCTGGCTTATAGGCTTTGTTATTTAATAGATTAAATGGTTCAATTTTTCGCATCATATTACGATCATAACGAGTTGTCGCACTGACTAAATGATCATCAATAAATTCCTGATAAAAGCCGCTTGTTGAATACCAATCTGTTTCTGTATGGGTTTTTCCATCTTTATCGGTTACTGTACGATGTCGCCCATATCTTGCGGAATATCTAGAGCTTGTTTTTGAATCAAAGGTCCAATATGGAAGGTATACACCTTTAAATGCCTCTGGTTTAGCACTGATTTTAGCAGCTTTTGGTGTAAACCACTTCCCTTTAATCCATCGGTGAAAATGTTCTCCTGCCTGCTTATCCGTAATTTCAAAGGCACAGACACCGTTTGGCGCTAGCGTGTTTTCAGCACTTGCTTCCATCACTTGATGAGAGCCACAATAAGGACAGCTATCAGCTACCTGCAATGCATCATAGATTGTTTCGGCTGCACAGGCTTTACAAATAACCGTTTTTTTCGCTGATCCCCAATTGAAGTTTCCACGCTCCTCTGCCCTCGCAAAGTCCATTTCCCGGGCAACTTTCTCCTCCTCCTGCTCTGGCATAGCAATTTCAGACTCAAAGCCACAGTATGGACAGGTTAGCTTGCCTGTTGCAGGATTAAACTCAATCGATGCACTACATGACGGACATTCCGCGTCAAAATCAAGCTTAGCTTGCGTGACATTTTCAACTTCTTGCGTTGACATGTGCCATCCTCCCCTTATTTCACATCATTTTCATCAAAAACATCGCCGCATTCAGGACAGAATTTTGGTGGATTTGTTGGGTCCTCTGGTGCCCAGCCACATTTATCACATGCATATAGTAAAGCTCCTGCTGGTTTTTTTGTACCACATTCACTACAGAACTTGCCTTTGTTCATCGCTCCACAAGTACACATCCAACCCTCTTCAGCTGGCTTTGGTGTGCCACAGTTTGAACAAAATTTGCCGCTGTTTTCGTGACCACAGGCACATTTCCATGTATTTGTTGCTTTTGCTGTTTGCTCTTGCATAGCAGCCTGTGCCTGCTTATTTTGCTCACTCATTTGATAAAGCTGTCCAGTATTTACACCACCTGCTTGTGCAGCCATATTCATGCCCATAAAGCCAGTCATCGCACCGCCCTCATTATTAGCGGCTGCAATCATTGCCTCTGCCTGTGCGCCTGTTAAATGAGCGGCAGCCATTCCCGGATCACGCATCACCGCATTGCGCTGTAGTTGCTTAATCATCGCCTCATCTTCTTCAGAAGCCTTTAATGTACTAATGCCAAATGATACAACAGCTAAGCCACGTGTTGCCAACCATTTTTCTGATAATACCTTATTAAGCGCATCTGCTAACGCAACCGTATGAGCTGGAATTTCACTATAACGAACACCGCTTGCTGAAATATGCGCGAAAGCTGGCTGTAACGCTGTCATTAACTCTGATTTTAGTTGGCTATCAATGGCATCTCGTGTAAATTCACGCTCCACGTTGCCACAAACATTTGTATAAAATAGTAGTGGATCAATCATTTTATAAGAATACTCACCATGACAACGAATCGCAATATCAATATCTAAGCCAATATTGCGGTCAATTACACGGAAAGGAATCGGCGCTGGTGTGCCATATTTATTGCCTACAATTTCTTTTTTATTAAAATAATACACACGTTGATCTTTTGGGGCTTCTCCTCCAAATGTAAAGCGCTTGCCGATCTGCTTAAAGGTTTCCTTAATGCTATCAGACAAATCTGAGCCATACATCACGGATGGCTCTGTTGATGTATCATAAACATACTCACCAGCCTCTGAGGAAAATTCCACAACCTTCCCCTGCTCCACAATCATCATACATTGTCCTTCATTAATCGCAATAATGGAGCCATTGCTAATAATATTATCATTGCCTTTATTTGATCCGCGCTTCGATGTACGTTTAATGCCCTTCGTTACAAGAACATCTGCTGATAATGCCTCACAATAAAAATATTCACGCCACTGATCCTCTAAAACACCTGCTAAAGCACCTATGCCTGCTTTTAATAAACCCATATTCATTTCCCACCTTTATATTGATGTTACAGTTTATTTTATCATCTCTGTTTAGTATGTAATACGCAATACCCGCTATTTTGTTTCATTTTCCACTAAAAAACGAGAAGTTCTAGTAAAAGAACAATCTCGTTTCACCACATATTGTCGATTTTAAGCAAATGGAGCAATCACTACAAGCACCCACGCTATAATAAATAATAGACCACCAATTGGCGTAATGGCTCCAAGCTTTTTAACGCCTGTTACTGCTAGCACATAAAGGCTACCAGAGAAGAAAATAATGCCGACAAGCATACAATAGACTGCCCAAGTTAATAGACTGCTGCTTCCTAAAAGCGTATCACTTGATACGATTCCAACTGCAATTATCCCCAACGCATGGTACATCTGATATTGCACAGCCGTTTCCCAAATCGCAGCATAATGAGGGGACGCAAATTTACCTTTTAAGGCATGTGCCCCGAAAGCACCTAATACAACACCAAGACCAGCCAAAACAGCACCCAACGCTAAAAATAGTTCCATTTGCAAATCTCCTATTTCGCCTCAATGGCGATTTCTTTATATTTAGCATCCCAAGCAGGATCGATTTTACTTAAAGATACAGGACGCAACGTATCCTTATGCGCCAAAATATGTACAGACTGAGCAGTAGCCGCCACTGTACCATCTTCATGTAAAATTTCATAGCCATACGTTGTACGTAAACGGTCATGCTTTTGTACCCATGTACGTACTGTTGCCACCTGTCCATAATGCATGGCAGCCTTATAAGAAATTGTTAAATCCATCACTGGCGATACATAGCCATCTCTTTCTAATGCCGCATACTCAAAGCCTGCATCACTAACAAGCTGTGTACGACCAATTTCCATCCAGACGATATAATTTGCATGATACACGACACCCATCTGGTCTGTCTCAGCATAACGAATTTCAATTTGTTTTTCACTTACAAACATATTCTTCACCTCGTCCTACATTATAGCGCAAAACTGTTGATTGGGTGGGGTTTTTGTTTGAGAGGAAAGCATTTGGAAAATATCGGTTTATGTTCTGCTATTCTAGTTAGATCCTTCAAAAACTATTTCATCAAAGCAAGAGCTAAAACGTGATTATATTTATAAGGCATATATACAGCATGTCCTCTGGATTAATAATAATATTAGCGGAAAAAGTAAATAGATATAATGATCAACAGTAAATCAACTAGAACTAGCACACTTTTTGTTTTAAGTAGCACCTTAGGAAAATGAATGGCTTACTTATATTTTGTCTACACTATTAAATAATGAATGACTTATAAAAGTAGGGACAGCATGACTAGAAAAAACGTATTACTATATGTATGTATGTTAATAACAGCACCGTTGATTGCAGGATGTTGGGATATTATGGAACCACAAAGAATGTACTATATTAATGCTATTGGGATCGATTATGAGGATAATCAATACAAGGTCTATCTACAAATTATTAATTTTGCTGATGTAGCGAAATCCGAACAGCCAAGCACAGGCGCGATGCCCTCTGAAATTGGCTCTGCTGAAGGAAGAACCATTGAGGAAGCGATTTATAAATTATACCGTTCCGTGGATCAAGAAATTTTTTGGGGGCATCTGCGATTTCTTCTATTGTCTGAACGAGTTATGGAGCATGAACATAGCCTTTCTGTTATTGATACATTTATTCGTGTTCGTGAAACAAGGTATCAAATTTGGGTCTATTGTACAAAAGACCCAATTAAAGATGTTCTGCTTGTTACACCAATTTTACAAAGCTCTCTAACCTCTTCAAAATTAAGTAACCCTATTGGTACAACCGAACAAGAATCCTTTATAGAGCCTAAAAGCTTGCGAAATTTAGTGATTGGTTTAAATGAACCAAGCCATGAGGTTAGTATTCCTTATGTATCTTTGACGAGCAGCTGGGAAAATGTAGATGAACCAGTACAGGAAACAACATTTGCAGGTGTTGGAATTTTGTCAAAAGATGGCTTTAAAGGTTTTATTCAAAATACAGCAGCTAGAGGAAATCAATGGATGTTTGATAAAACAAGCCGTGGTGAAATTACCTTTAAGCTCCATGAACAGCAGCGTGATTATCTGACTGTTGACTTAGATAAATTAAAGGTAAAGGTCAAACCCATTGTTCGAAGTAATGAATCTGTAACATTTAATATTGATCTCCATGTACAAGCTACGTTGAATGGCTTTAAAGAAAGCGTCAATTCCGATGAAATCAGAGCCCATATTCAAGAAACTGTAAAAAAGGAAATCATCGAAACCTATGAAGAAGGCTTAAAATTAGATGTGGATATTTATCGTTTCTCTGAGTACCTTTATCGTGCGAACCTTAAAACTTGGAAGACACTAGAAAAGGATGGGAAAATTCCATTAACCAAGGATTCCATCGGAAAAATAACGATCCATGTTACGAAAATAAATCCTGGCAGAAAAACCTATGAAGAAACAATTGAAAAATAAGCAGACAAAACAAAAAACCAGATGCTCCTCGTTCATAAGCATCTGGCTTTATTGTGAAAGTGAATCTTACTAACTAACTTAGTTTTGATTCGCTTTAATACTACGATAAGTTGAGTGGCTTAACAAGTTAAAATATTTTCCAAAGCTACCTATCAGCCTTTAAAGTAGGCTTTAGTTGTTTGACAATAAATAATAATTTGAAAGAATCTTTTACCTATAATAAGCCCGCAAAAAGATAGTAAAGCATAATTGAACAATTTCTGCCCCACCGCTCTTGATCAGCTAAAGGCTAGCATGCTACAAGACCTTGCAAAGAAACGTAAAACAGAAATTGATTATATTAATAGTACCATTTCGCAGCTTAGCGCAAAAATAACCGCTATCAAATAAATAGCCTCAACCACAAAAAGACCAGTAGCTCCAAAAATGAGCTCTGGTCTTTTTGCGAAAAGTGAATCTTACTAAGCTTTGCTTTAGCTTTTGTATTCTACTACTGAGTTAGACGGCTGATGTTTCAATAAGTTACACCTTTTTTTAAAAATTTTTTATTCTTTTTTCCTGCCCCTTTTCCCCTATCCTCCCAATAGGATATATTCCCATTTACTAGTTAAATAGCTATAGCCTAACATATAGGAGCAATGCATGATTGCGAACTAATGTTCCTTTTCTTACAATAAATAGATAGAAAGAATAATGTTAATGGTGTGACTTTTTCGATTTACGGGAAATGTTTTATAGCATAACGATTTATTGTTCAAAGGAAGTGGTTATATTGCGAATTTATGCGAAGGTGAAATCAATTGGCAAGCGCAAGCCTGTATTAGCATTACAGCCCTTTGATATAGATCCTGTGAAAACATTGCGTGAACTGATTACGCAAATTGTCCAACAAAATGTTCAAGCATTTAATGAAGAACAGCCATTTACACGCTATTTATTGGAGGAAGATATTGAAACCGCTTATCAGCAGGGCAAGGTTGGCTTTCAGCATCGCTATAATGATGCTGAGCAATCCGAGTCAGCAGCGATTGCTGAAGCGTTATTAGCATTTGAGGATGGCATTTATAAAGTGCTGCATGGCGAGCTAGAGCTGACATCATTGGATGAGCCCCTCCCTATCAATGAAGAAGATATTTTTACATTTATTAAATTAACGATGCTGTCAGGACGTTTATGGTAAGTCTATGAAAGGACAGCTATGACAGACACTAGAGCAAAAAATGAGCAATACTATCAAAATGTTTACGACAAAGGAGGAGCGCCCAATGAAAGAGCAATTGCTGCAACTTTTACAGACAATGGAGCAAAAGGCACAAAAAGAGGGCTATAAGTACAAAGATTTAGAAGCATTTGAAGCGATGCTAAAAGAGCATAAACTTACTACAGTGGAGCAATTATTTGATGCAGGGCTTTTCGAAGCTTTAACAGTGCTTTATGATAAAAATTTTGCTGAGGAGCTAAAAATTTATTGTACGAAGCAGACAACACATTCCTTCCAAAGAGGCATATACCGCCGCTCCGCGCATGGTCAAGCGCTTGACCAGCATGCAGCTGCTATATTAGCCATTATCGCAGCTGGTGCATTCAATAAAAATATAAATGTCATAGATGTCATACGTCATTATCCTGCAAACAATTCAAGAGGATTTATCAATTTTTATGTGGATGAAAAAGATAACCCTATTGCCTCCTATAGCTTTGTGGAGGCAAAATTTGCCCATTTATTAGCAGTGAATGATGCAGAAGCGGTGCAATATGTACACGAAGCAATTTTTGGTGAAAATAATGTAGCCACTTTAACCCATCAGCTTATTCGCAGCATCATTCGTAGCGATAATATAAAAATAGTGGAATGGCTTGGACAGCTATTAATTGCTGCACAACGTCAGGAAGGCACACGTCAAGCGATTTTAGAAAATGCAGATAGAGGTACGCCTCAGGTGCTAATTTATTTTATAAAAATCATTAAAGAACATGATTTATTGCGCTTCTCCTCTGTACAGCGTGCCGTGGAAACATGGATTGGGCTGCAATATACAGTAGACGATAAAAAAATTGTCCAAAAGCTGCTTGATAGTGCTTATGATGTCCTCGCAAACGGTGCTGCTATTAAGCCGCTCATAGAATCAGAGGATGCTATTCATAACTATGCGGCTCTTTGGGCAATTGCTACGCTCAATGTGGAAAATATTATACCTGCATTAAACCAGCTATTACAAGGTAAAAAGCATCAAATATTATCAGCACTCTACTTTGCCCATGCAACGAATTTAGAGTTATATTTACGCTTTCAAATTTTAGATGTAATTATGGAGCACGATGATTTCGATATTTTAACGATTGCAATGCAAGATGTTTTCCCTATTTATATGCATTCAAAATATCCGTTTTATAGAAGACAGATACATGCTGATTATTTTAAGCATTACCCAAAAGCGATGATGCCACGCCTTGAGCAAATCGCTGAGCTGATGAACAAGCAAGACTATACATTGCAAGGCAAGCCATTTCCATGGGTGCATTACACGCTAACAAAAGAATATATAATCAATGGTACAATGCTGCTAGCTGTTGCATGGCACGACCATGACTATATCATGAAATTATATAACAATCGTCAAGCATTAACACCAGCCCAGCGTGAAAACTTGCTTGGCTTTGTCGTAGAAAAATTAAAAATGCCTATTGCTGATGCATTTTTAATTGAGTGCTTACAAGAACGTGGCACTCGTGATTTAGCTTTAGAGCTGTTGAAAAAGAGAGCAGAGCCGTTGGATGATGCGCAACTGGAAGCCGTTGAGCAGCTCTTTTATTTAAAATCAGGCGCAACAAAGCAGGCTCTTGTCACAATACTTGTTGCACAGCCACCAACAAAAATCATTGAAAGTGCTCAACGTTTAGTGCAAACTACCAAACAGGATTTACGCTTAGGCGGCTTAGAGTTATTAGTAGAGCTCAAAAAAGCCAAGCATTTAAGCATGCAAGAAATTTCTACAATTGCCAGCAGCATTGCGAAGCCTACTGTCAAAGAACAGGAATTAATTCAGGCTTTAGTGGAAGATACAAGCAAAAAAACACTTGCTGGTGGCTATGGTATTTTTAATCCTGATTACACAAAGGATACCATTCCCCCGTTGAAGGTCATTGTTGCACAGGCTGCACAAACACTGACATCCTTTGATAGCAATAAGCTAAAGGCAAAATTACAACGTTTATCAGACCTATTGGAAGAACATGCAGCCTATGAATATCAGGCTCGTGCATGGGATGACCGTCCTTATGATGCCATTCTTGGCAGTCATTTTAGACCACTATATGGTACGAAGGGTGAGCATATCAAAGATTATCCTTTAGCAGAGGTTTGGCTACAGTGGAAGGAAGATGTGCAATTGACTGACCTTGACTGCCTAACCATTATCCTGTTTACAAAGCGCGGTTACTCTGGCAAGGAGCCTTGGGATAAAGGGTTAACGGACGAGGCGAAGGAAACACTTTCAAAATGGATAAATTTTGAAAATATTAATGATTTGAATTATTGGATTAATGCATTGGCACATGGTAGCAAGGTTTGCGATATTATTGATGCACTTTACACTACCGAATACGACCATACAGCGTCTTTCAACTATGTCTATAGTGCGCTTGTTGAGCTATTTCAAGAGCTAGCAGCTACAAAATGGTTTGAGCGCATTAATATTGCATCTGACTGGACAGCCTATCATTATGAATCCTACACACTATATCAAAAATGGATGCGAATTTGTGAGCGCTACCTTGACACAGATCAGCAATTTACACAGCTATTTTCACTTTATGCAGCTATTACGACATTGCATGAGCAACAAAATCGAGCACGTGGCGAGGGCCCTACTTTCTTACCTATTGTATATGCAACAGATCACATGATTGCATGTGCACATCATTTAGGGCTTGTTCCCATTGATGCTTGTTATTTAAAAGTGTTTAATCCACATACAGAACGTTATCATTTTGCAGATTTATTTCATACCAAGCAGCGCGACCAGCTCATTGCTAGCTATCCATTTTTAGCAGAAGTATATGAAAAATCCATAAATCGCATAATTGATATTGAATTAAGCCGTGGTGATATGCGGACAGAAGTTAGTCATTTTGCCAATCATGCTGTGAATCCGATTAGTGGTGTCAATTATTTTGCACGTATTTTGCATACATTAAAGGGCTTAACATTGGTACGCGGTTATTCATGGGCTGGCGATTATACAAAGCGTGAAGTATTTTCAAGTATGCTAGAGCATTGTCAGCCAGCCCCTGAGGATACGGTAGATGATTTAGCAGCAGCCTTAAAGCCATATGCACTAACAGAGGAAGAGCTATTAAATGCTATCATGTATACACCTGCTTATATTACGCTTGTTAGTGAATATTTAGGCTGGCAAGGGCTTGAAAGTGCGGCATGGTATTTCCGTGCACATACAACAAATACATTAAGCGATGAAAGCATGAGTCAGATTCAGCTCTATACAAATATTACTGCAAATGAATTCCGCGATGGCGCTTTTGCGAAGGAGTGGCTACTGGAATGCTATCATGCACTTGGTAAAAAGCGCTTTGACAAGCTGTATCAAAGTGCCAAATATGCTTCTGAGGGTGCAACACATCGCCGTGCCCAAATGTTTGCAGATGCTGCGCTTGGTCATTTAAAGCTTAAACCTTTAATGGAGGAGGTTGCTGATAAGCGCAATAAAGATAAGCTACGCTGTATTGGGCTTATCCCGCTGAACAAACGCAACCCATTAAAGGATGCATACGAACGCTATCAATTTATTCAAGCATTTTTACAGGAAAGTAAGCAATTTGGCGCACAGCGTCGAGAAAGTGAAGGTCTAGCCTGCCGTATTGCGATTGATAATTTAGCACGCAATCTTGGTGATGATGTGACACGCTTTGTTTGGCGCATGGAAATTTTTGAGCTTGATGCAATTCAGCAATATTTTAAGCCAATTGAAGTGGATGATATTACTGTGCATTTACAGGCGGATGAGAAAGGCATTGTAGACTTTGTTGTAGCAAAGGCAGAGAAACGCTTAAAATCCATTCCAGCTCGTTTAAAAAAGAATGCCATTGTACAGGAAATCACAGCTATACGTAAGCAATTGCGTGACCAGCAAAGCAGATCGCGTAAAGCATTTGAGGAGGCAATGGAAAAAGGAACAATCTTTACCTTTGGAGAAGTGAAAAGCTTGCTTGCCCACCCTGTTTTAGCACCAATGCTGGAGAAGCTATACGTAATTAGCGATACAACAATTGGCTTAATGAAAAATATAGAGCTTGCAGATGATGCAGAGATACGCATTGCCCACCCGTATGATTTATATGCATCCAAGAGATGGGCGGACATTCAGCATGAAATATTTACTGAACAAATCGTGCAGCCCTTTAAGCAAGTATTCCGTGAATTATATGTTGTCAATCCTGATGAGCAAGATAAAAATGTTTCATCACGTTATGCAGGGCATCAAATTCAACCGCAAAAAACGCTGGCTTTATTAAAGACACGCGGCTGGTTAGCAAGCTATGATGAGGGCTTACGAAAAATTTATTATGACCAAGATATTGTTGTGACAATGTATGCGATGGCAGATTGGTTTTCACCCGCTGATATTGAAGCACCAACGATTGAATATGTTGCCTTTTATCATCGCCGTACAGGTAAGCCGATCCCTCTACAGGATGTACCGCCACTTATTTTCTCTGAAGCTATGCGGGATGTAGATTTAGTTGTAAGTGTGGCACATGTTGGTGGTGTAGACCCAGAGGCAAGCTTCTCTACCATTGAAACACGTGCAGCCATTGTGCGTGAGCTGACACAAATGTTAAAGCTATCACAGGTAACAGTGGAAAAGCAGTATGTTTTAATCGAAGGTTCCCTTGCTCGTTACAATATTCATTTAGGAAGTGGCACTGTGCATAAAGTGGGTGGTGCTACGATGCCAATTTTAGCGATTCAATCACAGCATCGCGGACGTATTTTCTTACCATTTGCTGATGAGGACCCACGCACAGCAGAAATTATGTCCAAAATTGTGATGCTTAGTGAGGACAGCAAAATTAAAGACCCTTCTATTTTGCAGCTGATTGCACAATAACAGAAATAATTTAATTTTCTTACTATTCCCCAGGCAATTAACTATTGCAGCATATCAATATTGTATACAATAATAGTGTAAAGCTAATTAGCCTTACACCTCCTAGATTTGTTACTAGGGTCGCTGTTTCTAACGGCGACCTCTTTATGTCGGCGCTACCTGCTTAAGCTTAAAAGTGGTGTCAATAATGAATTTTTAAAACGGCTAAAGTATATTGTTCAATCCAGTCAATCTTAATTGATTTTCGTTCAAGCATAATCCCTTCCTCCTCAGAAATTGGATAATAGCTTGTTGTTTGCCAGTCTTTTGGGAATCGTATATCCATGATAATTCACCCACTAGGAGCAAGATGACGATACATACAAGTTAAAGCAACAGAATCGGTACTAGCTCTCTTTCCTCACACTGTTTGCGACAAGACATCAGCATATCTGGAACATGGTAGATTCCCTCTATATCAAAGCCTTTTTCCAGCAAAGGAATATTGAACCGACCCCTGCCTCTAAAATCTTCCCTTTAACCCCCCGTAATCGCTCTAAATAATATTCGATATCCCCAACAATCAAGTATCCTGGTGGCTTTGTTATATTAAAGCCCCGTGCATATCGGTCCATAATTACTATATATAGCGTTCCTCCTTTTGTGAATTTCATTAAATTATATACAATATTCCAATTGATTTCATATACATTCCAATATAATGTTCAAGTTAGCACAAATTATCAAAAAAGCCTGCCATTGAAACGGTACTATGTAGTTAAGAAAGGATGATGGTATGGATTATTTTGCAAGAATTCAAAATGCCATAGAATATATTGAAGCACATTTGGAGGAGCGATTACTGATAACGGATATTGCTGCACAAACTTATTTTTCCGCCTTTCATTTTCAGCGGCTTTTTCAGGCAATTACCGGCTTTTCTGTGCAGCAGTATATTCGCAACCGAAGGCTATCAGAAGCGGCAACCCTACTAGTCACAACCTCCAACAATATTTTGGATATTTCCTTGAACTTCCAATATAGCTCTCAAGAGGCATTTACGCGGGCATTTGTTCAATATTTCAAGCTAACACCTGCAAAATACCGAAAACAAGCAAACTCCATACCGCTTCAAGCCAAAATAAACTTTTTGGACTATAAAATGGAGGGAGAGCTTCCAATGCAGAAGCCAACAATTGTACAGTTACCGAAAAAACGAATTACAGGCTATGAATACAAAACAACCTTGCAAGATGAGCAGTATTATCAAGAAATTCCAGGCTTTTATTTAGACTTTGGACAAAGGCAATATTATGCACAGCTTTCGCATAAAGCTGCGCCTAATATGGCGTATGGCATTTCTACAAATTTTCAGGACAACGGGCAATTTTCTTTTGTTGTAGGCGAGGAGGTTCATACATTTGAGGAATATTTAGCATCAGGCTTTATCAATCTTGAAATTCCCGCTGGTCAATATGCTGTATTTACATTGAACGGCACTGCAGAGGGCATTCAAAATACAAGACGCTATATTTACGGCGTGTGGCTACCTAATTCTAATTATGAGCGTGATACAGGCCCTGATTTTGAAATAACCGATGTCATGCAGTCCATTTATCCACATGCCATGAAAATGAACATTTATATCCCTATTAAGGAGGAGCATTTATGAACATAGAAAAAGTATTTCAGCAATTCCCTACCCTAAGCTCAGCAAACCTTGAACTAAAAAAAATCGAAGATGCTCATATTGAGGAACTATTTGCTATTTATGATAATGACAACGTTTTTGAATTTTGTGGCATTATCCCAAAGCATAATCGCCAAACCGTACAAAAAATGATTGGACATTTTGAACGAGACTACCAGAAAAAAAGCAGAATCAAATGGGGCATTTTTGAAAAATCCCAACAAGAAAAATTAGTTGGGATTATTGAAGCAATGGACTTTCAGCAAAAGATCAATATGGTGACAATTGGTTACTATTTAGCGGAGGATGCTTGGGGAAAAGGCATTGCAACTGAGGCAGTAGCAACCATTGTCAAGTTTTTATTGGAGGAAGTCCAGATTAATCGCATTCAGGCGGAGGTGATGCCGTTAAATGAAGCATCTAAAAAGGTTCTTGTAAAAAATGGCTTTTTAAAAGAGGGACTATTGCGCCAAGCAGCTATTTGGTCAGGCAAAGGTGTTATTGACTTAGAAATATATGGTTTATTAGTGGAAGATTATCAATAGACAAGCTTATAAGAGATAGATAACTGATTTATTTTTCATTATTAGTTATCTATCTCTCAATTATTTACTATATCTGTTCAAAAAAATCTGAACATTCGCTGGATTTTATGGTATTATTCTTGAATGGAGGTGGAAATGACTTGAATTTATTAATTAAAATTAGTCAGTTTGCTAGCAAAACCTTTGCTATATGGGTATTGGTGTTTGCAGCATTTGCATTTTTCCTTCCCGAACAATTTACATGGATTGCACCATATATTTCAATTTTACTGGGCATCATTATGTTTGGGATGGGAATGACAATTTCAGCGGAGGATTTTAAAGAGGTTGGAAAACATCCGTTGAAAGTCTTGATTGGTGTGTTATCTCAGTTTATGGTCATGCCATTTCTTGCCTTTGCTTTAGCAAAAGGCTTGCGACTAGAACCAGAAATTGCAATTGGTGTTATTTTAGTTGGCTGCTGTCCGGGCGGCACTGCATCAAATGTTATGACATTTTTAGCAAAAGGAAATATTGCGCTGTCGGTGGCAATCACATCTGTATCTACCCTACTTGCACCCATTGTAACACCAGCGCTTATTTATTTGCTTGCAAGTGAGTGGATGGAAGTGTCTGCGAAAGATATGTTTATATCCGTTATCCAAATTGTCCTTATTCCCATTATTTTAGGATTCATTGTGCAAATATTCTTAAAAGAACAGGTAAAGAAAAGTGCAGATTTAATGCCACTTGTTTCCGTTTTTGCGATTGTACTAATTGTTGCAGCAGTTGTTTCAACAAGTAAAGATCGAATTATGGAATCTGGGCTATTAATTTTTGGTGTTGTTATTTTACATAATGGTCTTGGTTATTTACTAGGCTTTTTAATTGGTAAAATGTTTAAGCTAACCTATCAGGATCAAAAAGCAATGGCAATCGAAGTTGGGATGCAAAATTCAGGGCTTGGTGCTGCTTTGGCTTCGGCACATTTCAGTCCATTGGCAGCTGTACCAAGTGCGATTTTCAGCTTCTGGCATAATATTTCAGGCGCATTACTTGCCACATATTGGGCACGCAAGGCGGACCGTATGTAAGTAAAAATCATTCGACTAGACCCACTTAATGGAGTCTAGTCTTTTTTTACGCTACAGATGAATGGACATATTACCGATTGCTAGCTTGCACTTTTACATAGACTAGAAGTGATAACAAGTAGCTAGTAAAGGAGCGTTTAAGCCATGCAAGAAAATCGATATTTAACTCGTCTAAATTGGGATTTTAATAATTATCATAAATTTTCCAAATGTCATTGTGCATCAAAAAGTTATTGCTTAGGCTACAATGAGATCGAAGAAGCGAAAATCAAATATTACAATCATCCTGAGCATGAAAAAAAGCATTATGATAGCTCTGTTAGTCATTATTTAAAATGCTTGGCAGCTGGCACTTTAGTCGATGTCTATCTCTCGAATGGTCAAAGCTTTTTAATGGTTTATTTTGTTCATCTTGACCCACAAAACAATTGTGCATGCTTTCTACAAATTAATGAAAAAACAGTACCCATCACAGTTAATTGTGCCAAAATCGATGCCGTACGCAAAGTAAATATTATCTAATCCTTCCCGCCGATTACTTATTAGCAGAGGTAATCGGCTATTTTTCCTAAAAAAAGAACGTGTATTCCCTCTCTTTTATTTATTTGGACGTGCTTTATTTTGTTTTTTGTATAGTTTTAGAGCGAGCAATACTATAAAATTATATTATATAATGTCGGATAATCTGATTTTGTATTTTTTCTTTTATTGAAAATATCGCAAAATATCTTCCAATAATTGTCGGATCGCAACTGGTAAATGGCGATTTTTTAAGTACACTAAATAAACATCTCGACTTAAATTGGTTTCCTTCATTTCTTTTTTCACAATGGTCTTAGCAGTTGGGCCTTCTAAGTAATTTTCAGGCAAGATGGTCACCCCTAAATTTTCCCGTACAAGAGAAACAGCTGTTTCAAATCGTTCAATTTCAAATTGCATATTGATGGTTTCTCCAGCCTGTGCAAATGCCTGTAAAATATCCTCTCTCGTTTGAAAGCCTTCTGTGCTAATAATAAAAGGTTCCGCACTAATATCCGAAATCGTTATCTCCTCTTTTGTTGCTAATGGATGCGTTAATGGTAAAACCGCCACCAATCGTTCGCGGTATAGCAATTTCACTTCCAGCTCTGGATCATCCATTAACTGATTCGTAATAATAACATGTGTTTGATAGCTTTTTAATGATTTTTTCACACGCTTGCTGCCTAAAATATCAACTAAATGAATCATCATTTCTGGATATTCCTTTTTATAGTGAGCAATCACCTTAGGCAGCCAATGCTTAATGGATTCCATCACACCAATCGTAAGTTCCCCCGCACCATGTACAATCACTTCATCCATTTCAATTTTTAACACTTCCATATTTTCGATAATGACCTTTGCACGCTCAAATAATAGTGCTCCTGCCTCCGTTAACTGCAAATTTCTCGTATTTCGCTCCAATAAGGGCGAGCCAATCTCCTGCTCAAGCTTTTTAATCGCATTGCTTAAGGATGGCTGAGAAATATGCAATTTTTCTGCCGCTTTTGAGAAATTCAACTGCTCTGAAACAGCCATAAAATAGTGTAATTGTTTAATATCCATAACGACCTCCCCCTCTATTTATAGCTAAAAGCTATAGAATAATATTAATTATATATTAGTAATTATAATTATACGAATATATAATGAAAAGCATCAATGTTAATCATATTGCAATGAGGTGGAGAAAATTATGTACATCATGACAGACGCAAAACATTGGCAAGGTCGTATCGATTCCACAACGAATACAAGCAGCTTTCGCTTCCATCAAAAGGTGAAAAGAGTAGCTATTAATGATATTGCTACTGCGACGACGAAAAGTGCTGCACTTGTTGGCTTTCTTTGCGATGAGGGTGTTCGTCGCAATCAAGGGCGCACAGGGTCAGCGAATGGGCCAAATGCATTGCGTGAGGCATTAGCAAGCTTGCCGTGGACATTTGATGGTCAGCAGCAAATCCTTGATGTTGGCAATATACTTTGTCTTAATCACGCGCTAGAGGAGGCACAACGCGAGCTTGGTGAAGTTGTGAGCACAGCACTACAAAAAGATTTAGCATGCGTAGTGTTAGGTGGTGGCCATGAAACATTATATGGCCATTATTTAGGCGTTCGCGCTGCATTACCAAAAGAGGCTAAAATCGGCATCATTAATATCGATGCACATTTTGATTTACGTCCCTATGATGAACAGCCTTCATCGGGTACTATGTTCCGCCAAATTTTAGAGCAGGACTCATATGCGGATTATTTTGTTGTGGGCATTCAGCGCTACGGCAATACAAAAGCCTTGTTCCAAAAAGCAGATGAATTACAGGTCACATATATTTTAGAAGATGAAATAACTGACCAGCAACGATTACTAGATGATATGCAGCACTATATGGATCAGCATGATTATGTGCTTTTAACCTTATGCATGGATGTGCTAAATGCGGCATTTGCACCAGGTGTTAGCGCCCCTTCTCCATTCGGGCTTGACCCAGCAACTGTACGTGCCATTATCCAAAAAGTAACAGCACATCCCCATACACATTCTTTTGATATTAGCGAGGTCAATCCATCACTAGATGAAAATGGGCGAACGGTTAAATTAGGGGCTTATTTTGCCTATGAGGCGCTAAACAACTTACTTGGGGGGCAAGGCACATGATTGAAATCAATCAAATTACAACGGTGTTTCTAGCCGTTGCACTTTTTGTATTAGGCGGTTTTCTTGTTAATAAAATTGGGCTTTTAAAACGCTTTTGCATTCCAGCACCAGTTGTCGGAGGTCTACTATTTGCGGCACTCGCTACACTTTTAAAAACAACAGGTGCTGTAGAAATATCGCTTGATACTTCCCTACAAAGCCTATTTATGATTACATTTTTTACAACAATTGGCTTAGGGGCAAGCTTTAAACTTGTGAAACTAGGCGGAAAATTACTGATTATTTACTGGCTAGCATGTGGGTTCCTAGCTTTAATGCAAAACGTTATCGGTGTATCGCTTGCATCGCTTATGGGCATTCATCCTTTAATCGGAATGATGGCGGGTGCTGTTTCCATGGAGGGTGGTCATGGCGCGGCAGCTGCATTTGGACAAACCTTAGAGGATTTAGGGATTTCCTCAGCGATGACAATTGGCGCAGCGGCAGCAACTTGTGGCTTAGTTGCAGGGGGCTTAATTGGTGGTCCAATTGTCAAATATCTCGTTGGCAAATATAATTTAACACCCGATGAGCAAGAAGCAGAGGAAGTTGAATTTGACAATAAGCATGAACAAATTACAACGGATTCATTCTTTCTACAAGTATTATTGATTACATTTTCTATGGCTGTTGGCACGTATATTGGCGCATTGTTTTCAGAAGCAACAGGCTTTGTACTGCCAGGCTATGTAGGTGCTATGTTTGTCGCCGTATTTGTGCGCAATATTATGGATAAAGTCAAACCTGAAGCCATTAATATGAAAAGTATTTCATTAATTGGGGATGTGACATTAGGCATCTTCCTATCAATGGCACTAATGAGTATTAAATTATGGGAAATTGCTGATTTAGCATTGCCATTATTTATTATCGTCTTTGTACAGGTACTCTTTATTGTTGTTTTTTGTATTTTTGTATTATTTAAGCTGCTTGGTAAAAATTACGATGCAGCCGTTATGGTAGCAGGCTTTGCTGGGCATGGCTTAGGGGCAACACCAAATGCAATGGCTAATATGTCCGCCGTTGTCCAACGATTTGGCCCTTCTAAAAAGGCTTTTCTTGTCGTACCTATTGTAGGCGCATTTTTAATTGATGTTTTCGGTATTCCGATTATTATTACAACGATTAATCTATTTAAATAATAAATAAGCCGTGCAACTGTCTTTTGAAGATGGTTGCACGGCTTTGCTTATTGTAAAATCTCACTAACTGTGACAAATTCATAGCCTTGTTTTTGTAAATAAAGCAGCACATTTTCAAGACCATTCGCCGTTGTTTGATGGATATCATGCATTAAAATAATGCTGCCATCTTGTACATTTGCTCTCACATACGTTAATATTTTATCTGGGTTATGATGTTTCCAGTCCAATGTATCAATCGACCATAAAATCGAAGGAATGGTCATAATGGAACGAACTTGCTCATTTGTTGCACCGTATGGTGGGCGGAAAACCGTTGGATATTGCCCAATCGCTGCATAAATCGCATTACTTGTTTGTGCAACTTGCTGTTTAACAGCTACCATTGGAAGACTTACTAAATTTTGGTGGTTCCATGTATGATTACCAATTTCATGACCATCCTGATAGACTTGCTGCACAACTGCTTGATGGCTAGCAACATTTTGACCAATCATAAAAAATGTTGCCTTGGCATTATATTTCTTTAAGATAGCTAAAATTTGTGGCGTTACCTTCGCACTTGGACCGTCATCAAATGTTAATGCAACACGCTTTGACTCACCTTTTGCTACAGGCTTTCCTTTATTATAAACTTGACGATTAAGTATATCTGTTAATTCAGCCGCTTTTATATAACCTTGTTGTTCCCCTGCCTCAACATACGTCCAGCCTGCAAGTGTTGTATACGATTGAACAATTGTTTTGTTGGCAAGTGTGCCGAGTATTTCCCCACTTGGGCTAGCTGTTAAACGTAGAACAGCACCATCTTTAGCATTTATCTGTTGTTTAATGGCAGTAGGCTTTTTGAGCGTATTTGTCGCAATATACCCTACATCCTCACCATACTGAACAAAAGACCAGCCACCGGGTGCTGTGCCATAAACAAAAAGGATACGCCCCTCATAGAGATGCCCTATCTTTTGTGCATGCTGACTTGGTGCTGTAAATAAAGTTGTGCCACCTTTTGCTGCCAGTAAATACCCCTTAGGCTTCACCTTAGCCAATACATCAGATTTTACATAGCCCTCCTGCCCTAGCGTTTGAATATATGCCCAGCCTTTGCTTGCTTTCGTCACCGTTACAAAGCTGTTTTTTGCTAGCTCAGCAAGCTCTGTGCTACTGGCAGAAGGCTCCTCCAAGATTACCGTATCCTGTATAACCTTGTGAATGACCACTGATCCTTCAGCGCCTGCTGATTGCTGCCCTGTCATAAAGCCGATTATCGCTATTAAAAATAACATATAAGGTAAAAGTTTCTTCATTGTTCCTCACCACCTTATACACCTTCTACCCTTTTCTCTAGCAGGCTACGCATAGAGATATAGTTTTCTTTATAATTTCTCTGCAACGGTTAAAGCATCTTCAATATGCATAGGTGCCCGTGTGTGCCCTGATGCATTTGTAGTAATTAATAAAAACTGCTGTCCCTCTTTTTCAATCAATGATGCTAAACATAACCCTGCTTCAGGTGTATAGCCTGTTTTTCCTCCAATGATAGTATCCTCCACACCAGCCATCTTTGTATATAAGGAGCTTGCGATAACGAGCTTATTTGGGACATAGGTTGTATAACTTTTTGAAGTAAATATTTGATAAAATATGGGATTTTCCAAAGCATAGCGTAAAAGCTTACTAATATCTCGTACACTTGATTGATGTGCTTCATGATGAAGTCCACTAGCATTAACAAAATGCGTATCTGTCATACCTAGTTCATGTGCCTTCTGATTCATCCATACTACAAATTCTTCCTCACTACCTGCAAGAGCCTCCGCAAGTGTCCCAGTTGCATCCGCACCTGAGGCAAGCAATGTACCATATAATAAATCTTCAATTGTGACAAAGTCACCTGCATGAAAGCCTGCCATTGAGGCATTTTGGGCTGTAAATGTTGAAATCGTTTGCGCATCTACAATCGTTTGTGCTTGTAAATCCTCCGCCTTTTCAATGGCAACAATGGCCGTCATTATTTTGGTTAAAGAAGCAGGGTAGATTATTGCATCCGCATTCTTTTCATACAGCACCTTGTCTTGCCCATTCAGTAATAAAGCATTTTGACTATGTAATGATGGAATTTCAAAATAATTTAGCTCCTGTGTTTTGTTTGTATGATAAAACATAAATATTCCTACACAAAGACAGCAAAATAAGATAAATTTTTTCACAAAAACGCCTCCTACATATTATAATAAGAGGCAATTCTGAATATTCCTGTACGAATTTTATGAAGAAATTCTTAAGATAGCTAGCTTAAAAGGTGCTATCAAATAAATTTTCGGCTATGCCCTGTAGAATATCCTGCTCCTCAAAGGTCATTAGCTGTTCCTTTGTAAGCTTTGGCTGCTGAATCAGTCTATTGGATTGAATTGTCACTAGCTTTTCAAACAAGTTACGAATATAGCGACCATTAGAGAAATTTGGTATATCTTCAATAGGTATTTGATGGAGCTGTGCCTTCATATGCTGTGCAAAGGCATCACCAAACTGGTAATCATTCCCCTGACAAAGCATGGCAAAAATATCATACAGCTCATCCGTACTAAAATTATCAAACTGGACAAAATGATTAAAGCGTGATTTAAAGCCAGGGTTAGATTGTAAAAATTCCTCTATTAGCTCCGTATAGCCTGCCACAATAACGACTAAATCATCTCGTAAATCCTCCATTGCCTTTAATAAACTATCAATCGCTTCCTTGCCAAATGCATCCTGTTTATCATTGACCAATGAATAGGCTTCATCAATAAACAGCACGCCACCCTTCGCTTTATTAACCACTTCCTGCACCTTTAGCGCTGTTTGTCCAACGTACCCTGCGACTAGCCCTGCACGATCCGTTTCCACAAAATGTCCACTAGATAAAACACCAAGATGCTTATAAATTTGCCCAATAATACGTGCTACCGTTGTTTTACCTGTGCCTGGATTACCAGAGAATACAAGGTGATACGTAATCGGAAAGCTTGTTAAGCCGTGATCGACACGCATGCTTTGGATTTTAATGAAATTAATTAAATTATGTAATTCCTTCTTCGCATTTGGCAGCCCAACAAGACGATCAAGCTGCTGCTGAAGCTTCTCAATCTCTCGTTCAACCTCAGGCGTAATACGCAAGCGTTCATCGTTAATAAATTCACCACTGTAAATGATTTTACCGTCCTCGTTAAAATAATCGCCTCGACCATGCTTTTGTCCATCGACAAGCTCGCCAATATAAGAAGCCTGTCCATTTGGATAATAAAGCGTTCCTTGACCTGTCATAGCATCTTCTTTAAATTGGCCCTCTGCTTCTAAAATGCCATCTCTAGCATAAATTTTTCCTTTACCATGCTTCATATCCTCAAAGAAATGACCTTCGTATTGTAAAGTTGTCATACCACGTGCTAGCTCTTCGGCTGTTGGCGATTCTGCAGGATAATATAGTTTACCAGCACCCTGCATGTGATGCCAAATAAACTCACCTTCATATTGTAAAAAGCCGTTTGGATAATATTGCTTACCCTTCCCTTTTTTCATGCCATGAACAAAATCACCCTCATACTGTGGCTGATTCAAATGAGGATATTGCGCGCGCAATGCTTGATAAGGCGCAATCACATCCTCTTCATAATATAAAATGCCATAGCCGTCCATTAAGTCATTACGAAAATGCCCCTCGTAGTAGACCATTCCATCTTTATATAAAATACCATTGCCTTGTTTTTTATTTTGGATAAATTCACCTTGATAGATAATTTGCCCTTTTAAATACATAATGCCATTGCCTTGCTTCATATGGTTGACAAATTCGCCCTCAAATAGCACTGCGCCTTCTTGGTCAAATAATGTACCCTTACCATCATAAATATCATGGCCAAAATCATTTTTCTTAACGCCACCTCTGTACATAATTTTGCCATCTGGATAAAATAGTTCTTTTTCTTCGTGATTATGTGTCATTTAATTGCCTTCCTTTATCATTTCAGTATATGCTCAATTATAGCGTGGAAAGAATACATATGTAAGAATTTTTAGAATTTAAGGAGATTGGCATGAAAAAAAGATATAAATTACTGCTAGGCATTATACTCCCATTGATTATTCTCTACAGCTCAACAATCTTATTAACACGAGATACCGATTTTACAAAGGAAGTAACAGAGCGTCTTGAAGTAGAGATAGAGGAAATCAAGGAAATAGAAATTATTCGTGCCTCTGATGAAAAAACGATTATAGTTAGTGATGCAGCACAAATCCATCAATTGATGGAAACATTACAGGATCAGCCATTAAAGAAGGTATATTTTGCGAAATCTGATTTTCAGGAGGCTTATTGGCTAACATTAACAATGAATGATACTCGTGAAATCGGCTTGCGCTTCGATGATACAAAGCATTTATTTGTCTATCTATATGAGGAGAACTATTTAAAAGATTATAAGCTGCCAAATAACTTTGATTTAACCTTTATCGAGCAGCTTTTTCATTAGCGAATAAAAAACGCGAGAAATCCATTATAAATATGGGCTTCCCGCGTTTTTTAGTTTTATCGCACAATTTCCATAAATAGTTTGTCAATCATAAGCCCATTGCCAAGCTCGTTTTCTTTCAGGGTAAACATCCCTATTTATTCCAACTCATATTTTCTATGTAGAGAATGACCAAATCAAAGATTTTAATGATGCTTTACTATCTTATATCTCAATCCACATTCTCTATGTAGAGAATGACGTCATTTTCGAAAAGTATTTAATAAAAATACTTGTTTATTAACAATTTAGAGTATAAGGATAGGCATTTAGAAACAACCGCTTACTAGATAGCAACTTTTTTCGACTTATATTTGGTGCGAATCCTACTGGATAATTATGTTCGCTTACCATTCGCACCAACTATATTGTAGCAAAGATTTCTTCTATACAGTGCAGAATATATTGCTGTCACGTCAACTTATTTTTTCTATATAGAGAAAGACACGTTTAACTAGCTCCATAGGTACTGTTTTAGCTATTTCAATCCACTTTCTCCATATAGAGAAAGACGGAAAATCTCTGTTAGCTTTGACCATTCTTGTTATTTCAATCCACTTTCTCCATATAGAGAAAGACAACAATGGATTGATTATTTGATAGATTGGTTACTCATTTCAATCCACTTTCTCCATATAGAGAAAGACTTGGCTGCTAAATTGTTCATACCATCTTTATACGATTTCAATCCACTTTCTCCATATAGAGAAAGACTTCGAAATAAGCAGCCTCAATTTGCTCCCATGTATTTCAATCCACTTTCTCCATATAGAGAAAGACAAGATGCTTTCCGTGAGTCTATTTTGAGCGTAATATTTCAATCCACTTTCTCCATATAGAGAAAGACACGATCAATCAACGCTAGTAGTCGAATTCCCAAATTTCAATCCACTTTCTCCATATAGAGAAAGACTCATTTTCCGTCCACACTGATGCAGAGGATGTGATTTCAATCCACTTTCTCCATATAGAGAAAGACATACAAAACACTAGTCAAAAGCTAGATGTTTTAAAAATTTCAATCCACTTTCTCCATATAGAGAAAGACCACAATGCTACTCGTTATCAACTTACTCATTTACTTATTTCAATCCACTTTCTCCATATAGAGAAAGACATGTTTTGTTAGATTTTTTGCGGTATTCTGTAATATTTCAATCCACTTTCTCCATATAGAGAAAGACAAACAGGTGCTCGCTGGTTATAGGTCTGTTTTTTTATTTCAATCCACTTTCTCCATATAGAGAAAGACATGGCGGTTGATACCTATACCTGCTTCTGTTGCTTATTTCAATCCACTTTCTCCATATAGAGAAAGACAAGGATATGAGTTTAAAAAATCATTTGAAATGAGCATTTCAATCCACTTTCTCCATATAGAGAAAGACCCAAGACCCCTACATATCTTCATCACGTTATCTATAATTTCAATCCACTTTCTCCATATAGAGAAAGACACCTTTAATCACCCTGACAATTGGACCATCATTTATTTCAATCCACTTTCTCCATATAGAGAAAGACATATAAAAGGCTGATTTCCTACGGTGGTTTGCTATTTCAATCCACTTTCTCCATATAGAGAAAGACAAAGTAAGGGAGTGATTCAGTATGTGGGTAAGAATTTCAATCCACTTTCTCCATATAGAGAAAGACGGCGGTGAGCCGGTGCTTGCTCGTTTCTTACGACAAATTTCAATCCACTTTCTCCATATAGAGAAAGACTGTGAAAATTGCTGTAAAAGTGATGTTTATCGTTGATTTTTATTGAAAAATAAATTTATATAGTAATATTAACCTGAAACAACTTCCATTTCAATGGCAAATCCCTTCAATAGTTGGTGCGAATCTCCCTAGGAAATCATGTTTGCTTGCTATTCGCACCTGTGATTGAATAAGGGTGATTGCCTCTATAATCGTTGGTTTTTGCCATTGCTTACAATTACTTTAATTTAACAGCTGTGCCGTAGACAAGCACCTCTGATGTACCATCCATTACAGAAGAAGTTGCATAGCGTACGCCTACAATCGCATTTGCCCCTAGTTGCTTGGCTTCTTCCTCCATTGCTTCTGTGGCAATTTCACGTGAACGTACAAGCATTTCGGCATATTCCTTCATTTCACCTCCAACAATATTACGAAGACCTGCTATCATATCACGCCCAATATTTCTGGATTGCACAGAATTGCCCTTGACTAAACCAAGTGTTTCGATAATTTCTCGTCCTGCTACACTATCTGATGTTGCTAGTAACATACTTATTCCTCCCTATTGCTATAGTGTTGTACAGCCTCCACCGCTTCTTCAATCGAGGCTGTAATAATGCCTGTACGTTTAATTAAACCTACTACAAATAAATTACGGTAGACAAACTGATTTTCCAGTCCATCTCGTACAAGTGCCTCTATTTTTTGCATATTATCGCGCCCTTGCTGACGAACATCTGTTAGTAAGCCAACAATGGGACGATTTAGCATTGCAAATGCACCGATTTCGGCGGCCACTCCCGAATCAATTTCCACACCGTCTAATACAGCAATTAATAAATCACTGCCTTGTAGCATTGCTAAATCCGCCTCTGCAATGGCTTGGCTATCCGCATAGGCAGATTTATCGTTGATCGCATCGTTCTCCTGCGGGACGTATAGCTCAATATCTGGTACAGCCTTGCGAATAGCTGCTGCTAGCTGCTCATTTACAAAACGATCTCCTAAAGAAAATAATCCATTTGCTAAGTATGCCTTCATCAGTAAACTCCCTATTCCACTAATTTTTCAAAAATAATTTTATGTCTGCCCTTGTCATCTATAAAGGTTGATACAATATCAAAGCCATGCTTAAGATTGACAATTAGCATTGCTTTGTATGTATTTCTGCCGTATGTACGCACCTTCTGAAAGCCTAATGCCTTCATATGCTTATGCTGTGCGATCATTAATTGACTGGCTATTCCCTGTCCTCTTTTGGTATCTCGAACACCGCCTAGCCAGCTATAAAACACGCCATCAGGATGTGGGTAGCCTAACTTAAAGCCAATAAGCTCGTTATTCTCCACTGCCAGCATGCACAGCAAGCCTTCTTTACTTGCTAGCTTTTCCAGTGGGAGATGAGCGCCATCAAAAACATCAGCATAGATTTCCTGTAGCTGGTGAAGCCACGTATAAGGAACACCTTCTATTGCCATTATTTGCAAATGCATCACCTCTATCTATTAGTATAACAGAAAAGATGAGAAAACAAATGTTAGGTCTATTGCATTAGCAGCATATCCTCTTCTTGCCTCTAGTGACAATAATAAATCTTCCCTATACTTATCTACATAGGAGGTAGATTAAGTATGGCACTATTTACTAGCTGGTTACACAATGAACTGCGTCCTTATTTTGGACTTCAGTTGCTGGATAAGCATTGGGATATACTGCAAATTCGTGAGGATTACTTTATTTGTCTTGAGGGGGATGTAATTAAAAAAAGGATTTTTGCCGATGAGCAGCACTATCAAGAAGCAGATGTCACCATTGTTACCCGTAATCGTGAGGTGATTGTTCCACAAAGCTCACGTGGTAAAGAGAAGAAATTCAATTACACCCATATTTCCGCTCCGAAAGCAACAGGCATTATTTTCTCGGCTAGTGTAGGTAATAACACTAATCAAGCTAGCTCTATTAGTGTACGCAATCCGAAAACCTATTACCAGCTTCCACTAACAGGTTTTGAGCATCTTACAACAAAGGCTGATATTATTCAGTGGCTTCAGCAATTTCCAGCACAATTGCCTGCTGATTATGCTACTAAATTAGCAAAGCTCATAAACATGAAAAGTTTACGTTATAAAGCGATGCCAGGAGATATTTTCCGCGTTGAAGTGGACCTGTTTACGGACGGTTATGTGCTAGTAATTGGGGATCTACGTCAAATGCAAAAGGATCAGTTATTTGCAGCAGATAGTATTTGGCATGATGTGATGACAATGCCGCTGTTTGTCCGCCCTTATTTATGTACAACGACAGAGCGTTCACCCCGTTTTGAAGAGATTGTGACAGCGCCATTAGCCAATCAAACATATATTGTAATGGACGATCATTTTATGCGAGGGTGTTATGAAAAAGTTGGTCATAAACCATTAACAGAGGCTGATATTTTATTTCCTTTAGGGTATAGTATAACGATTGACCAGCACAAGGAACCTCAATACCGTCTATCGTGGGGAACAGGAAGCATTCATAAGCCAGCATCTGCAACTGCTTTAAAAACAGCCACTCGTTTTGCTAATCATGGTGTCTATACAAGTGTCGCTAATGATTGGTTGAAGCCGCAGGAGGAGCATGATTATCCCGCGTCATTCGATAATCCCTATTATTATCAAGAGCGGCTGCAAGCGTTCGCTGAATTTGGCTTGCCGCAAAATATCACATATGATGACTTTAACCGTCAAACGGGTGGCCTAACGCGTAAGGAGTATCTTGCCTATATTCATAACACGTATCCAAAAATGTAGCTAGCTGCCAAATCATTCATTTTACCTTATAATGAAGAGAGTTCATTAATTGAGGTGCGTATTTTTATGTATATTGGTATTATTCCGCTCATTATTTTTATTGTTTTTCTTTATTCCTATTTGAAAGACCCACGAAGAATGATCAATGGCTTGTTATTTAATCTTTTTATCTGTTCATTTCTATTATTTTGTGTAGTGGCATCCATTGAATCTGACCATTACTTTGTAAGGCTAATCGTGATTATTCCACTAATCGCCCTATTGGTGATGATTCCGTTTGCCATCGTGGCATTAATGTTTGGTTTATTTTTAAATGCGAGGGTATTAATGCAACGAGAGGGCAGACGTCTTGCTAATTCCTTAACATTGCTTGTGGCGATTGGGATTTTATTATTTATGCTGTTGCCAATTATTAGCCCAGCAAGTTTATTCTCAAGGCATCTCCAACCGATTTTCGGTGGGATATCACTTATTACGTTTTATTTCTTTATTCATCTATCTAATTTTTTATCCGCCTATTTTTTATATCAATTCAATCGACCAAAATATCATCAAGATTTTATTATTGTGCTTGGCAGTGGTTTAATTAACGATAAGGTTCCACCACTATTAGCAAGTAGAATCCAAAAGGCGATTGACTTTTATCATAAGCAAGCAGCTATTACTTCACCGCCAACCATTATTTTTTCAGGCGGGCAAGGGCCAGATGAAAACCTACCAGAGGCTGAGGCAATGCAACAATATGCACTTGACAAAGGAATTCCGATTGAGCACACACTACAAGAGAATCGTTCTGTCAACACCTATCAAAATATGCTCTTTTCCAAACAATTGATGGACGAGCAATCGCAGGGTAAGCCCTATCGCAGTATTTTTACAACAAATAATTTCCATCTTTTCCGTGCGGGCATCTATGCAAGGCTAGCTGGGTTAGACAGTCAGGGCATTGGCGCAAAAACAGCCTTTTATTATTGGCCCAATGCTATGATTCGTGAATATGTGGCGATTGTCGTGATGGAGCGCAAACGGCATATGAAAGTGGTCGGAGCCATTTTAGCGATTTCCATCCTATTCGCGATCATTAGCTATTTGTTTACGTAGCGCTTTATAGGGGTTCGTGATATAGGTTATAGTCGTGTCACGAACCCCTTTTTCGTTGTATATTGCTTAAGTTGTTGTTCGTATACTGTCTGATAATAATATTTGTATGGATAACGCTCTTGTTGCAGCACCTTATACAGAACAGACAAACCCTCCTCATAGCGAACAGCAAATTCACAATTATCATAAAGCTGCCGTGTTAGCTGTCTGATGCGATAAAGATCTAGCTTTGTATTCACCCTCCAACCAAACTGAATGGTATCCTGTTGATCTAATGGATGACGATATGTATCAAGAACAATGCATGTATCTGGCTGGTGCTGATTGATAAATACCAACACATCCCCTGTATGAATGGATTGTTGAAAAAAGCGATGAACAATTTCTTCAATTGGTACATGAATAGCAAGTATATCCATAAGCGCCTGAAAAGTTGACTGAGGTGTATAGTCATCACTCCCATCATCTGGGTAGTCAATCAGCTCTGTAACGGAAGCCATTATCCAAAAGTCATACGTCAATATTTATCACTCCATTTAAACGATTAATTTCTTGTTCAACTCTATCCATAGGTACTTGCTATGAAGTTTCCTGCTTACAGAATTTTCACTCATCTTTTTCTTTATCAGAATAGACGCTTCTCTTATAAATAGGGACCAAAATAGAACTCCATTTGCTCTTGTGAGTAGCCATCCTGCCCTCTCCATGTAGCCATTGACATAAAATCCGTGCCTCGTCCACGTTCCTTGCGATAAGGGTTCTTGGAAACAAGCAAGCCTGCATATCCCCAAATTTCCATAATAACATCTCGTTCATATTGATTGGCCTTAAAAATATCCTTCCAGCGCTTCTCAAGCTGTCTTGCTGCATCTGTATCTTGACAGGACTCTATCGCCTCAATCATCTGTTTTAAAATGGCGATATCTTCCTCACATACAGTAAACGCTGTTTGCTCCTTTGCTAAACATTCAAGATCAAGCAGGCAATATAGCAGCCAATTTAAACGAATGCCACCCCATTTAATGCGTTCAAAATTTAACACATTTAAATCTTCATCGTTATATGCTTCATAGGCTATAATTTGCTGTTCATTACAGTAGCCACAGCCACTATGGGATACTAGTTGTACAGGTCGCTCATGATAGGTATGGCTAGGTAATTGATATGTAAGCGCCCAGCTTGATAGCGCACTGCGTAAATGCACCTTGCGCGTTGATAAGCTATGCAAAAAGGCTGTAACAGCAAGCTCTTTTGTTAATACTTCACGGTGAAGCTGTTGCAGTCTTGCTATACATTCATCATGTGTAATCGTTAACGGATTAAACATTAGCCCTTTGCTTTTGGCATATTGAAAATCTTCTTCTGCACATGTAAATTTCCCTACCTTCCACCTGCCTGATTGCCAAAATGTTTGCATTAAAATTTTCTTTGCCTTTTGATCCATGGCTCATTCCTCCTCACGTCTTATCCAACGCTAATTTAGCACTTACAATTTTCGCCATCTCTTGCCAAGGCTGCTGCCATTCTGAAGTGGCTACTTCTTCCTCTGGTTGCGCTAGCCAATAATCGCCCTCCATTAGCTCAAACATATCTAGCAATGTGATTGGCGCACATACAGGATTGTGTAACGCTGCTAGCATTGGCTCCGGTCCATCATCCCAATTATAGCCATTAACGACCGCATGTAAAATGACAGCGGATGAAACAGCATGAATGCGCTGGCACATTTTATCAATAGATTCCTCATATAAAATCGTATCTACTTGCCTTTGCTCCTCCGCTGTTAATGTTAGTCGGATTGAACCAGGCGTAGCAAGCAATAAATCGGCTATTTCTCTATGCATTCTTGCTGCATACCAGGCGGTTGCCTGAATCCCCTCTGGCGTATCTAATATCGCACCCTTGGCAAGCAATAATTGAATAACATCCTTTTGCTTAAACTTTACAGCCTTTTTTAATGCTGTATCCCCAAGCTTATCTTGTGCCTCCAAGTCGATATTTTGTGCCAAAAGAAGCTGTATCCCTTCAAGCGGCATTCGATTAGTAATAAAAAGCATTAATGGCGTTCTGCCACGTGCATCCCGTTCATGAACATCCAGCTTCTGCACAGCCTCCTGTACCTCTTCCATATTCTTTGATTTACTAACTGTTCGCCAATCCATCAAACGTCCCTCCCTGCTTTATGTATCCATCCATTGTAGCAACTGCTCCAGCTCTTCCTTTATCGGTGAAGTTTCTCGTTTAAGACGCTGGGCTACCTTATTTGCACGGCCAAAAATACGATACAATACAAATGCACGCTCATAGTCCTCTTTCTTTGCTAGCTCATCCACAAGCGCCCTTATACAGTCCTGTTCGCGTAGATCAAGCCCCTTTAATGGCTTCGCTGATTCATTGGCAGCCAATAAAATAGCGATACATACAGGCATAAGCTCCGCTGTTAAACCATGCGCTTCTAGAAAAGCCTCTGCATAAGCATTTTGGACGGACTGATGCTCTGTATCAACAAGTGCCATATAGCTTTGGACAAGCGGGAAATAAGCATCACTATAAAGCCCTAAGCCAAATACTGCATAAGTGCCAGGCATCGCTGATTTTTCGCTTGGCTCAACATCCTGATACCATGCATATGCCTCCATTGCGGTCTGTGCATAGTCTGCTAGCAGCGGAAAAAGGGATGGGTATGTGCAGCAGTTGGCAAAAAATTGGTGGAGCTTTGATTTTGCCAGCCCCTTCACTGGTAAATAATGCTTGACTTTGCTTTTTAGCAATAGCTTATAGCCCTTTGGAAAGCCTGCCTGTAAAAGCTCCATTATATAATGAAGCGCTTCTTGATAAGCTTTTTCCTCCTCCACAATGATATGGATCGTTATTGTTTGTAAAATATCATTGGCTTGTCCTCGGAACACATTACTTTGTCGTCTGCTTTCATAGCGACCGCTTCCTGCTTGTAAATACATCGCTGCCCTTTGCGAACCAAGCTGCTTAGCTAGCTCCAAATATTTTTGGCAAGTTATTGGGTCTTGTTGCCCTATTTTTAATGCGCTATAGAGAAAGAAATCTAGCTTTTCCTGCGCTATTTGCTGTGGCGTAGTTGCTGTTGTCAGCATCCACTCTTTTGTATACGCTTCTGTTTGCTCAAAATAGTGTGTTAAAAAATGCACCTCTGCCCACTGCTCCAATGCTCTTGTATAGTAGTAGTTCCATCGCTCTAAACGCTGTTGATTGGCATGATGCTTGTCTTGTAAACGACTAATGAGCGGCTCAATTTCTTCAGCTCTTTGCTGGAAAAAATGCGGATTTACAAGATGCTGTGCAAAGAAAAATTCATCATTATCACTTGGACGTGCTGGCAGCTCAGCCATTACCTTTGTGTCAATAAAGGTTGCTAATTCCTGCTTGGTTAACGCGAGCTTCTGCTGATTCAATAGCTTTTTTTGATAGTGAAGCATTTCCCTGTTATGCTCAAATTCAAGCACTACCTGACAATAATAATCAAAAAAACGAGTCCCATACTGGAATGATTGAAAAACTTGCTCCATTTTTACACATAAAGCATTAAAAAGCTCCTCTATATATACTGCTTCTGTAAATTCCTCTATATAAGCGCCTGCTTCGATCCTATAGGCACTATCACTCCAATCCAATGGCTCATAAACATCTAGCAGAATTGTTCCATAGGAGCCTTGCCCTTTATGCCAAGTTACTTTTAAATAGTTAAAGATACCTGCTTGCAAGCGGCTTTGATCGTTCAGTGCGTTTATTCGTTTACTTTCTTGCTTATAAATAGTTGCTAGCTTCGCCCAAACATCCGCAAGAAAATGCTCTATACACGGTTGCAATATGCGTTCCTCCCTTTTAGCTAGAAAAAAGCTCCCGCTAAAATGATTTCCAGCGGGAGAGCAGCCTTACCCGATTGTTTTCACAACCGTTCCTTCTTGATCTTTAATGTAGGTTTTCAAAATTTGAAAGCTAACACCTGCTAAGGAAGATAACTCAAATTGACCTTCTTGTGGTACAAGCTTTTGACAAAGCTCCTCCACTGCTGCTTTATTTAAAGAAATAATCACTTCCTGCTCATTGACATGATAGCCTGCTTGCTCATTCGCTTGAAACGTAATGGTCACTTGTTGACCAACTAAGCGAAGGCTTCTTCCTTTTAAAATTCGTCCACGTAATAATTGGCGAATCACACCTGCCTGCTTAGCTCCAAGCTGAACGATATAAGATGGCTTCGTAAACCAGCCCGTTTTTCCCTCTTGCCATGCTAGCTGGTCGACAAAGAGAAAGCCTGTGCTAGAGCCATCTTCTTCTACCCCTCGTTCAACAGCTTCGACAACCACTGGATTTTGTAGAAGAGAGGGTCTTGCTAAATCTGTTACATAGCCCGGTAGCTGCTCTATACCAGCTTGCAGTAAACCAAATGTATGCCACGTTTGAATCGCTTCCAGCTCATCCTCGGTAATGCCAACCATTTGCACAAATGCCACCTTACCGTTTGGTGTATCCATTTCAGCCAGCTCTGGATCGTTTGTAAATGCTAATGCTGTTAACAATGTATCTGCACCAAGACAAATCGGCCCATTTGCATCTAAATAATCGCCTGCTACAAACACATTGCCACTATTAAAAACATATCTTGCCATATTTTGTAGTAAATTTAATGCCCAAGCAGGAGGCTCTTCCTCATCGTCGCTACGCACTAACCGAAATGTTAGTTCAAAGCCAAAACCACTGTATTCTTGATTGTTTGATTCTTTGTCATATAATTCAGAAAACCCATAAGTGACGAAGTGCCAATGTGGAATAGGTGTTTCACTTTTATAGGCACTAATACCATCTAGCGGGTCTTGTCCGCCAAGTGCATAAGAAATTAATGTGCCGTAATGCTTTGGCTCTTGCTCACCATATAACGTTGTGAATGCTTGGTCAATTGCATCCCAACCAGCCGTTGTTACTTCTTCACTCATTTTTGCATCCTCCTAGCGGGTATCATTCCATTTAAACGATCTTTCTATTAATATGATACCAATTTTACAGTAGGGCTTTAACAGGCATATGACTCATTTTCAGCATAGCTTCTAATAGGTTTATTTTCATTCCATTAAAGGTAATTGTTACTATCGAAAAATTCAGGCAATCTGTTGAGAGATTGCCTGAATTTAACCATAGAGCATAGCTGGTGCACGCACACCCTGTAAATAATCAGCAAGCTTGCCAGCAAAGACCTGTTCTAAATAAGGTAATTGTGCTAGGCAGTGAGGCGTCATTAATGCTGGATTTTGATATACTTTTAGTCCTCCCACTTTCAATAGCGTCGCTACAAACTGGGAGCAAAAGTAAGCACGCTCTCTTCTCACTTCCTTTTGCATTACCACACCAAACAAGCCAATAAAATTATATTTATAACGATCCCGATTCCAATACATATAACGTACAATTTTCATCATTTCTAAATATTGATAATGGGAGATGGTGCAGCGATAAATCACACAATCTGCTGATTCAAAAAGTCCTTTTTCTGCATCCTCTTGTAAAAACCCTCCACTTAATGGATTGTTTAATTGCCTTCGACCAAAGCTATACATTTCAAACAGCCTCTCATCAAAGGCGATTGACGCATGGTTCATTTCTTTTCCTGTATACATACCGATTGCCTTTGATAATAATGTCCCTGTTTTTGTTAATACTATGTAGATCGTATGTGTCATGTCTTCACCTACTCTGATAATCTCTGTTATTACCAATACGTTTTAAATCTTCAAATGGTTTCGTTAATTCCCTTATTTTATAAATATATAGGACGAATCTTAACAATTTCTTTAGTAGAACCTGAAGATTTTCTTAAGATTTTTCATGATCTATGGTATGAACGCAAGACTTTTGCCATTTTTACTATCTATATTATATGTATGTCATCGTATGCTTATGTAAGATCATTCAATACGGATAGGTATATAGTAACATAAACTACAATAGAAAAAAGTGATGCTTTATTGTTATGAGCAGCTTTTCCTCTCTCTTAAAAAGATTTTTCAGTAAATCTTAATAAATATTCTCATAAATTATTAAGAATTTTAGCTTATTATGAATAGAGAGTATTTTAAGGAGAGAAAAATATGAAAAAACGAAATTTAATAATGCTTATTACTAGTATGTACACAGCGCTTATCCTATTTTTTATGTTCTTTGGCTTTAACCGTTTAGCGCATAGAGAGGATTACATGGACGCTGGCTATGAATTTATGCTTGTTCCATCAAGCGTTCCGTTAAAATTCCCTAGCCTTACATTTTCATGGCTGTACGATTTTGGCAATATTGCAGCCTTTATTCCTTTTGGTATCCTATTTCCGTTATGGAAGCACTGCCATTATAAAAAATTTATTGGGTTGTTCATTGTGGTGATCCTTGGGTTGGAAACGATGCAATCACTCGTCTATCTCGGGACTTTTGATGTAGATGATGTGATTTCTAATACGATTGGTGCAACGATTGGCTATATTGTATACAAGGTTGGCTTCACTGCAAAGTTGACTTTCAAAAAGCTCATTACCTCATGCTTATCTGCTCTTCTATTGATTGGATGTGTCATGATTATATCTGAAGTTTTAGAGAAACGTGTTAGTTCTATCCAGCCTCTGCATACTATTACAGAAACAGCAGGCGCTAAACCATTAACGAGCGACATCCCCAATTTTACTATAGCTGGCCGTAAAATAGAGCCTCACTATAATTTCTATAGTAATGAAGGAACTACAAGCAAAACCTACACCTATACGATTGAGGGCAAGGAGGATGTTATACTTTTTCTGCATCTTGGGTTTCCAGATGAAGAAGAGCTACAAGGGAAGGTGACCATCGTTACGGATGGAAAGGAAATATTCCAAGCAGATGAAGTATATTTAAAGGAAAACGAAACGCTTGAAATGCCATTAGAAATTCCATTATTTTATGAAGCGAACGAAATGACCATTACTATTACAGGTCATATAAAACTCTGGGATGTCGGCTTTACAGAAATGAAGCATTGGTGGGAATAAAATAAAGTGATCCTTCAATTAGTGGAGGTCTTACAGCCTTTAGCTTTCGCACAAAAAAACATCTATTAATACGAGATAAATAATAAGACCAGCTCAGCTAAATAAGCTTTGCTGGTCTTTCTATGTTAGCTTTATTGGATGTTCTCCTTAAAAATCCCCCTTGCTTTACTTTAACTAAAAATAAGTTCAATGCCCTCCTGTTATGCTGAACCTATTCTACTAATGGAAGGCTAGTGCAAAATAAGGCTGGTAAATGGGCTGGCAATAATACGGTGGTCTAACACCAATACTCGGCATTAACCAACTATCTTTTAAATAATGCATCATTAATTTATTTTCATGATTTTCTAGTAAACGAGTGACCTCTGGAAAAAATTCAATGTTCATCAAGCAATCCTCCTGCCTCTTTTTTCGAACATAAAAGCGTCAACATTCATAGTATATGATGAAAAGGAGGGATTGGTTATTAGCCATCCAAATGACTGGCAAGCTCAAGATCAGCAAGCACTACTCGAGCAAATTCAATTTTATCAAAAATGGTTTGAGGATCATAAACAAGAGGACCCATACCCCCAATACCCTGTCTATGGAAAGATTACGCAATATCAAGAAGTGCCGCTTACACAGCCTGAACAAAGACAATTGCGCCAACCAGGGCTTGAAAGTTTAATGGTGCCGAAGCCTATTATTGAAAACCCTCATTATAAAGGAAGTGGAAAATTAACAGGAAAGGTGGCACTTATTACTGGTGGTGATAGCGGGATGGGGGCTGCTGCTGCCATTGCCTTTGCAAAGGAAGGCGCTAATGTTGCCATTGCCTATTTAGATGAGCATGTAGATGCCGAGCGAACGAAAAACAGAATTGAAGAACTCGGACAAAAATGCTTACTCCTTCCAGGAGACCTTCGTGATAAAAAGCAATGTATAGACATTGTGTCTGAAACAATTCATACCTTTGGTCGCTTAGATATTTTATGCAACCATGTTGGAATTCAATTTCAACAAAATGAGCTTACAGATATAACAGATGAGCAATTTGATGAAACGTTTAAGTTGAATGTGTATGCTCATTTTTATACAACAAAAGCGGCTCTTCCTTATTTAAAAGCAGGAAGCTCTATTATTGGAACGGCTTCAGTTGTAGCTTATGCAGGGGAACCTTTATTAATTGATTATTCTGCGACAAAAGCAGCGATTGTTGGCTGGACGCGCTCCTTAGCAAAAAGTGTTGCAAAAAAACAAATTCGCGTCAATGCGATAGCACCTGGCCGTATTTGGACACCACTCATTCCTGCTAGCTTCTCCTCCGATGAAAATGCCTTACATGGCACAAATCTCTTTAATCGCATGGCTCAGCCCTTTGAAGTCGCCCCCACCTTTGTCTATTTAGCCTCCGATGATTCAAGACATGTGACAGGGCAAGTATTGCATGTAGATGGCGGAGAATCTACTAATTCATAAAGCACAAATTTCTTTTTAGCAGGATAACTATCCTCCCTCTTTTTTCCCATTTCACATATTCTAAAGAATAGACAGGAGGTGTGCACATGGGTTACGGTGGAAATATGAATACTTACAATAATTACTGTGGTGGAGGCTCTGATAGTGGGAATAGCTCTACTTTTTTATTAATCGTTGTCCTCTTTATCCTTCTTATAATTGTCGGTGCTAGTTATATTTGCTAACATGAATGCTCATAGGCTTTAGCTTCTTTTTATTTTCCACTAAAGAAGTGTAAAGCCTTTTTTCATGGAGAAGACAAAACGATTAACCTTAATTTTCGATCATTTACATTTAATCACATTTTATTTTTATGCCTTCTTTTACAGGAAACAAGCCCTATTGACGAACATACGTTCTTTATCTACAATAAGAAAAAAAGGAGGCTATTTTATGCAAAAGACAACAAGCATTGAATTAGTACATTTTTCTGAGGATTATGTAGAGTGTTTGCATGCCTTTGAGCTACCAGAGGAGCAGCATCAATTTACCGCACTACCAAAAGAACTTACAATTGAAAAGGTTGGACAATACCCCATTGTAATCGTGAGCGATACCGTGCCTGTTGGCTTTTTTGTACTACATGCGACAGAACGCGTCCAAGAATATTCCAGCAATCCCGATGCTATGCTGTTAACCGCATTATCGATGGATCACCGACATCAGGGCAAGGGCTATGCGAAACAAGCAATGCTGGCACTTGCTGATTTTGTCAAGCAGCAATTTCCAACATGTAATGAAGTCGTCTTAGTGGTCAATCAAAAAAATATCCCTGCGCAACATTTATATCGCAAAGTCGGCTTTGTTGATCATGGCGAACGTCGAATGGGGCGAATTGGCGAGCAAATTGTAATGCATTTATCTCTTTAATAAAGAAAGGCTAGCAAAACATAGCTAGCCTTTTTTGAGCGCGGGTATGTGCCCTGCTTTCGCGGGTATTTTGCCTTCAAAAGCAGCGGGTATTCGCTTTGCAATCCTTCTCTTATATAGAATGCATATTTTAATTTTTAAATGATTCTGCTATAATTTCGCAACAAATTTGTGCCATTTCTTCGTCACTTTCCTTCATACCAGAAGTTATCCACTCGGTTAAGATATTATATACAGCTCCACTCCAAAAATAAGTTTCGTATTTTTCTTTGCTACTAATAGAATCAGAAGATATATTATCTAGCATTATTTTGTTAATGCTTGAAAGTATGACACCTTCGAAGCCTGCTTTAAGCAGAACTGCGTAAATTTCGGCATGATTTCTTACTTGATTAAAGATAGAGTACCAGAACTCAAAATCATCTCCTGGACATGTGGTCAAATCCATTTTATCTGTAATCGCTTTAACTACTGCTTCTAAGTAATTATTTAAGATATCCTCCTTCGAAGAATAATTACGATAATAGGCAGTTCTTGATACACCAGATCGTTTTACTATATCTGTAATAGAGATGTCTTTGAATTCCTTCTCTTTCATTAAAATGAGTAGTGCAGTTTCAATACACTCCTTAGTAATTCTATTGGATTCTTCGTTAGATAATCGTAATATATCTTTCCGTTCAAGTTCAGTTTTATTTGACATTACATTTTCCCCTTTTTTGTATAGTCCGACACTACAAATGTAACATCAAAAAAGTAACATTTATTGAAAGATAAATCAATATGTTTAAGGAGAATTAGCTAAAAGACTTAATAAAGTAAAAAAATTGAATTTCTTCTGTGACTTTGACGTTACATTTCCTCTCCTTTTGCTCACTCCGACTCTAAAAGTATTGTTATATAAAATCGCTGATAATATACTTGTTTCGGCAGGATAAATGTAACGTCGCAAACGAGTCTGATTTGGAAAGGAATTTTTAGTATGAAGAAATTTAAAAATTGGAGAACACTCTCTTTTATTCTCTGGATTGCTTTAACAATCATTACTTTAACAACGATGCCTGATGTAGATCAATTAATTAAAGAGAAAGGTCAAATTGAGATACCAAATTCTGAACAGAGCGCCCAAGCGGATAAAATCCTTAAAAAAATGGATGAAGGCGAGAATACGTATCATATTATCAGTGTCTTCTACAGCGGTAATGACAAAGAATTGACGAAACAACAACAAGAAGAGATAAACGCTGTCATTAAGGAGCTAAAAAGACAAAAGGAACAACTCGGAATTAAAGAGTTATTAAGTCATCAAGATAGTAAAGAATTAGAAAATCAATTGTTCTCTAAAGATAAAACGACTATATTAACTCAAATTTCTGTCGATACTTCCCAAGGAAATATAACTGAAGTTGCCGAATCTTTAGAAGCCATTCTTAATAAGGCAGATAATGTTCAAGCTTATTTAACTGGTAGTGACTTAATAGCTACTGACTTTGTGAATTCGACGCAAGAGGGCGTGAAAAAAACCGAGGTTATTGCGATTGTATTCATTTTAATAGTGCTGGTTATTGTCTTCCGTTCGCCAATCGTACCAATCGTGTCACTCTTAACAGTAGGTATTTCTTATTTAGTTTCTTGGGGGTTTCTAACACATCTTGTTGATAAGTTTAATTTTCCGTTCTCAGACTTTACTCAAGTATTTATTATAGTAGTTTTGTTTGGTGTAGGCACAGATTATAACATTTTACTGTATACTCGTTTTAAAGAAGAATTAAGTTTACAAGACAATTCGTATGCTGCTGTAAAGGCTACTTTTAAATCCGCTGGTAAGACAGTTTTATATAGTGGCTTAGCGGTTTTAATAGGCTTTGCATCACTCATTCTAGCTGAATTTAAATTGTACCAAGCAACATCTGGAGTGGCGATAGCTGTAGCTTTCCTACTCCTAGTATTAGTTACATTGAATCCCTTCTTCATGGCTCTACTCGGGAAAAAGATGTTCTACCCTGTTAAAAGCTTTAAAGGTCATGGCGATAGCAAAGTTTGGGGATTCCTCTCCAAGTCATCAATAGCTAGACCAGTGATTTCCGTCATTCTGATCCTAGGTATTGCAATACCATTTATGCTTAGCTATTCAAATTCCCTTAATTTCAATGATCTTTGGGAAGTTGGAGATGAATACGGATCAAAAAAAGGTATTAATATAATTGAGGACCATTTTCCAGCGGGATTTTCTTCTCCAGCAAGTTTAGCAATTGAATCAGCTGAAAAATTAGATACAGCGAGTACATTACAAATTTTAGATGAACTAGCTGAAAAAATCTCTAAAATTGATGGTGTTTCCCAAGTTCTAGCTCCTACAAGACCAACTGGAGATAAAATTAAAGAGCTTTATATTAATGAACAAACAAAAATATTAAATGATGGAATTGACGATGCAGACAATGGCATTGGAGAAATTAACGAAGGCTTATCTTCTGCGAGTGATGAATTAAAAAATAACGATACAAGCGGACTAGATGATGTTCAAGCATTAATTGATGGAACTGATAAAGTGAAGGCTGGTGTAAGTTCTCTAAGAGTTGCACTGACTGAATTGTCATCGGGAATTAATGACGGAGCTGCTGGCGCTCAGCAAATTAAGAATGGTTTAGTAACATTACAAGCAAATATGGACACCCTTTCAGATAGTACCTCACAGCTCTATCATGGTTATCATCAGCTAGCAGAAGGGCTAAGTAGCTATGAAGAACACTTCAGTGGGTTTTCAGTGGCAATTGAAAGCACCAAGGGCGGATTCCAGCAAATCGAAGCCTTAATGGGAAATTTGATAGAAGAACAGCCTGAATTAATGAATAATACTAACGTTCAACAAACATTGGGTATTGCTACAGAAGCACAGCAACAATTAGAGCATCTTTCTGTTCAGTTGCAAGAACTGACAAAACAGCATGGGCTAGTCATGGCAGCATTTAGGCAAGCAAATGACTCACTACTTGAAATAAATAATGGATTTCATCAGATGAAGAGTGGTGTTGAAGAATTACATGTTGGTGCAGCAAGCCTAGAGCAAGGGTTAATTGAAGGTGCGAATGGATCAGGGCAAATTTCTACTAATACAGTTGAGCTAGAATCAGGCGTGACCCAGATTAATAATGGACAGAAACAGCTTTTATCAGGCCTGAATGAATTGCAGGACCAAATGGCTCAATTACAATCTGGACTATCTGACAGTACCGATGGGCTTCGTAAAGTCAATGATGGTTTAAGTGACGCTCAGGATTATTTATATAAATTAAGTAAATCTGATAGCTCTGAGAAATTCTATATACCTCAAGAAATCCTTGATGGAAATGAGTTTCAGGAGTCGCTGGATACGTATATGTCAAAAAACAGAAAAATAGCGACAATGAGTATCATATTAGATGTTAATCCTTATGCTCAGGAAGCGATGCCCATCATTGATGACATTAATAAGATTGTAGAAGTTACTTTAAGCGGTACTGACTTAAAGGATGCTCAAGCCGCAATCGGTGGAACTACAGCTATAAATGCTGATTTAAAGGATATTTCACAAGCAGACTTTATAAAAACAGCAACTATTATGTTAATTGGTATAGCCTTAGTGCTGTTAGTAATTACAAAATCAATCGTTCATACCATTTATATTGTAGGTAGCTTGGTTCTCGTTTATTTTGCTTCTATGGGAATAAGTGAATGGATTATTTCTACATTTCTTGATGTAAATATTTTGAGTTGGAATGTTCCGTTCTTCAGTTTTATTATGATTGTTGCACTAGGCGTTGATTACAGCATCTTTATTATGATGCGCTATATCGAATTGGAAGGGACCCCACAACAAAAAATCATGGAAGCTACGCGGCATATGGGAGGAGTTGTATTGTCAGCAGCTCTTATTTTAGGAGGTACATTTGCTGCATTGATTCCTTCAGGGGTACTGACACTTATAGAGGTAGCGACTGTCGTTATAATTGGTCTGGTGCTGCTCAGCTTTATAGCGATGCCTGTATTACTACCAGCTTTGATTTCTTTGACGCAAAAGTTAACAAAAAATAAGTAAGCTATATTTTCTAGCAGTGTCATTTAGGTAACCTATTTGACACTGCTGAAAAACTATTCGATTCGTTCATTGAGTTGTTTCTTTCCTTATGTTTTTTACATAATAGCTAGAAATAACAGCACAAGCAAATTGAATAATAATCCCTGATTTCACTTGTGCTATTATCAATTTTTTATTTTTCTGCAAGGTTCCTTCAGCTATAATATCTACTTAAAAAGTCCTTGTTCTAAAAAAATCAAGATATATTATATCTGTAAATTAGATACTCAGTTATCTGCTTAAATAGCTATTAATTAGCTCCTCTACCTGTGATTTTAGAACTGACTGGGCATAACGTAGAACTTCATCTTCACCTGCCGTTCTGATAACTACGTCACTAAAGTATTGATCAATTTTAACCCACTTAACAACAGCAATATTTTTCTTCGTCAGGAATCTTCTTTGTTTGTGGAAATCATTCCTTATATCCTTTAATAAATTTGCTACAATATTGATGTAAACCTCGGACATTTTTAACTTTTCAAGTGATGCATAGTCTTGCTGTAATGACCTGATTGCCATATCTAATTTTATAAACTCATGTAAAACAGTTCGATCTTCACTATTAATCATCAGCTTCAATCATCTTTGCATCCTGGATTCTATCAAATGCAAGACGCTTTATAGCTACATCAGTGTCTAATAGTAATTCCCTTTTGACTGCATCAGCTCCTTTAATTAGCCCTGTTTCGTCACACAACTTATTATCGCCCCACAGCGTTAATGTAATAAGCTTTTGCATTTTAAAAGCATGCTGTATGGTCTGTTCTATTTCATCTAACTCCCACTCGGCTAATTCTCGCCTTTCAACGTAAAATTGCTGTTGCTCCCATCCTCTAATGAGTTTAAGATGCTCAGGAAGCATCATCGCTGCCCATTTTATTGAACCACGGTCATGTATCATATAAATACTCCTCCAATTTTATAAATACTAATCTCTTACTTTTTTCACATTTTGTGTATCATTAGAGAACTTTAAATGAAGTTCCTTTCATCATCCCTCTATCTTTTATCTTCCAAATCCCTCCTGCTTAAGCTAAATGACCGCCCAATAATTGCTCACGTTTGAAAGCTGTCCCTGCATCTGTATAGGAAGCGGCTCGCAATAATGCCGTAGCACCAAACTTGCGTCGAATCGCATCCATTGTGTGCCCTAATAGCTGTCGCTGTTCCTTTCGTTCATCAAAAAGATCAAGCTGGATACTTTGCTCAGGCTCAAGGTTCGTTAAACGTACGGTCAATTGACGTGCTGGCTGATTAGCAAAATACGTATCAAGTAAGTCAATGCAAATCTTATACATCACCATCGTTTCGCTTGTTGGCACTGCGATTGTTTTGGAGCGTTGAAAGCCTTTTGTCATCGCACTATGACTATAGGACAAGCCTAATGAAATGGTTCGAGCGACATAGCCTGCCTCACGCGTTCGGCGCATTACATCCTCACACATCTCTAATAGCACTACGGATAATTCCTTTTTTGTATAGTAGTCACGCATAAGCATTTGACCTTTTCCGAAGCTTAACGCCCCACTTCGGGCAAGCGAATTATCCAGTGTGGAAAAATCAATACCATGCGCATGGTTATATAATTGATGCCCGATAATGCCGAATTTTTCCTCTAGCTTCTGGACATTCGCATGTGCCAATTCACCAACGGTTTGGATGCCTATTGCGTGTAACCTGGCTTCCATCTGTTTGCCGATTCCCCACATTGCAGATAATGGGGATACAGGCCAAAGCTTTGTTGGTATATCCTCATATGTCCATTTGGCAAAGCCTGATTTTTTTGCCTCAATATCTAAGGCAAGCTTTGCCATCAGCATATTAGGCCCCATGCCAATTGCGCTTGGAATACGAAATTGATCATAAATCGCTCGTTGAATATCCTTTGCTGTTTCTTCAGGAGGCCCCCAAAGCTTTGCTGTTCCCGTTAAGTCCACAAATTGCTCATCGACACTATAAATATGAATGCTTGTAGGCGGCACATACTTAGCAATAAGCTGTGTAATGGCCATCGACATATCAATGAAAAAACGCATCTTTGGCTCAAATAGCTTAATCGCAGGATGCTTTGGAATTTCATAGCGTCTGTTGCCTGTTTGAATATGAAAGGTTTCCTTCATCATTGGAGAGGCAGCGAGCACAATGCTGCCTGGCTGCGCCAAATTCCCAACAATGGCAATGGGCTCTTTCAGCACATCCAATCCTTCCAGCATAGCGATACAGCTTGCATAAAAGCATTTCATATCAATACAGATTATCTCTTTTTGCGGCATCATATGGCATCAGACTCTCGCTGTACAATCGGGCGTAGCGCCAGCACATTGTGGATAAGAAATGTACGCTTCGCTAATCGTGTAAAGCAAAATGCCGTGAAGGCATCTCCTGTGATCGTGAGTATTTTTACACGTCTTTTTGTCATCACACCTGACTTTGCTATATACATCATCTGAATGATTTGCCGACGCTGCATCGCTTTCATTAACTGCTCCCTCATCTCAATCACCCTCCTATTTATAGAACAAACGTTTGTATATCTATTATACGAACATACGGTCTGAAATAGAAGTGGTAATTTTTAGTTAGGCATTTATGAAGAGCCGCTCTTACTTAGGACATAGGCTCTATTTTTATGATTGTAATGATACTCAATTAAAAAACCTTTTCAAAAATCGAAAAGGTTTCTTTTGAACATATTATCACTGAGGATTATCTAAAAAAATAATTTATAGAGTATATAGCCGAAAAATAGGAGTAAAATTAATGCAATCGTTTCTTTCCAGCCCAAGCCTGTTAAATTTCCACCAGCTCCCCTATTGATTCCATCATTTAAAGAACCAGTAGGATTATTTTTTAACTCCTGCTGCCTTAAACGTTCCCTTTTTTCTTCTGGTGTTTCTTTTGAATCCATATCACACACCTCCAAAAAATATAATTATTTATAATATAACTTCTTTCTATATGAAATAGTGAAATGATCCTACTCCCAATATATCAATATGAATAAAAATTCATAAATTGTCCCATCCTAACCGTAAATGATGAAAAAATGAGGACGTGTTATATGATAAAAGGAAATTTAGCATCACTACCATTTCGGGAGATTTTCAAGCTTTGGTCACAGCTTAGCACCAATCAAGGCTATATTGCCGCAAGTCATGCTTTTTTGCAGCATACGCGCGATAAACAGTTAAAAGTTATGATTTTGGAATTTATTCAATGCTTAAAAGAGGACAATAAACAGTTAACATTGTTATTACAGAACAATGGCGTGCTTGCACCAGCAGCTTCACTCGCATACAGTCATATGAAGCTCACAGATATTCGAGGGAAAACAACAATTAAGGATAGTGATATTAGCGCTATTTTATCCATGAATATTGCCGCTTCTGTGATTGCTGTAAGCCAAGCATTGGAAACAGCGACTACAAAGAAGCACCTGACAAAATATCGGGAACTCCATATGCGCTATGCACTACTAGGCGCTAAGCTTATTGAGCTTAGTAAAAAGAAGGGCTGGCTATTAGCGCCAGCACAATAAAAGAAGCACCCACAATGGAAGCTTCTTTTTTTATATTATGAACGACGTCTAACAAATAGTAGCTTGTACCATTGATTCACAAGGAATGGGAATACGGATAGACTATAAATGAAGCCTAGTTGAGCCAGCGATAATGGGGCAACCTCAAAGACCGTTGCGAGCATTGGCATCAATAAAACAGCATGTAAGCTTAAAACGCCAATTAAAAAGGCAAGCCATGTATATTTATTAGAAAATACACCAATCGCAAAAATAGATTCTTTAGATCGAGAATTAAAGCCATGCACTAACCTTGATAAACATAACGTTGTAAATGCCATTGTGCTTGCCGTCAATGTATCCCCTGTCGATAAGCCAATTTGAAAAGCAATAATGGTGGAAATCGCAATTAAAATCCCTTCAAGTACCACCTGTGTTGTAAATGCTTTATTTAATAAAGGCGTATGAATATTTCGAGGCTTGTCCTTCATCGTTTTCTTATTATTTGGCTCTAAGCCGATTGCAATGGCTGGTAGACTGTCCGTTAATAAGTTGATGAATAATAGATGGACAGGTGCAAAAGGAACAGGCAAGCCTAAGATCGTTGCATATAGTACTACAAAAATAGCGCCCGCATTGCCTGACAATAAGAAAAGAATAGCATTTTTAATATTTGTATAGATGCTGCGACCATTGGCAATTGCCTTGACGATTGTAGAAAAATTATCGTCTGTTAAAATCATGGAAGAGGCATCCTTTGCGACCTCTGTGCCTGTTACACCCATTGCCACCCCAATATCTGCTTGTTTCAAGGCAGGTCCATCATTAACACCATCCCCCGTCATCGCCACAACATGTCCCTTATCCTGCCAAGCCTTCACAATACGAATTTTTTGTGCAGGTGTGACACGCGCATAAACTGTATAATCATGGATTTGCTCCTGTAGCTCCTTATCACTCAAAGCCTCTAATGCATGCCCTTCAATTGCCTCTGCAGGATTTCGTAAAATACCAATTTGCTGTGCGATGGCAGTTGCTGTAATTTTATGATCCCCTGTAATCATCACAGGCTTAATGCCTGCCTCCATACAGCGTTCTACTGCTGCCTTCGATTCTTTTCTTGGCGGGTCCATCATCGCGACTAAACCAAGAAAAATAAAATCTCGTTCAGCGCTACTATTAATCGTTTGCTGAGGCATTACTTCTTTATAGGCAAGCGCTAATACCCTTAAACCATTCCTTGAAAACTCATGATTCACTGCCTCAATTTTTTGACGATGCTGTGCTGTAAACGCAACAATACCTGCTGATGTTTTTATGCTTGTGATTTTAGGTAGCAGCACATCCACTGCACCTTTGGTAATCATGATGAATTGCTTGTCCATTTGGTTCACTGTGCTCATTAGCTTTCGTTCCGAATCAAATGGAATCTCAGCCTGCCGTGGGTATTGCGCTCGGATTTTCCCTTCATCTAAACCATACTGCTTTCCTAATTTTACAAGTGCAAGCTCTGTAGGGTCACCAATTTCTTTGTCATTACGCTCCACTGCATCACTACATAACAGTGCCTTTACCATCAGCTCTTTTTCTATTGGATTAGTTGAACTTAACCAGTCATATGGAATCTTTTTTTGATCCACAAACACTTCCTGCACAATCATTTTATTTTCCGTTAATGTCCCTGTTTTATCGGAGCAAATAACCGAAACACTCCCTAAGCTTTCCACTGCATACAGCTTACGGATAATTGCGTTTTCTTTTGCCATCTTCTGCGTGCCAAATGCTAGCACAATCGTGACAATGGAGCTTAATGCTTCTGGAATCGCTGCAACGGCTAGTGATACGGCAAACATAAACGACTCAACTAAGGCTCGTCCTCGAAAAAGGTCAATGGTAAAAATAGCTAAACAAATTAATGTAATACCTAATGCTAATTTTTCACCAAATTGATCAAGATTCATTTGCAAGGGCGTTTTCTTTTCCTTTGCTGTATCAAGTAAATGTGCAATTTTGCCAAGCTCTGTTTGCATCCCAATCGCCGTTACAAGAACAAGTCCACGCCCATTTGTTACAAAGCTCCCTGAGTACACCATATTTTTCTTATCTGCAATGGTAATATTACTTTTATAAATAGGCTCTGTACTTTTCGCAACAGCAATTGATTCACCTGTTAATGAGCTTTCATTAATATGCAAATTGTGACTTTCCAACAATCTGCCATCTGCGTTAATATAATCGCCAGCCTCTAGTACCAGTATATCGCCTACAACAATTTCTTCAGAGGGAAGCTCGATTAGCTGATTGTTACGCATCACTTTAGCAGCAGGTGAAGTCAAGGCTTTTAGATTATCTAAAGATTGCTCTGCCTTAACATGCTGCACCGTGCCTAAAATAGCATTTAAAATCACAACAATCATAATAACAATGGTACTTTCTACTTCCCCTAATAAAAATGAAACAAAGGCAGCAACAAGTAAAATAATAACTAGTAAGTCTTTAAATTGCCCGATAAAAACTGCCCATGTACTTGTTTTTTTCCCTTCCTCTAACACATTATAGCCATAGACCTGTTGCCTTTTTTGAACATCGTCATGCTGCAAGCCTTGCGTGGTGACATTCAATATTTTCATCACTTCAGCAGCCGATTGTTGATGATATTCAGTCATTTGATTCTCCTTCCATTTTGCAAAATATAAAGACCCAATCTATTTCCAAGCAATCGTATTTGATCTTCCATCTCTAGCCTCTTAAGGTAATGCACTATTCACTACAACAATCTATTCCTCGCTGAATCAGAGTATGCTAAGAATCGGTAGAGAAAATTGAGGCACTAAAAAAAGCATTGGGAATCACTATCCCAATGCCTAATAAGCCATGATTTTAGTATTACTATAATTTTAATTTATTTTTTGTATAGAGAATGACATGTTTATAGCTATGCAAATTTCCCAAATTACATAATTCCAATCTCCATTTTTGTATGCGGAGAATAACAGCTTGGCAAGGAGAGCAGAGCATAACAGCCAAATTTCAATCCACTTTCTCCATACAGAGAAAGACGAAATTAAAGGTCAAGTTAACGCAGCATTCCGCATTTCAATCCACTTTCTCCATACAGAGAAAGACTTTAGGTGCTGGTGTTGATATTGATCAAATGAGGATTTCAATCCACTTTCTCCATACAGAGAAAGACTGTGAAAATGGCTGTAAAAGTGATATTTATGATTGATTTTCATTAAAAAATAAAGCTATAAGGTAATATTAACCTAAATTAGCTTCCATTTCAATGGAAAATCACTTCAATAATCGGTGCGAATCTCCCTAGGAAATCATGTTTGCTTGATATTCGCACTTGCTATCTACCATGCGAAAATGCTGTTTATGTAGCACTCTGGCATTTTTAGTTCTCCCCCTTCAATTGAAGCCTCCTTTTCTTTATTATGACATATCTATCAGCCTTATTATCAAAAAAAGATTGCAAGAAAATTAGTAATTTTCTAACTTTCTTGCAACCCTTTTACATGGTGCTTTAGACTATGATGAATGATGCTGTGCTGATGGATAATTGATAGAGTCGTCCTGTGTCGTAGGCGCTCTTTTAATTGAAAAGATAACACAGCCTAATGCACAAAGCACGAGAAGAGCACCAAAGCTTGCTAAATGCATGGCAGATGTTGTTACTGCAAAGATAGCGCCGCCAATAGCTGAGCCTATGGAAATACCAATTTGTAGAGCGGCTGTATTTAGGCTCTGCTGAATATCCGAGGATTTTGGATCAGCTTGAATTAAATAGCTTTGTAATGGTGGCGTCAATGCCCAGCTCAATGCTCCCCATAAAACGGTGAATAGTAAAAAGAGTGGGAAAGCAATCGTTGTATACGGAATTGTAAACAGGACAAGGGCAAATGTAGATACAATTAGAATAAGTGCTTTATTTGTACCGATTTTATCACTTACCCAGCCACCAATAGCATTCCCGCTAACAGAGGCAATTCCGAAGATTAAATAACAAATACTAATCCATGAGGCTCCCATATCAAATGCTTCTACTAAAAATGGTGTTAAATAAGCATATAGCACATAATGACCAGCTAGCATAAATAATGTTGTTAATTGTGCTGTTAAAATTTTTAAATTTCCTAATGATTTTAGCTGGGTTTTTAATGGCACAATTTCCCCAATCGGCATTCTTTCAAGTAGTAGTGCAATTAAAATCATGGAAATCGTTGATAATAAACTAATGCCTAAGAAAATCGCTCGCCAGCCAAAAGCTTCTGTAATGAAAATACCCATTGGCACCCCAATTACAAGCGCAGAGCTAACCCCCATAAATACAAGACCTAGCGCTTTGGCACGATGTTTAGGCTCAACAATTCTTGTCGTAATCGTCAATGATAATACAATAACTAATGCGGTACTCATTGCTGTAAAAATACGTGCAATCATCACTGTTAAAAATGTTGTACTAAAGAAGGTCATGACATTGCCCAATGTAAAAATTAATAAAGAAATAAGGAATAAACGCTTTCTCTCTACCTTCGCAGTTAAAGATAGTAAAACAGGCGCAGAAATCGCATAGACAAGGGCAAATATGGTAATTAATTGTCCTGCTGTTGCTAATGATACATGTAAATCCTCTGCAATATTTGGCAGTATCCCCCCAACAATCAATTCAACTAATCCTACGGCAAAGGTTGTCACTGCAAGAATATAAACTCTCCAATTCATCGTAATCTCCCTTTCATAACACTTTCATTTTTGTAGGAGAATTTTTACAATTAAAAAAATCCTAACTACAAAGATGAAGCAAAGTTTTGTAGTCAGGATTTTATGGTTCCTGGTAGAGACCCTCAATCCATATTATTGAGGTTATACAGATCAACTATTTACTGTAGCTATAGTAGCATATGAAAATTGGTCTGACAACACCTTTTTCATAGAAGTTACTACAGAAAAAAATAGTTTATCAGAGAGAAAATTTAGAGTTTTCGATTATATTTCAATGAATTTGACCATACATAATAACATACACTAATGATTGAACGAGGTGATTGTGTGCGCATCATCGGATTTGTTTGCTATTTTTTATTGTTATTTTATGGTGTCGAGATCATTATAGAGGCACTCGCCGTTGAATAGTCATTATCATTCTTTTATAGCAAAGCGAATGGAGAAATTAGTCTTTCTCTATTCGCTTTTTTCATCGTTAGCTTATAGAAGGTAGTTCGGGTTCTATCGTTTCAGAAATCTAATAGCTTTAAAGAATCAATAAATACTAACGATATTAGTTAAGAAATAAAAAAATTCTGCATAGTAACACAGAATTTTTAATCAAGCTTTTTTATTTAGAGCCAACATGGAAATGGCTAAATGGATAGACGATTAATTTTGATTCGCCCAAAACAGCATCCTCTGAAATTAAACCATAGTGACGACTGTCGAAGCTTTTTAAGCGGTTATCGCCAAGCACAAAATACATGCCCTTTGGTACTTCTTGTTGATCGACTAATTGCTCTAGTGTAAAGTTTTCTGTAATGCGTAATTGACTAGGATCATCAGTTTGACGATTTACATAATCCTCTGTATATGCCTTGCCATTTACATACAAAACATCATCTTTCATTTCCACTTTATCGCCTGGAAGACCAATTACTCTTTTAATATATAATTCATCTTCTGTAGGTGATTGGAAAACAATTTGATCGAAGCGTTCAATTTTACTTGTTTTACTAACAATAATAATATCCTTATCATGATAGGTTGGATACATGGAAGCCCCCTGTACCTTAATAGGCGTAAATAAAAATTGTTTACAGCCTAACACAACAATTGCTGTAATCACAATAATTTTGATATAGGATAATAATTCCTTCTTAAAGCTGGTTGTTTTTTCCTCTTGCATGCTCATTCCCCAATACTGTTTTTTTATAGTATAACATTTTCTCTCCATTGTTGACGAAAGAATCCTATAAATAGTTGCAAACTCATAAAAAATAGACAAGGCTACAAAGTAACATTGTCTGCGTATCCATTATTTAACTATATCACAATTAGGAATGGTTAGTTGGTGCAGCAGAGTGACGCTGCTCATTTAATAAATTGGCTGTTAAAGCAATACCTACTGGCAATGCGACTGCTAATAAAATTGTGCCAATCATCATCACAATCACTCCCTTAACCATTTCTAAATTCACTATACACTAAATTTTCTGATATTTCAATAAAAAGAAAAAAGTCATTCAACTAGGCATGCATCCTACCTGAATGACTTTTTATATACTACTGTAATAATTTTAAACAGGCTAATTGTAAGCTTTTTAATGCTGATTGGACTAGGTTTTTTTTGGCTTTGCGTTTAGGTATATAGCTTTGCATGCAATGATTTAGCGCTGTATACCTAAGCACCTGGGTCCTCCCATTCATTGTTCTCCCCCTTTCATGGACATTGCTTACCTATTTGTTTAAATGATTTTTTAAGGCTAACTGTATCTGTTGTAGCTCTGTGTCATCAGGAATATAATACCAAATACCATGAATTCTTTCACCTTCTCCTGCTTCAAAGGATAATTGTTCAATATCAGCATTCATTTTTTTATATAGACTTTGTAGCTGAAGAAGGTCTTTAACAGAGAAGTTCATGCGTACATTATCACCTAATACATCAAGCATATCGCTTGCTTTTAAAAATGTAGATGGTGTTGAAGCTTTTTTCATAACAGCTTCAATGATTTGACGTTGACGAATTTGGCGACCAAAATCACCACGAGGGTCCTCATAGCGAATACGGGAAAAAATCAAAGCCTCATTGCCATCTAACGTAATTTCTCCCTTTGGATAATGATATTCGTTATAGGTTAAATCCATATCGTTATCAATCGTCACGCCACCAAGTGTATCAATAATTTGTAAAAAGCCCTCCATATTAATAAATACATAATAATCAATGGGTATATTTAAAAATTGCTCCACGGTATCCACAGCCATGGGAACACCGCCAAAAGCATAGGCATGATTAATTTTATCAACCGTATCATGACCAACAATCTCTGTGCGTGTATCGCGGGGAATACTTAGCATTTTCATCGTTTGTTTTTCAGGGTTCACCGTTACTACAATCATTGTGTCTGAACGACCACTGTCCTCTTTGCGTTCATCCACACCGAGCAGCAATACCGAAAACGGGTCTTTTTTAATCACTGTCTTTTCCTCTTGCTGTGCAGCATCCGTTGTTTGAAGAAGTGGTGTATTTATTTTATTCATCGTTTTTTGGATAGTAATGTAGGCACTACCTATTACGACCAAAAAAATAGTTAGTAAGCTAGCAATAATCCATAGCCATATTTTTTTCTTGCTCTTTTTTTCTTTCGAGCGTTTCATATTTTTTTCCATACATAAGTCCCTTTCTGCTTACAATTTTACCCCTCTTTTTGACGTATTACGTTGGAAAAAAGTTGACCTAGTCTACTTATATGCATAATAGACGAAAAAAAGACGTACACTAGTATTTGCTCAATTAACAGCAGACTATTCCCTTATTTGTAAATTACTTTCCTTTTTGAATTAATTGAAAATTCTCTATTATTCATATATACTATTTTATAGATACAACGTTTCTATATTAGAAACAAATAGCCCTAATTAGGAGGAATCATTGGATGTTTCAGCAACGAAGAGAGCAACTCGTTTCCCATATGAAGCAGCAGCATATAGATGTAGCGATACTTGTACCTGGAGCTAATATGTACTATTTTACAGGTTTACAGTTAAAGCAAAGTGAACGTTTAACATTCGCTGTGATCACTGCCAACAAGCAATTATATTTTTTAGTACCACAAGTAGAGGTCAATAAAGTAGATACAAGTAATGGCAGTACACTCTTCTATTATGCAGATGAAGAAGGCCCAGCACAAGCTATCGAGCAATTAAAGCTAGCGCTAGGTTCAATACAGACTATTGGCATCGAATATGACATTATGCGTGTAAAAGAACATAAAGCTATTGAAACACTGAGCAAGCAACCGACATGTGATATTAGTGAAGCGATTCGGCTGTTACGTATGATAAAAGATCATCATGAAGTCCAGTTAATGCGGCAGGCTGTTCAAATTGTAGAGGAAAGCCTTGAGGCAACATTACCAACCATTCAAGCGGGTGTTTCGGAAATGGATATAGCAGCACAATTGGAATATGAAATGCGCCGTCGTGGTTCAGAGGGAACACCCTTTGGCACAATTGTTGCCTCTGGCTATCGAGGTGCATTGCCGCATGGTCGAGCAAGCACAAAGAAAATTGAGAAGGGCGAATTAATCGTCTTAGATTTTGGCTCTATCTATCAAGGCTATGTAGCAGATATTACAAGAACAGTAGCTTTGGGGGATATTTCGCCTACATTAAAAAATATATACCAGCTTGTTAGGCAAGCCAATGAAGCAGCAATAACGGCGATAAAGCCGGGTATGACAGCCCATCAGATTGATGCTATTGCTAGAGGTATTATTGATCATGCAGGCTATGGACAATATTTTACACATCGGCTTGGACATGGGATTGGCTTAAGCGCACATGAAGAGCCTTACTTAATGCAGCAGAATAAGCTTGTTCTAACAGCAGGGATGACATTTACGGTAGAGCCGGGTATTTATATAAAGGATATTGGTGGGGTTCGTATTGAGGATAATCTACTTGTCACAGAAAATGGCTATGAAAATTTAATGACCTATTCAAAAGAATTAATCATACTATAGGGCTGGTGATTGCAATGATGGATATAACAAGCATTCAAAAGGATATGCCACTGCTAGAGCATTACATCTATTTAAACACGGCTGCCGCTTCTGCTATGCCCCAGCCAGTAGTAGATGTCATGACTAGCTACTTGCAAAAACAGGCGAGTATTGGTCCCTACTTACCCTCCTTTCGTCAAGAAACCTATGAACAAGTAGAACGTATTCGAGAAAAGGCAGCTTTATTGATTGGTGCAAAAAAAGAGGAGATTGCCTTTGTGCCAAATGGCTCAATGGGCATTAATTATATAGCAGGTGGCTTACAATGGCAGCAGGGCGATGAGGTGATTGTGCTAGATACTGAAATGTTAAGTAATTATGTGCCATGGCTCGCCCTTGAGCGGCAAGGCGTTCAGTTAAAGGTTTTGCCAACCAATACCGAATATATGGTGGATTTACAAGAGCTTGAACAGCTAATAACACCGCGAACAAGATTGATTGCCTTTGCTCATATGTCGAATGCTGCTGGTGCACTACAGCCTGCACAAGAAATATGTCAGCTTGCACAAAAATATCATATCCAAACATTGATCAATGCCAATCAAACAGTTGGCTTAACACCGATTCATGTACAAGAGCTTGGCTGTGATTTTTTAGTTGCTTGTGGGCGTAAATGGTTGCGTGGGCCAGAAGGGTCAGGCATCTTATATGTGCGACAGGCGCTATTGTCAACCATTACTCCTATTATGATTGGCTGGAGCAGCACCACGTGGGATTACCAGCAGAATGACTATTCATTTTTGGCAACAGCAAAGCGCTTTGAGCCGGGCTGCCCTGTAATTCCAAGTATTTTAGGACTAGGAGCTGCGATTGATTATGCCAATCAGATTGGTATCGACCCTATTTATCAGCGTGTCCAGCAATTAACAAAGTATTTAATAAAGCAGCTTACAGCCATTCCAGGACTGGTCTTATATGGACCACAAAATATTGAGCATCGTTTATCAATTACACCATTTAATATTGAGGGTGTTTCTCCTGCTGAGCTCACGACTTATTTAGCAGCTCGTGGTGTGATCATTGAAGCAGGTACATTTATGGCAAATACGATAATGGAGCGCAATACTATTCAGCAAATGGCGCGTTTTTCACCCCATTATTTTAATACATGTGAAGAGATTGATAAAGCTGTATCCTATATTAAGGAATATATAAAAGGCGCGAGATAGCACGCGCCTTTTTTATTATTCATGATATAATTTAAAGCTATATTGATCAAAGTAGCGTTGAATATTCATAGCACCGTATTGCAGAACATTAATCATTTCAGGTAGCTTGTCCTCTGTTGGCTTACGATAAATAGGTCCTGCAATCGTTAACGAAGCAATTACTTCTTTTTTACTATTAAAGAGAGGGACGCCAAGCCCAAATACCGAATGGGCATACTCGCCTGTTGTAAAGCACCAGCCCTGCTGTTGAATCTTCTCTAAATCAGCCAGCATCGCAGCAGGGTCTGTAATTGTATCAGGCGTTAATTTTTTCATCCCGTGATCCATAATCTCCTGCTGCTTCTCCTCAGGAAGAAATGCCATAATCGTTTTACAGGATGCTCCTATGTATAATGGTGTACGTGTACCAATTGACACCGAAAATTTAATGGTTTGAGAGCTTTCTGCAATTTCTACCGTCACACCATCTGCACCATCCAGCCACGTTAAAAATACAGATTCCTTGACAGTGTCTGCTACATTTCTCATAATCGGCAGCACAAAATCAGAAAGGTTTAATTTATCTTTGACCATTTGCCCGTATTCTAAAAAGCGCAGCCCTAATTCATATTTTTTGGTTTCAGGATTTTGAATAAGAAAGCCATGTTGTTCGAATGTTGCCAAAATTCGATAAACAATAGAATGACTAATATTCATCTCTTTCGCTAATTCTCGTACACCCCACGTAGGATTTTCTTTATTAAAATATTTTAAAACCTCTAATGAGTTATCCAATGTTTTTAATGTCATATTCCACCTCACATGTTTCTATAATAGAACCACAATCTATTATAAAGTGAATCTGGACAATTTTCAATAAATTCAACTATTTTACAAATAAAAAAAGCCGTTCCATGTATGAAACGACTTTTATCGACTAGTTATTTTTTTGCTGTATGCCTTGCACTAATTTTTCTTGAATTTGTAAATACTGCGTAATTTCTTGCTCATCTAATACCTCGAAAAGCTGGACAAAAACCTCTTTTCCAATGGCTTGTGCTTTTGTCAGTGCCTCTTTGCCCTCAGTTGTTATTTGTAAGCGAATAGTACGGCGATCAGAAGGATCATACAATCGTTCTGCTAGTTCAAGCTTCACAAGCTTTTCTGCAATACTTGTCATTGCCCCTTTTGTATAGCCAAGCGTTTCCGCTAATTCGGCTTGCTTTTGCGGGCCCTTTATATGCAGCTCACCTAATACTAAAATGGGCGAAATCCCTAGTGGATAAGGGAATGCCTTTGTAAAACGTATAATATTTGCATTATTTACCTGCTCAATCATATGAATCAATTTAAAAATATTTGTTTGTTTCAAAAAAATCCTCCTTCAATACCAAGCCTTAATCGTTTGTTCTGTACTCTATTAAGCAAAAAAGTCCAATCGCTAGCGACGCTTGTACACCCAATAGACACCAAATCTTTGTAGTTAGCAATACCTCTTTACAGCTGTTATATTTTATGCCCTCTGCATACCTGCTCCAACAGCTTGTTTGGAGGCATAAGCGCTATTTACTAGTACATCTAGTTTACCGTATTTAGCTACAATTGTAGCAAGCATTTTTGGCAATTGCCCACGCACCATTAAATTCGCTATCATTGCTTCGCTGGCTTCTGTCTTGGCATTAACAATCGCCTGCCCTTATTATGCAACCACCAGTAATCACCACTACTCGATGTAGTCATTTGAAAGTAAAAAAGTTAACAAACGACAATTTTACCTAAGCATCTTTTTTATTTGACAAGAATATACTGTAGCAGCTAGCTAAAACACTTGCAAGAAAGGAGTTGTTGACGATGGGTGCGAAATGGATTAAGATTTCAATTGTTTATTTGATGCTTGTTTTTGCTTTTGGACTGTTTATGCATTATACGATTCAACTTCAATGGAAGGCAACACATGCGCATATTGGTGTGGTCGGTTGGCTTACTACTGGATTTATTGGGTTAATTTATTCGATTTATCGACAGGCTGCGGAAACAGGGCTCGCAAAGGCACAATTCTGGCTGTACAATATTGGCTTACCATTTTTACTGCTTGGCATGATGATGGTCTATTTAGATGTACCACGCTGGCTATTTGAGCTGTTTGTATCAGGTGGTGGTATCGCAGTAGCCCTCTCCGTGCTATTATTCTTTGTCAATATCTTTAAATATGTAAGATAAATATAAAAGCCCCACTTTCGCTCTAAAGTGGGGCTTTGCCTTATTGCAAGGAATTGGCTTGCATTTGATACATTTTTTTATAAATACCGCCAAGTGCTAGTAGCTCATCGTGTGTGCCATTTTCTACAATTTCGCCTCGATCAAGCACAAGGATGCGATCGGCATTTTTAATCGTAGAAAGTCGGTGCGCAATAATAAAGGTTGTGCGTCCTTTTTTCAGCACATCCATGGCATGCTGAATAATTTCCTCTGTTTCCGTATCGATATTTGATGTGGCTTCATCTAATATTAAAATTGCTGGATCAAAGGCAAGAGCCCGTGCAAAGGAAATAAGCTGGCGTTGCCCTGAGGATAAAGTGCTGCCCTTCTCAATCACTGGCTCATCATAGCCATTTGGCAGGCTTGCTAACACTTGCTCACCGCCAACAGCCTTTAAGGAAGCTTCTACCTTTTCTCGTGAGATGGCAGGATTGTTTAAGCTAACATTGGAGGCAATTGTTCCTGTAAATAAATAAGGGTCTTGCAGCACAATGCCCATATGCTCACGCATTGTTTGACGAGGCACAGCCGTAATATCAATGCCATCAATTGTAATCTTCCCTTTTGATGGGTCATAGAAGCGGAATAATAAATTCATAATGGAGCTTTTTCCAGAGCCTGTATGCCCAACTAAAGCAATTGTTTCTCCTTGGTGTGCTTCAAATGACAGGTTTTTTAATACATAGTCATTCCCCTTATAGGCAAAGGAAACATCGTTAAACACTACATTCCCTTGATAGCGCGGTAAGCTCTGTTCAGATACAGGCTCACCTTTTATATCCAACACTTCAAAAACACGTTTACCCGCGACAAGTGAGCGTTCAAGCTGTGAAAATTGATTGACAATATTCGTAATCGGGTTAAAGAGCTTTGTTAAATAATCAACAAAGGCATATAATGTCCCTGCTGAAATTACCTCAGTCACTGTCAATGACTGTGTGCCAAAATAGAAAATAAAAATGGTAAACATCATAAGCCTTAATGTATTCACAAGGTTAAAGGAAGTGGCTGAATCAAGCACTAATAGCTTACGCTCATAAGCATAGTGCTCATTATTCATAGCATCAAATTCCTTTGTCATTTGCTGCTCGCGGCGAAATGCCTGAATAATCGTCATCCCTTGAATGGATTCATTAATCATAGCATTAATATCAGCGATTTTTGTACGAATGACATCATTGTATTTGGAGGCAAATTTGCGATATAAAATCATCCATAAATAAACAACAGGTATCATTGTTAATGCAAGCATCGCCATTTTCCAGTTTAAAATAAAAAGTGCAATATACACACCAATAATAGAAATAAAGCTTGTAACAAAATTCGAAAGCACCTGCACATATAAATTACGCACAGCCTCCGTATCATTTGTTACACGTGCCACAATTTTCCCTGCTGGCAAGTTATCAAAATATTGGATTGGCAATGTTTGAATATGCTCAAACACATCCTTGCGTAGTTTTTGAATCACGCGGTTTGCACCTATTTGCAAATAAATATACATAAAATAGCGGAATATCGCAGTGGCAATAGCTAATAGTAAATAAACTAATAGCAACCATGTAATCGGCTTTATATCAATATGACCGATTGTCATATGATGATCAATAATATGTTTCGCAATAAAAGGCCCAACAAGCTCTGTAAAAACAGCGATTGTCAGGAAAATTAAGCCCCATACTATCGGCTTTTTAAAATACATCGCATAGCGTATTAAACGTTGACTCGTACTCATGAAGCACCTCCCTCTAGCTGCTGACGGTCAAATTGCTCTTTATACCATCCCTGTTGTGCAAGAAGCTCCTCATGTGTACCCTGCTCTACAATGTGTCCATTATCCAAAACAATAATTTGATCTGCATGCTGAATACCTGATAAACGATGCGTTGTAATAATGGTTGTTTTACCATGACGCTCTCGCTGAATATTTTCAATAATCTTTGCCTCTGTTTTTGCATCTACAGCAGATAATGAATCATCCAGCATTAAAATTTCAGGGTCTTTAATTAATGCACGCGCAATGGATACACGCTGTTTTTGACCACCTGAAAGTGATACACCCTTTTCACCAACCAGTGTTTCAAGCCCCATTGGTAAATTTTCCAAATCCTTTTCAAAATAGGCTGCACGAATCGCCTGCTGCAATTCAGCCTGAGTAGCATCCTCTTTCCCAAATAAAATATTTTCACGAATCGTACGCGAGAAAAGTATATGGTCTTGCGGCACATAGCCAATCCAATCCAGCACTTGCTCCTTCGTTTGGGTAGCAATATCGATGCCATCCATGAATAGCTGACCTTGACCAATTGGGTACTCTCGCAATAGTTGTCGCAGGAAGGTTGTTTTTCCTGCTCCTGTTTTACCAACAATGCCAAGTGTTTGCCCTTTTTTCAATGACAGCGAAATTTGCTGTAGGTTTTTAACCTGACTCATTGGATATTGGAATGTTAAATCCTCAAATCCAATCGCTTTAGGTGTCGCAATCATTTGTGGATTCGCAATATTTTGAACATCTGCTTGATAGTTCAATGTTTCCTGTACACGATCCAAGGAGGCATTCCCCTGTTGCATTACATTAATAAGCTCGCCAATTGCAAATATTGGCCAAACAGCTAACCCTAAATAAACATTAAATGTGACAAGCTGCCCAACCGTCATCGCCTCCGTCGCTACTAAATGAGCGCCATAGCCAAGTGCTACAACATAGCTAATTCCTGTACCTACTTTCGTAATGGGACCAAATAAGGCATTAATTTTAGCTGTATGCATATTTTTGGCATACACCTCTTCACTCATCTGTGCAAAGCTAGCCTCATCCTTTTTCTCCTGGACATAGGCACGCACAACACGAACACCTGCTATAGATTCAAGCACACTATCATTGAGCTCACCAAAGGCATCCTGTGCCTTCATATAGCGTTCATGTACGATTTTCCCTAAATATTGAATGAGAATAGCCATAATGGGCACAGGTAACATCGCAAAAAATGTAAGCTTCCATGAAATCATATAGCCCATCGCAAAAATAATACAGCCCATATAAATCGTTGAATCAATCAACGTCATAATACCGAAGCCAGCCGTTAAGGATACAGCGTTTAAATCGTTCGTTGCACGTGCCATTAAATCCCCTGTACGATTTTTCTCATAAAATGTTGGGGTCATACGTAAAAAATGCTGCATTAAATTTCGACGTAAAATTTTCTCAAGGTTAATTGCCCCTTCAAATAATCGAAATTGCCAGACAAAATTTAAAATATAGCCACCAATAATAATGCCAATAAAAATCAAGATATACTTCGTTAAAATAGCTGTTGTCATATCACCAGCCGTCAATATATCAATAATCGAGCCAAGCAAATATGGGGGAACAACCTCTAAGCCACTGGCAATAATCAGCAGAATAATCGCGATGGTATACTGCTTCCAATATTGTTTAAAAAACCAACCTAATTTACTTAAGACGTCAAACATAGATGATAACCTTCTTTCTTTCGTGCTGTTGTAGATATACTACCCACCTTCAAGCAATTCCTTTTTGAAAATCATTCGTTGTCCAATGTTTCTTCTCATCGACATACACTCCTTTATTTAGTATCACTACAACCTTTTTAACACACAAAAAGACACATACCCCCCAAAAGAGCATGTGTCTTTTATAAAAGGCAGGACAGCGCCCATACCTTTGCAATTGTATTAAATGAAAAATCAGGCATGGACAATGTATGAAATTTTGTTAGAGTATACCGCTGCTAAAATGAACATTGCCATGCCCTCCTTTCATTTTTTCGTTATAGTGTTCTTGAAGATTATCATACTATAGAAATATTTGTCAACCATCATTTTGCTATTTTAAGTAAATAATTAGCGCTTTAAAGCATGAAATCATTACTCTGTTACTTCAAAGGCTAAGCGAATCGCAGGCATTGCCGAGCCAGGGTGGTCCGTAGAATACGTTAATTGTGGAATTAACGTCATATCTGTATCCTTTTCCTGCTGCTTATAAATACCAGGGTATAAGTCGATTAAATGATAGCCAACATCACCTGTTGCAATAACATCAAACGTTAAGTCCCCTTGGCTATTAAATGCACATAAATAGCCTGTATAAGCATTATCGTATGTTAAATAATAGGCATTATCAAATTCTGTCCAGCCGCCGCCCTTAATCGTAATGGAGATTTTTGTGCCAACTGGACCTGATTTTGGCGTAAAATCAACAATGGATGGTAAAATACGCAAATAGGTTTGACCATAAACTTTACCATCTGTCACTAAATCTAATCGATGTGGAATACCACCTAAATCATCAGGTACATTAAAGTCATGCTGCAAGTGACCTTTATCATCCGTTTTTACTGTGTCGAGCACTAATGTTTCTTCTCCAAAGCCGTTTCCGCTAACACGGCTCCCCTTCATCGTATTCCAAACAAGCTCAATGTCCGTATCCTTTGGTAAGCCTGAAGCGGTTAATGTGACAGGCTCATCCACAATGCCTTCGTCCTTACTTAGCTCCACCTTGACACCTTCTGCTTGCTGAAGCTCTGGCATCTCAAGACCACCTGATGCTGCAACAGGCGCTTCTTCTACATGATTATCAATTGTTGAAGCAACACCCTCTGTTACTGTAAACATAAAGTCAGGGGCAGGCTTATCTGGATATGGCGATTGCAAATAGTTAATATATTGCATCCCTAAGTAACCTGTACGTAGACGAATTGCATGGTCACCAACAGCGCCAGCAGCACGAATTTTTGCCTCTGCTGTACCATTCGTTGAAATAGCTGTCACAAGCCCTGTATATTTATTGTCATACGTTAATTGCCAATTGCGCATATAGGTGCTCCAGCCAAGACCTTCCATTTTAATAGTAATTTCTGTACCAACAGGGCCTGAAGTAGGCTCCATCACAAAGGATGGATCAACGGTATAGCCAACTTGCCCAATCTTTTTACCATCCTGTTTAACCCATACTGTAAAATCTCCGCCAAAGCCTTCAGGTACATTGAACGTGCCTGACCATTTTCCCTCTGCATTTGCTGTGCCTTGCTGTAGCACAACTTCTTCCTCTGTGAATTTTGGCCCAATCACGGCATATAAATCTTCAATCACATATTCTCCGTTAACGGCATTCCATACGAGTTCGACTGGCTCATTTGCCTGTAAGTCCGTTACTTCAAATGCTACTTCATCTCGAACAAACCCGCGTGCTTTTGATAATGTAATATTGTTCAATAGCTTTTCTTCTGTTGCTTCCTGCTGTTCCGCATTGTTGCTAGCAGGTTTTTTATCTGTCGTTGCCTTATCCTCATCTGAGCAAGCCATTAACATGATGCTCATAAGAAACAATACAAGCATAAGCAGGGGCGTTTTACCAATATGCTTCATCTAAACCCCTCCTTTTATTCGACAACAACTAGTTTTGCTGTCATATCACCATGTCCTGTACCGCAAAATACACTACATGACATGTTATACTCACCAGCTTTTTCAGGCGTAAATTTTGTAGACCCATCCTTATCTAATTTAACATCTAAGCCATCTACAGAAACACCATGCACACCTTCTTCAGATTTTAACGAAAGCGTTACTTCCTCACCTGCTTTTACATAAAAAGTTTGCTCACCGTTTGGACCATGGAACTCAAAATTTTTCCCAATGATCTCTACGTTTTGGTTTGTTTCCACAGTAGCTAAATCTACTTCCTCTTCCTCTGTAGTTGGCTCCTCCTGTGGTGCTGCTGATACATCTTCAGACACAATCGTTAATAGCGACGGTGCAACATTAAATGGCTTAAATTCACCCTTCTGGTCTTTATACTCCGCTGTTACTGTGTAATTAATCGTACCTGTTGGTGTATCAGCTGTGACAGGATATGCGACTACCCAGAAGTTATCATCACCATGCTCACCGTATGTCATATCAAGTGTTTCACCTGTAGAAAGATGCACCTGTACCTTGGCATCCTTGACTTGTTCATTTGTGATGCCATCCACAACATTGTTACGGAAAATAATTTTATCTCCTGGTGAGAATCGACTCGCTAATACGCACCCACCTTGTTCGGATACAATATCTCCAGAAATGACAAGTGACCCTGTATCATTCTTTTCCGCTGTTTCTTTTTCCTTATCATCTCCGTTATTACTACAAGCAGCTAGCACTACAAGCAGCATCAACATAGATGCAAATACTATTAATGTTTTTTTCATAAACAAACACCCCCTACGTCATTTTGTGACACTATCATATAAGCATATATACCTACTATTATGTTGTAGAAAAAATTATTGAATGCGCTTACAAAAATGTATAGCAATATCAAAAAAATGCCTCTAAGATAGCCTCATCTTTATTGTAATCCTTCATAATTCTACTAATCAATAAAAATTGTAAAAAAATTTAGAAATTTCATTCTTTAGTCTGATATAGTATTCAATTAAATTATTTTCACTATAATTACGCTGTTATAGTGAATAAGTAATAGAGCAACAATATATTCATTCCTAACTTCCCATGATACAATCTTTATACCTGTTATGCTTTAAAGGAGCGATGAACATTTGAAATTATTTTTCACTGTTGGTCTTGGCGGATTTTTCGGCGCTATTTGCCGATATAGCCTTAGTCTTGCCATTCCAAATTTAGGCGGGTTTCCATTTGTAACACTTTGTATAAATTTACTAGGCTGTTTATGTCTAGCATGGCTTTTTACAGCATTTACAAAACGAACACCTATTGTCATAGGAATCGGCACAGGCTTTTTAGGGGCTTTTACAACGTTTTCAACATTTTCATTAGAAACGCTGTTACTGCTACAGCATCATGAGTGGCTACAAGCAATTCTATATATTACGAGCAGTGTTGTTGGTGGTCTAATTTGTGCATGGTTAGGCATGCACTTAGCAAGGAGGCTTACAGCATGATGCTTATTGGCCTTGGCGGATTTTTCGGCGCTATTACAAGATTTTATCTCGGCAAATACCTTGCACACCCATACCCTTGGGCAACTTTTTTCATTAATAGCACAGGGTCTTTTGCGCTTGGCTTGCTGTTTGCTCTTCAGCCTAGTGATATGATTTGGCAGTTGATTGGCATTGGCTTTTTAGGGGCATATACAACCTTTTCAACATTTAGCTTTGAATGCTTACAGTTGATGGAGCAAAAAAAGGAGAAGCAAGCTATGATGTATATTTGTACAACCGTTATCGTTGGTATCATTTGTGCCACACTTGGATTTCTAGTTGGATAAGAAGGAGGGGATATTTGAACAATGCCAACACCAGAGCAGCTACAAATACTCGAAGCAGAGATTACACACACATTATCTATATTAATTGATCTAGCATTCGACGAAAATTATTCAGAGATGCATCAGCATTTTGCCCCATTACTGGCAAAGATGCAGACAGCACAGCTCATTGATTACAAACTCGATGTACTAGTAGACCCTCAAGTATTCGCCACTGAAACACGTATACTGCTGTTAAGCTTAAGAGAGGCGAAAACAAGAACGCAAAAAAGGCACAAATTGCTGACACATCGTATCCTTTTAAAAATATGGCTACGGAAAAATGAACGCTATCTTCAAGAGGTTTTACCACAAATGTTTTAAGCGCCTTTTCATTTTTTAAAGGCGCTCTTGTAATTGTTGCAATATTCCCTTTATTTTTCCTGCGATGATTAAATCAAACTTAGTGGTATGCTGAGCAACGTCTAAATTAATATAGGCTGTTTTTCCTCTTGTCATCATTGGTAGCTGATTGACAGGATACACTTCAAGACTTGTGCCAATTACCAGTACAAGTTCAGCAGCTTTGATTGCCTCGATCGCTTGATGCCAGCTTGCTTGCGGTAAGCTTTCACCAAATAGCACAACATTTGGACGTAGCTGACCGCCACAATATGTACAGCCTGCCTTATTGCAAAACTGCTCGATTGAAGCGGCTTGCTGACAATGATGACAACGAATTGTACGTATTGAGCCATGCAGCTCCTCCACTCGCTGACTGCCTGCTAATTGATGAAAACCATCTACATTTTGCGTAGCAATGAAGGAAATCATGCCTCTTTTTTCCCAATCTGCTAAAATATAATGCCCTTCATGTGGTATCGCCTTGGCTAAATTCTCAATACGCATTTTATAAAATTCATGAAATAATGAATAGTGCTCTGTCAATGCTTCTGTTGTCGCAACTGTGCGAGGATCAATATTGTTCCACCAGCCCGATGCAGAGCGAAAATCAGGAATACCGCTTTCCGTTGACATGCCAGCACCTGTTAAAATGACCGTATTTGTTGAAGCCTGCAACCATTCACATAATCGTTCGATTGCCATTGTCATTCCTCCATTTCATCATAACTATTTCGACAAGAAAGTTTGTTTTCCTGTCAATTTATTTAGATTGCTTTATAGGAAATGTAAACCTCCATTGACGATTGACAGCTATCATTCGAATCAAGACAATCAACACAACAATAATGGATAATTCAAGCGGACTACTCCACCCTGCCCAAATACAAAAAGCACATAAAAAGGTCAGCACTGCATGGATTTCCTCCCTTAATGCAAGTGGTGTACGACCCGCTAATAAATCACGAATCATCCCACCACCAACTCCTGTAAACATAGAGGCAATTATAATAATGCCTAGGTCATGATTCAAGCTTTTTGCTAGCAAGCCTCCTTGTATAGCAAATGAAGCAAGACCGATCGAATCAAAAAAATAGCCCCAGCGATTCCAATGATGTATCCAATTTCGTCTTATCAATAAAAGAATAGTTAGTGTTATTAATACAACTAATAAAGATTGACGCTCCCATATAGCTGAAATCGGTATGTCAAGTACAACATTACGAATAATAGACCCACCATAGGATGTTGTAAGACCAAGCACAAATAGCCCAATAAAAGAATAATTAGCCTGCAATGCAACAAATGCTCCACTAATTGCGTACGCAATAATCCCAATACTATGTAATACAGTCCACGTCATCTCATTCACCTCCTTTTTATAGCCACAGCAAAAAGCCCACCATAAAATAGTTGCGCATTTTTTACGCAAGCTATTTTATGGTGGGCTAATACATAAGCAATTGTCCCTACTTATTTATCCATCTCACCATTGATTCATTGAAAATTTCATTGAAGTTAAGCAATCCGAATATTACCTAACGACCATAAAATTCCTAGTCAAATTGTAATTGATTTTGTTTTTAAACTCAATATAAATTTTATTATAGCGTTTCATAAATAACCTGTCCCATTTGAGTGATATCATAATCGCCCAATGCAGCCACCTCTGCTTGGAAATCTGCTGCTGTTAAAATTTCCTTGATCATGCGAATCAATAATTCATTTTCAGCCGTTTTAAAAAGCACAATATCATAGCGCTCCTGGATAATAGGAATAAAATCAACATTCATTAGCTTGGCTATTTTTTCAATGCCTATGCCAATATCCGCATGACCATTTGCTACAGTAGAGGCTACATCTATATGGCTCATGCCTTCATTGTCATAGCCTTTAATGGTCGATGGTGCTATCTGCTGGATGCGCAGTTGTTCGTCTAATAATGTCCGTGTACCTGAGCCTTTTTCACGATTTATTAGCCGAAATGACTTCGTTTTAAAATCTTCAAAGGAATGGATATGCAATGGGTTGCCTTTTTGCACATAAAAACCTGCTTTACGTGTGATCACATTTATCACGATAAAGGCATGGCTAACAAAAATTTTTTTTAGATAAGGTATATTGTAATCATTTGAGTCACCATCATACATATGTAAGCTCGCAATATCACAGTCACCATTGTACATCGCCATCACACCATTTAAGCTACCTTCATGTGAACGCAGCACCTTCATCGATTGCCGCTTTTCAATATATTTGGCTAATAAATCTAACACGAAGTCCTGTCCACTAATAATAATTTTTTGCTTATTTTGAGAAGGGCTGGCTACTGCTGGCGGTGTAGTGCCTGTTTTGCGCTTTTGGATATAGCTTTGCAAATCTGCACGATCTACTCGCATTTGGCGACCAACACGAAAAACAGGCAAATCCCCCTTTTTCACCAAATCATAAATCGTTAATTTTGACACCTTTAATAATTGTGCAACCTCTTCAATTGTATAGGATTGTTCTTGTGTCATTCAAAAATTCTCCTTCTATAGACTTCTACTATCTATCGTAACGTATTTATCATGCTATGAACATCTGGAAATTTTATATTTCATTTTTATTTATAACTGATTATAATTAGTTATGTCTTGTTATAGCGAGTTATAAAAGGAGCTTTATTGACATGAAAAATTTTTATCATTTCTTTACAACATTATTACTGCTTACGTGTATTGTAGCCGGTTGTAGTCATCAAGAGCAAGATACGCAAGCAGAGAACTCTATTGAATTAACAGTTTCTGCAGCCGCTAGCTTACAGGATGCTTTAGAAGAGCTACAAACAACATATGAAAAAGAGCATAATGCCATTAAAATTCTCTATAATTTTGGCGGTTCAGGTGCATTGCAGCAGCAGATTTTACAGGGAGCTCCTGCTGATTTATTTTTTTCAGCAGCAGAGGATAAATTTGATGCACTTGTCGACAAGGACATAGCTGCTGGTACAGACCTTTTAGCAAATGAACTAGTTTTAGTTGTTCCCAAAAATAGCGACAAGCAAATTCAGTCGTTTGACGATATAACAAAGGCAGGTAAAATTGCACTCGGCACACCTGAAACCGTTCCTGCCGGGCAATATGGGATGGAAACATTAAAAAATATGAACCTTTGGGAAGAAGTGGAGCCTAAAGTTGTTTATACAAAGGATGTACGCCAAGTGCTAACGTACACAGAAACAGAAAATGTGGATGCTGGCATTGTGTACAAAACAGATGCCCTTGTATCTGATAAAGTAGAAATTGTAGCAACTGCCAGTGCTACGATGCATACACCGATTGTTTATCCTGTAGGGATTATCAAGGGGAGCCCACATGCACAGCAGGCGGAGGAATTTTATCAATTTTTACAAAGTAACGAAGCGATGGCTGTCTTTCAAAAGTATGGCTTTAAAGGAGCGTCTGAATAAATGCAGACTGATTTCTGGGCTCCCGTGAAGCTATCGATTGAGATTGCCTTTGTCGCAGGTATGATTGCGATCATCGCAGGGATTTTGCTTGGCAAATGGATGGCTACTCGCCATTTTAAAGGAAGGCTACTACTTGAAACGATATTGCTACTGCCATTAGTATTGCCCCCTACAGTTGTAGGCTTTTTGCTGATTATGATATTTGGCAAAAATAGTATCTTCGGTCATCTGATTATCTGGCTTTTTCAGCAGCCTGTGATGTTTACATGGTGGGCTGCTGTTATTGCCTCCACCATTGTCGCCTTTCCATTAATGTATCAATCGGCTAAAACCGGCTTTGCCTCTGTCGATCAAGATATTGAAAATGCAGCACGTATAGATGGTGCTAATGAATGGCAGGTTTTTCTCTATATATCCGTGCCGCTTGCATTGAAGGCACTTATTTCAGGAGGCATCTTAAGCTTTACACGAGCTTTAGGCGAGTTTGGAGCAACATTAATGTTTGCTGGCAATATTCCCGGCAAAACACAAACAACGCCCCTTGCGATTTATATGGCGATTGATGCAGGCAATATGTCGCTTGCTTGGGCGTGGGTGCTATGCATGATCGGTATTTCATTTTTAATGCTCCTTAGCATTCATCTTCTAAAAATTTAAAAAGGTAGTTGGCATGTGGGCAGCCAGCTACCTTTTCTCTGCTCCGCGAGTATTGACGCCAAATTCGCGGGTATTCTCTTCATCTTATTATATTATCCTCCGCTAATGGGTGGGATAAAGGCTACTGTATCGCCTGCTTGAATACGTGTTGTATCTGTTGCAAATTCTTCATTAATGGCTGTCATCATCTGCTGTAGTGAAAGCTCAGAATAGTGCTTTTCCATCCATTCTTTTAACTGTGCAACCGTTATATCTGACAGCGCTACTGTTAATTTCGACTCGCCAACCGCTTCCTGTAAATGTGCAAATAATAGTATATGAATCATGCTAATCCTCCTTGTCAATAGATGGCTGCCCCTGAGGATAGGGGATATTTTCTAATTGATCGCCAATCCATTCACTACCATCCTCCCAAAATTCCTTTTTCCAAATCGGTACAATTTGCTTAATACGATCAATGACATATTCATTTGCCTGATAAGCCATTTTACGATGGGGAGATGACACAGCAATAACGACCGCAATATCAGAAATTGCTAAATGTCCAACGCGGTGCGTAATCGCCACCTTTGCTTCTGGCCAGCGCTCATGCACTTCTTTTGCAATCTGTTCAAACATTTTCACTGCCATGGCTGGATAGGCTTGATACTCTAAATGCAATGTTTTTTTGCCATTTGTCAGCTCTCTTACTGTGCCAATAAATAGCGTAATCGCCCCTGCATTGCGGCTAACCACCTTTTGGCGTACTGCCTCCACATCAATTGGTTTTTCTGTTATATCAAACAATCATTTTCCCCTCATTTCTGTCCATAAAAATTCCATATACTGTGCTTGGTCATCTATCGCAAAAGCTGGAATCGCTAGTGACGTATCCAATGTACACCCCTGCCAATAGAGCACACAGAGAATATTTGACACTTGTTGCAATAAGGCTTGATCCTCTGTTGTACGTAAGAGTACAACCTTTGGATACTGTTCATTTTTATAGCCCTCAACCAATATCAAATCCATTGGCAAGTCGGCATAAATCGCTACTATATCCGCAAGCTGCCAGCTATTTTGATGAATGCTTAATCGCAATGTTCCGCCGCCCTCTACTGCTGTGACGCTTGCCCCTGCCTGCTCATGGCGAAGGCTATCTTTCGTTGCTTCAATCGTGGGAATACCACCATGTCCATGATGCTTAATCGTTCCTACACGTAGCCCCTTCACTGTCACATGTGCAATTAATTGCTCCATCAATGTCGTTTTCCCGCTATTTTGATAGCCTACGATTTGGAGGATTTTTTGAGATTGTCCCATGGCCATTCACTTCCCTGTAAATCTTCTAGCAATAAAACAGCCACCTGCATGCCCTTTTCATAGCCACGTGAGCCGCCCGGTAACATAATAAAGGCATTGGCTGCTGCTAGAGAAGACACAGCGCTTGATTTATCAAAGCCAGATGGCACGGCAATAAGCTGCCCCTTCTCGTAGAAGGCACTTGCTCGCACAAAGCGTGTAAATGGATTAGGCTTAGTAAAATCTGCCCCTAGTATTGCTTGTTCTCTACGTAAATGTGGCTGTGGATTACCAAAGGCACTACGAATAATCGGACGTACAAAAAGCTCAAAGCCAACATAACACGCTGATGGATTGCCAGAAAGCCCAAATAATAATTGTCCATTGCGAGCAGCTACCGTTGTGACACTGCCTGGACGCATGGCTACTTTATTAAACAAGACATCCGCTTGAATGGCTTGATAGATGGCAGGCAAATAATCATAATCACCTACCGATACCCCACCTGTTGTTAGTAAAATATCCACTTCCTGCAATGCTTTGCTAACGATTTCAATGCATAAATCAAGGTCATCACTAAGCTTGCCAAAGTATTGCACATCCGCTCCTGCCCGCTCAATTTGGGCCATCACCATATAGGCATTACTATTACGAATTTTACCTGGTTGCAACGCTTCCTCTGGCTCTAGTAACTCACTGCCTGTGGCAATAACACCGACTATTACTTTACGGAACACAGGCACTTGCTGGTAGCCAAATGTGGCAAGTAACGCCATGACACCTGGATTGATGTATTGCCCTGCTGTTATAAGCGTTGTGCCTTGCCTTACATCTTCGCCCTTATAGGAAATATTCGTTCCTGCTGCAAAGGAACGTTTAATGGACATATAGGTTTGATGATTTTCCTCAAATGTTTGGGTTAATTCCAGCATGACAACGGCATCACAGCCCTTTGGAATAGGCGCACCTGTCATAATCCGTACCGCTTGTCGGTAGCCAACAACCTCCTCATGCACAAAGCCAGCCCCAATTTCCCCTACAACCTGAAAACGAATAGGATGCTCGGATGAAGCCTCTTGACTATCCATGGAGCGGATTGCATAGCCATCATAGGGTGAACGGTCAAAGGCTGGTACATCATGATCTGCTACCATATCCTCTGCAATAAAACGTCCATATGCCTGTGTTAGTGGCACAAGCTCTTTTTTGGCTGGAAAGGCATAATCCATCACACGTTGCACAGCCTCATCTACAGCAATCGGTTTTCTTTTTTCTACCATTTCATCCACTCCCTTAGCCTAATAAACGATAGTAAATGCTTTTCGCTTGTTGAATATCTTGAATACCATGAATCACAACTCGTCCATCCTGGAAAATCACGATGCGATAATCCGCTGTCTGACAAGCGAGTAAATATGGATTAAGCTGAATCTCCCCATATGGACGAAGCTGGGTCGCAAGCTGCTCTAGCTGATAATACATCGGTGTCGCTGGTCGAATTTGCACTGCATCACGACCGCATAATACCTCTAGCTTTGTTTGATGTTCATACGATAAATAGGGGTATGTAGGATGCTGACCACAGGATGGGCAATCATCCTGCTGTATGGTATCTACATTGATTTCATAATGCTGATTTTGCCATACATCAAATGTTAAATAGCTTTTGCGTAAGGCTTTTTGATTCCCTACTAAGAGCTTGAACACTTCTGCCACTTGATAGGCAGCTACAATTTGCACGGCTGGGCTAATAATGCCTACCGTATCACAGGTCATGCCAGTACGAGGCATCACCTTTAGCAGGCAATGTAAGCATGGTGTTTGCCCAGGCACAATTGTGTACGTTGCGCCATAGCTGCTAACACAGGAGCCATACACCCATGGAATGGTATGCTTTTGGGCAAGGTCATTCATGAGAAAGCGCACATCAAAATTATCAGTGGCGTCGACCATGACATCGACATCTGTCAACAGTGACTCTAATGACACTACACTGGCATCTATAATAGCGACATGAATATCAACCTCTGTGTTAATTTCTTGGAGTCTTTTTTTAGCTGCGATCACCTTTGGCAGCTTGTCTTGTGCATCTTGCTCTGTATATAATTGCTGCCGTTGTAAATTGCTCCATTCTACATAGTCACGATCAATAATGGTGAGCTTGCCAATGCCTGCTCGTACTAGCGCCTCTGCACTGGCACTGCCTAATGCACCAACACCAATTATTAGCACATGTTTTTGCCGAAGTATTTGTTGCCCATTCTCACCAATTGGGCGAAATAATTGTTGTCTTGAATATCTATCATCCATAAGCATTTGCCTTTCTTTACTAAATTTTCGTTTGACCTTTTGATTTATAGCATTATAATTAAAAGCAATGTTTTTGCAGCATGACACGATTTAAAGGAGGTCTTTACGATGCACCCTACACATCAGCTACCCATTCAAGCTGCCATTTTAACTGTAAGTGATACCCGTACAATGGCAGAGGATCGTAGTGGACAGCGTATTCACGCGTTACTGCAAGAGGCTTCATTTGACATTATAGACTATCAACTAACAAAGGATGAACCTGAGAGCATCCTGCACTATATCCATCAGTGGTGTGACCAGCCTAGCATTAATACCATTATCGTGACAGGCGGCACAGGGTTTACACCAAGAGATCAAACCTATGACACCATTGCCCCACTATTTCATAAAGAGATGACAGGGTTTGGCGAATTATTTCGCTTACTAAGCTATGAGGAGATTGGGCCGAAAGCGATGTTTAGCCGTGCCACAGCAGGAAGCTGTCAGCAAACTGCTATTTATCTTTTACCGGGCTCCACCAATGCCGTCACACTTGCGATGACTAAGCTAATTATTCCTACTGTGCAACATTTTGTTAGTGAGTTGCATCGCCGATGAATATTGCAGGTGTTTTATTAGCAGGCGGTCAATCCTCTCGCTATGGGCAGCCTAAAATGTTTGCAGCATTTGCTGGGCGGCCGTTATATAAATATAGTCTTACAGCATTACAGCAACAGCCATTAGACCCCATTATTATTGCGACGAATGCCCATCTTCAGCCATATTTTGCAGAGGAAAACGTCCACTGGCTCATGGATAAGCAGCCACACCAAGGGCCTCTTTTTGCCTTGCATACCATTCTAACAGCCTATCCTGAAGTGGAGTGGTTTTTTGTTGTTGCCTGTGATATGCCTTGCATGAATGCACGATTTGTTCAACAAATGCTTGGTTATATTGATGAGCAGTATGATGCGATTGTGCCTCAGCAAGGGGAACGCTACCAGCCACTAGCAGCACTATATCGTCGCACTGCACTAGCCAAAATAATGCCATTAATCCAGCAAAAGAAACGCAATATGAGGGCATTATTAGAGCAGCTTCGCGTATGCTATGTGCCGTTTGCAGAGCATGAGTCAACATTTATTAATATCAATGCGCAGCAAGATTGGGCGCAAATTATCAATAAGGAGAGCAACCATGACTAAGTTTTCACACTGGAACGAAGAAGGTCGCCCTAAAATGGTCGATATTTCAGCAAAAGAAATTACAACACGTACAGCTATTGCACGCAGTACCATTACACTATCAGATGAGGTCTATCAAGCCATCCAACAAGGTGGCATCAAAAAAGGTGACCCTACACATGTAGCACAGATTGCTGGGATTATGGGCGCTAAAAAAACAGCCGATATTATTCCAATGTGCCATCCTATTATGCTACAAGGCACAGACCTGCAATTTACCTATACAAAGGTGGAAAATGGCTATGAGCTGCATATTGAAGCAACCGTGAAATGTAGCGGAAAAACAGGTGTTGAAATGGAGGCACTAACGGCTGTATCCATTGCCGCACTAACCTTTTACGATATGTGCAAGGCCGTTGATAAAACAATGGTGATTAAAGATACCTATCTAGTGGAAAAAACAGGTGGCAAAAGCGGCACATTTCTGCATAAATAATGTGAACCTTCAAGCAGTGAGGATTTTGTATATCTCCACTGCTTGTTCATATGTGCTGATTTTTTCTCTGCTTGCACGCCTTACCCTCCAATATGCGACATTTCAATTTTTGCCTTTTGCCTGTTGGCTCTTGTTTGCTCATTGCGTTCATCTGAATAGCGGTCTGTGCGATTGCTCCATGTATCTGTAATGCATTGGCGAATCATTGCATCATCGTGTCCCGCTCTTAACAGTGCTCGTAAATCCGTGCCTGCTGTTGCAAATAGGCATGTATACAATGCTCCCTCTGCTGACAACCGTGCACGGGAGCATGTGGAGCAAAAAGAATCTGTAACAGAGGAAATCACACCAATTTCACCTTGTCCGTCTTGATATTGATAACGTGTTGCCACTTCTCCTTTGTAATTTGGAGCAATGGCTTGTAATGGTAAAAATTGCTGCACTTGCTCAAGAATTTCCTTTTTAGAAACAACATCATCAAGTCGCCAGCCATTTGAATTCCCAACATCCATATATTCAATAAAGCGTAAAATATGCTGCTTTTCTTTAAAAAATTGTGCCATTGCTACAATATCCTGATCATTTTGCTCTTTTTGAACAACCATATTAATCTTTACTTGTAAGCCCGCTTGTGCTGCCTTTTCAATGCCCTCTAATACGGTGTTAACTTTACCACGTTGACCATTCATCTCGAAAAAGCGCTCGTTATCAAGCGAATCTAAGCTAACAGAAACGCGGGATAAGCCTGCCTTTGCCAATGGCTCTGCATATTTTTTTAATAAAGTGCCATTTGTTGTAAGCGCAATATCCTCCACGCCCTCAATCTGATGAATACGTTCAATTAATGTAGGCAAATCACGGCGTAATAACGGCTCACCACCTGTAATACGTACCTTTTTCACACCTAATGATACAAAAATAGTGACTAAGCGTTCAATCTCATCAAAGCTTAATATTTTATCAGACGGTAAAAATGCGTAATCTGGACCAAATACTTCTGCAGGCATGCAATAACGACAGCGAAAATTGCAACGATCTGTCACAGATATTCTTAAATCTCTTAACGGTCGTTGGTATCGGTCTTGTAAGTCCGTCATGTAATCTCCTTCTTTCAATGGCTCATTTATTGGGTAATAAAATGCGTTGTTCATGTGTATAAATATTCAATGTGTTGTGACGAATAAAGCCTACCGTTGTAATCCCTAGCTGTTCTGCCAATTGTAAGGCTAATGCTGTTGGTGCTGATTTTGATAGCACAATTTCACAGCCAATTTTGGATACTTTCAGTAAAATCTCCGACGATATTCGCCCACTAAAAACAATAATTTTATCTTGGATGCTAATATTATGACGCAGACAATAACCATATATTTTATCTAAAGCATTATGACGGCCAATATCCATACGGCTTAACACAATGCCATTAACATCACATAATGCTGCATTATGCACACCACCCGTTTGTTTGAAAATATTGGCACCATCCTGCATCGCCTTCATTAAGCGAAAGCAATCATCAGGCGTAATTTGCACATGAATATCGTCCATTTTTTTCGCGACTAATGCATCATTTGTAAATACAAAGCCCTGTCGACTCATGCCACAGCAAGATGTAATATAGCGTTTATTTTGTGTTTGCTGATAGTAAGGATTGACATGCTTTGTGCGAATATGCACAAAGCCCTCTTGTTCTTGATGCCAAATTTCCTCAATATCCTCATAGCTACGAATCACACGCTCAGAGGCTAGATAGCCGATGACCATATCCTCCACATATTCAGGCGTGCAAACCATTGTGACAAATTCCTGCTGGTTAATTTTCACCGTTACAGCGTATTCTGACACAATAAGATCATCGATTATGTTTACTTGCTGATTGTCCACACGTAAAATTTTTCTTGTGATGGCTCGCTCCATATGGCATCCTCCTTACTCACTAATGTTCTTGTCAAAAACAAAGACAGAGATAGCAAAATCCTCTTCAATTTTAATATCTGAAAAGAGGTGGAGTAATTTACTACCCATTAATTCCTCCATCCCTTCAGGCGGTGATTGTGTATATAAATCCTGAATCATACTTGTACGAGCAGTACGCACCATTTGTAGCCCTTCAGGTGTACTTGCAATAAATTTTTCTGTTGGTGTGAGATTCCCATATAAAGTGGACACAGCCATATTGTCCACAAAAACGGTATGAATGCGCTCTGGCCCCTTACCAAATATTTCTTTACGTAACTTTCGAATGATATCGTTAAATTCATGTACCTTTTTAGACATGGCAATGCTTCCTCCATCGTTCTAAGACTTTTGGATGCCGTTTCTATCAGGGTCACCCTTACAGTTTGTTAATGATATAGTAACTTGCCAAAAAATAAAAGGGAAAATATTTTTAGGTCATCCATATTGTTCATTTAACGAAAAAGGACTATAATGGTGAGGAACAGTCATGGAATTGAGCTATTTGAATGGTTGAATTCTATTGTTACACAACGTAAAAAAGTAGATTGAATTTTTAGCAAGACCTGTTAAGAATTTTATCCACCATGAAGCATAAACATGTCCAAGACGTGTTTTTTCATGGTGGATTTTTTTATGCAGACATTGAACAACTTGCTACAATCTAGCAATTTAGGTGTAGCTTCAAGATTATTGGGGAATTACAATAATAACAAGACAACCATTTTATACAATTATTCACTCGATATGTTATTCCCTTTTTCTTTGAAGCTATAACATATTGTTCTAGTCGTCTTACTATGCAAAGGAGGAAGTACCTTGACTCAAATTACTATTAATGGCGTACCGTATGATGCAAAAGAAGGCGCTACAATCCTTGATACCATTAATCAGCATGACATTGCCCATCCTCAAATTTGTCATGTTCCAGCGGTTGATCCTATCGAAACGTGTGATACATGTATTGTGGAGGTAGAGGGCAAGCTAGTGCGCTCCTGCTCAACGAAAATCGTTGACGGCATGGACGTATTACTCAATTCAGAAAAGGCAAAGGCTGCACAAACAGAAGCGATGGATCGCTTACTTGAAAATCACCTGCTCTACTGCACGGTTTGTGATAATAATAATGGCAATTGTACATTACACAACACAGCCGAATTAATGGAAATCGAGCATCAAAAATATCCATACAAGCCAAAAGTTGAGCCGAATGAGGTGGATATGTCACATCCATTTTATCGCTATGACCCTAATCAATGTATTGCCTGTGGGCAATGTGTAGAGGTTTGCCAAAATTTACAGGTAAATGAAACACTGTCTTTAGATTGGGAGGCAGAAAGACCTCGCGTTATTTGGGACACTGGCGTTGCCATTAATGATTCGTCCTGTGTAAGCTGTGGGCAATGCGTAACGGTTTGTCCATGCAATGCCTTAATGGAAAAATCCATGCTTGGAGAGGCTGGCTTTATGACTGGGCTTAAGCAGGATATGCTAGACCCAATGATTCATTTGATTAAAGAAGTTGAGCCAGGCTATAGCGGTATTTTTGCAGTATCTGAAATCGAAGCGGCAATGCGCAGCAAACGTACACGCAAAACGAAAACAGTCTGTACGTTTTGTGGTGTCGGCTGTTCATTTGAAGTATGGACAAAGGATCGCAAAATTTTAAAAGTACAGCCTTCTGAGGGGCCGGTAAACGCGATTTCTACTTGTGTCAAAGGAAAATTTGGCTGGGACTTTGTCAACTCAGAGGAGCGTATTACAAAACCATTAATTCGTAAAAATAATGAGTTTGTAGAGGCTTCATGGGAGGAGGCACTCGATTTAATTGCGACAAAGCTTGGTGGTATTCAGCAGCAATACGGTCCTGGCTCTGTCGGCTTTATCTCTTCCTCCAAAATTACGAATGAGGAAAATTACTTAATTCAAAAAATGGCACGTCAATTATTTGGCACAAATGATGTCGATAATTGCTCTCGTTATTGCCAGTCACCAGCTACAGACGGGCTACTGCGTACAGTTGGTATGGGTGGTGACGCTGGAACCATTAAAGATATTGCTAAGGCTGGGCTTGTGATTATTGTTGGGGCAAATCCTGCGGAAGGTCATCCTGTTTTAGCAACGCGTGTCAAACGTGCCCATAAGCTTCATGGTCAAAAATTAATTGTTGCGGATATTCGTAAGCATGAAATGGCGGAGCGTTCAGATATTTTCATGCGTCCAAAGCAAGGAACTGACCAAGTTTGGCTAATGGCTGTTACTAAATATATAATTGACCAAGGCTGGCATGACGAAGCCTTTATTCAGGAAAATGTAAATTTCTATGATGAATTTAAACAGGTGCTTGAAAAATATACATTAGCATATGCTGAGCAGCAAACAGGCATTGCCCAAGAAACATTGATTCAAGTAGCGGAAATGATTCGTGATGCAGATGGTACATGTGTGCTATGGGGCATGGGTGTCACTCAAAATACAGGTGGCTCATATACATCTGCTGCCATTTCAAACCTGCTGCTCACAACAGGCAACTATCGTCGTCCTGGTGCAGGGGCCTATCCGCTACGCGGTCATAATAATGTCCAAGGTGCATGTGATATGGGTACATTACCAAATCTATTGCCAGGCTATCAACAAGTGACAGATGATGCAGCACGTGCTAAATTTGAAAAAGCCTATGGTGCTAAAATCCCAGCACAGCCAGGTCGTAAAAACGGGCAAATGCTTGATGCAATTATGGAAGGTAAAATGAAGGCAATGTATTTAGTGGGTGAAGATATGGCGCTTGTTGACTGTAATGCCAATCATATAGATGAAGTGCTATCACAGCTAGACTTTTTTGTTGTACAAGATTGCTTCCTATCACGTACAGCACAATATGCAGATGTTATTTTACCTGCTGCGCCATCGCTTGAAAAAGAAGGAACATTTACCAATACAGAACGCCGTGTGCAACGCCTTTATCAAGTTTTACCGACACTTGGTGAATCAAAGGCTGACTGGGAAATCCTTCAGGCAGTGGCACGCCGCTTAGGGGCAGATTGGAATTATAGCCATCCAAGTGAGATTTTTGATGAAATGGCTAGCCTTTCCCCGCTGTTCTCACAAGCAAGCTATGATGTTTTAGAGGGCTGGGGCAGCTTCTGTTGGGGCAGTCATGATGGCACAGATACACCTTTATTATATAAAGACGGCTTTAACTTCCCTGATAAAAAAGCACGCTTTGCTTTAAATGATTGGGTGCAACCTGTTGATTATGAAGCACAGTATGATTGCCACATTAATAATGGTCGTATGCTTGAGCATTTCCATGAAGGCAATCTAACGAATAAATCAACAGGAATTCAAGCAAAAGTACCTGAAATTTTCGTTGAAGTATCACCTGAATTGGCAAAAGAGCGCGGCATCGAGGACGGAGCCCTATTACGCCTAGTATCTCCATATGGCGCATTAAAACTGAATGCTCTTGTGACTGACCGTGTACAAGGAAATGAGCTATTCTTACCTATGAACTCTGTAAACAAGGAGTCAGCGATTAACTTTTTAACAGGTCCAGCAGCAGATATTAATACAGATACACCTGCCTATAAGCAAACAAAAGTACGTGTAGAGGTGTTAAAGCCAAAAGGAAAAACACCACTGCCTCGCACAAATCCGCGCTATAAAAAGCGTCATCCACAAAATGGTGTGGAGGTACAACGAAAATGGAATCGTCCTGGCTACGTTCACTTAACAACCATTCATGAAAGAGAGTGAGAGCATGGCTACACCCATTACAAAAATAAAAAAACAGCAATTAACAGAAGAGCAACTAAAAGAACAAAAATTAGCCAATCTACAGCAACTACTGGCAGAAAATGAAGATGCCGTTAATCAGGTTTTTAGTATTATGACAGAGTTAAATGATATTGGTGCATTAGAGGCAGCGATGAAGCTACTAGAAGCAAAAGAGGAAGTTGCCCATATTGCCCTTGAGCAACTAACGCGCAAGCCCGTGACCAATATGATTAATAATTTAATGGGCGTCGCTGGTGCATTAACTGAGCTAAATCCCGAAACAACCGCAAAGCTTGTTGAAGGGTTAAATGCTGGTGTAGATGAAGCCAATAAAGCTCTTAACAGCGATGACAAAGTGAGCGCCTTTAAGCTGATGAAAATGCTCAATGATCCAGACGTCAATCGTGCCCTTAATTTTGGTGTACACTTCTTAAAGGGACTTGGCAGAGGCTTAAAAGAATAAATGATAACATCCGCGAGTATGCTGATACATACTACGCGGATTTTTCTTACTGATAGCCTGCTTTCTTCAATACTTGCATAAAATAAAAACGGTAGGTATTTTGAACAAATATTTCTAATGGTAGCCCAACATGCAGTTGGTATTTTGTAAAAATAAAATAAAATCGCTTATCCCATTTTAAACGTAATAATGCACCAGCCTCATCACCATATTTGTCTGTAAATTCCTCGATTAAAGGCTCAATCATCTGATAGCAATACGCTTTTAAATTTGCCAGTGCTTCGATATCTTTATCTCTTTGAAAGCGTGTAATCCAGTCTACTAATTGTTCATCGATAATGAGTCACCCCTTTCTGTCACGAAATAGGTCGATTCCAGCGTAAATGATAGGTTGCACGAATGTTTCTTGTATCTTTATCGACGATCAGCAGGTGATCTCCTGTTTGTACAATATAAGCATCATCTACTATACGAACACTAGGCTGCTTCTGATATGAATCCACCATACCTATATTGATGTCCCAAGCAATTTGATGCTTGTTCAAATCATATAGCACTAGCATATGATCTGCGCTTTCACGCTTTGTTTGTTGATAGGAAACAAGCGCTGTTTGTGCTTCTATATCAACATCAATTACTTTTGGGTTTAAATTTTGATAGGCTTGTATAGCAGGCTCCTCTAATAGCATACTACTAAACTTGCGAATTTCTTCATCGTCCGTTAAAGGCTGCTGATGGTTAGCAAAATAGTCAGGTATAGTTGCTTCAATAGAGAAACGTGTTGTCAAATATTGCTCTGCCTGTGGGTCTTCGTTTAAATTTTTACCATCATAGCGATAAAACTTACCATCAACACCCTCCACATATAAGTTATTTTGCACAGCAAGCAACTCATGTGCACCATTGCTTAAAATATCAATAAGTGGTTTATGCTGTTGTCGAAATTCCTTTTCAGATAGTAGCTCTTTTCCTGTTTCAATATCTAAGAGCGATAATTGTCCAAATTCACCATCACGATGATGAACAAGCAAGCCATCCATAAAGTTGCCAACAAGCTTTTCCTTATATGAAGCTGACTTTGTCCACTGCTTTTCGCCTGTTTGCACATCAACTCCAACAATTAAGTAATGCGAAATCATTTGTGTCATGCCACGCACAGTTCCATTATTTTCAAGCCCTCGCACCATTTGAATAGCGATGTCCTGCTCTTCATTCGTATAAATAGCTGATTCTGCTTGAATCGAAAAGCCCCGCCCTGCCAAGCCAAAAATAAGCATTGCAAAATTACTAGCCCCTAACCAGATAAGCATAACAATCAGTATTACCTTCAAACGAGTACGATTGATGATTAGCAGCACTAGCGCTAAAAATCCGATACCAAGTACAATTCCTAGCGTAATATCATGGAAAAACCAACCATTAAAACGCCATGAATACATATAGCGTTGTAGAAATTGCTCCATTGCCCCACCTCCTACTCTCTTAGTATAAAGGATAGTATACGAGCATTCCAAATGCTGACCGTTAGCTAACGTTGCGGTCTCCTGTTATTGGCTATTTTACAAAAGCATAATCTTTAATAATTTGGCAAATTTCCACATTGTATGCCCTATACCATTTATCTTTACCCAATTGTTGCGCTGTTAAATGCTTTGCATGCTCCTTCCATGCTTGAATAGCCTCTAGTGATGACCAATAAGACACCGTAATGCCTTGCCCCTCCTCATTTCTTACACTTTCAACGCGCAAAAATCCGGGCTGCTGCTGTGCTAAGACATCTATTTTTTCAGCCATTTTGTCATAGCCCTCTTCGTCCTGCTCCGTTCTTTGCGATGTAAAAATAACAGCATAATATGTTTTCATTTCATTCTTCTCCTCCATTATCGTATTCCCTATTAAGCAATAAACTTGGCAAACCATGCAACATAATGTGCACCTGGCAGCAATAATAGCTGTGCCACAATCGTTCCTAGCAATCTGGAAAACATCATCATAACAGAAACTCTTTTTAAATCAAGGTAGCTTCCCTTATGATTGATAACATCATCAGCAAGAATGGAAATTTTAGGATCAATAAATACTATTAGAAGAATCGTTGCTATACCATTAATTAACCCAGATGCCATAACAGCTGTGGTTTTCAGTTCTGGTACTAATAAAGCCGCATAGAGCGCAGATAAAACGCCAATGGTATAAATAGCTGTAATGACAATATTGATGATAAATAATTTAATCGGTATATCCCGTAGACGAATGCCTTTTACATAGCTAAAGCTTGGTCTATGAATATGCTTTATACCTCGTCTTATATAGTCAAAAGTAAAGCCCTTTTTCAATAATGCTGGAATGGAGCCTCGCTCCTCAGCTAGATGAATAATTGCTCTTGAAAAAATAGCGACAAAGGTTGGAATCAATAATGTGCCTAGCAGTGTGCCAATGGATGCCGCTCCAATAATTAGTCGAAACTGGTGTTCTACATATGTCAGAGCATGATCAGTAGGCGCTGTATCGACTAAGCTCCCTGTAAATGGCTGCTGCATCATATTCGCCAGCCTTGAAACCATGACCATTACATTAAAAAGAGCTAACGCAGAGGCTAGTAATCTAACACGCGCTCCTGATAAACGTACTGCATAAGCAAGCGTTTCAATTGCATGAATCATTAAAATAAATAAGGCAATCATTATTAATTTGTCTGTTATTAAATCCATATGTTATCCCTGCTCTTTGCTTTCTAACGATTTTTACATTGTGACGCTTGCCCTGCAAAATAGTTCCAATTAAAAAACTTACCCAATAACAAGGGTAAGTTTTTTTACGATTATGAAGCTGCCTTTCTTGACCAAATCACAACAGGAATCAATAATAATGATAAAAGTCCTCCTGCCAAGGACAATGCTGCATAGCTTGAATTCGCTACCACCATACCTGATAGTGCACCACCAGATGCACCTGCCAGCGCAACAAAGACATCCATTTTGCCCTGTGTTTTTGCACGTGTGGAGGGCTCTGTGGCATCAACGATTTGTGCTGTACCACTAATTAAACCAAAATTCCAGCCTAATCCAAGCAAGGACAGTGCGACAATCAGTAAAATCATCGAATCGCTTGGTGCAAATGCAGCCAATAGACCAGCTAATAATAATGTAATACCTGAAGCAATACTCATCGCTGTTCGCCCTATTTTATCTACTAGAATACCTGTTACAAGCGATGGCAAATACATAGCACCGACATGAAAGCCTATAACCACACCTACTTCTGCTAAACCATGCCCATGATGCTTCATATGTACAGGTGTCATGGTCATAATCGCAACCATTACCATTTGCGTTAAAACCATCACTGTTGCTCCCACAGCTAGGCCTCTTTTATTGCTGGATATAGGTAGGGTTTGTGCTTGATGTTCTTGATTTTTTTGCTTATGGGCTTCAATCGCCTTAGCAATTTCTAAAGGATCAGGGCGCAGCATGATAAAAAGCACTAAGCCCGCAACAATAAAAGCTACAGCCGATAATAGAAAAGGCCCTGCCAGCGCTGGAATGCCAATAGATAGTGCCACTTTTCCCATAAGGTCTACAAGATTGGGACCTAAAACAGCACCAAATGTTGTCATCAACATGGTTGTACTAATAGCTGTTGCTCTCTGCTTGCTATTGGCTAAATCTGTACCCGCATAGCGCGCCTGTAAATTGGTTGCCGTACCAGCACCATAGATTAATAGAGCAGCAAATAATAACGGTACATGATTCAATAAAGCTGCCATCACAACGCCAGCTGCCCCTAGCCCGCCGACAACAAAGCCTGTTGATAAGCCTAAGCGACGACCATAACGCTGGGACAGCTTTCCTACAGCAAAGGCTGCTACTGCTGACCCTAATGTAAATAAAGCAGATGGTACACCTGCATAGGCATCTGTGCCCAGCATTTGCTGAGCCAAAAGCGCGCCCACTGTAACCCCTGCTGCAAGCCCTGCTCCACCAAAAATTTGGGATAAACTAACAACAAATAATACACGTTTATATAAGCTTTTTAGTTTTTCTGGTGAATCCATATACAATTCTACCGAAACTTGTGCTTTGTCAAGCATTTGTTCTCCTTCTTTCCGCCATCGTCATATTTTTTATTAGCTATTATTTGTTTTTAGCTATTGCTCCCAATCTCTTACACCTTTCTCTTATCAAAAAACATTCATGCCTCATGCTTATGAGCTACTCACCATTTAGCTATGTCTGAAGTGGAAGCTTCTCGGAGATGATGATGTAATTAGATTCGTCCAGAACCTTTCCATTTCGATTATATTCTACTAACACCCAAAAGAAAAACACAAAATCTGTTGCCTATCGAGATAACACAACATTTTTTGTCTGACAATTTTAAAGCGTTTTTTAGTTAGATATTAAAGCTCCCTAGTAAATAGAAAAGCTATCTCTACAAAATCCTTGTGCGTAGAGATAGCTAATTTTATTATTTCCCCTTACTTATCATCCCTTGCGGTGAAAGAAATGTTTTGAATATTGTTAAGCCTCCAACAACAATACTTAGTAGGAACAATGCTGTTAGGATACTTCCAACAATCCAAACTCCTGGAAATTTCATTATCGTAAGGACTATGAAGCCTGTTATAGCTCCTGCAATAATGGTTATCCCTGTCCATAAAAATACCTCCTTACATAAATGCATCACAATTTTAGCTCTTGTCCAGCCAATAGTATGATACATTTCAAGCTCTGTGCGCCTCGTTTGAAATAAAGCATGTAAACATTCACTTAGCCCTAAAATCGATAAAATAAAAGTCGAGAGTAAAATAGCTAGTTGAAACCATAATGTTGCATCTACAGTAAATTGTCCTAACGAGGATTGTTGGGCATTGATGATCGTAGTTCCAATGCTTGCAGTTTGAATAATTAAAAGTATCGAAGACATATATAAAACGATCATTGTAGGCATAAGAATTTTCCAATAATAAAGAAATGAATATGCTCTTTTATAAGCAATAAGCCTTTTCTTTTCCTGTTTATTGATGGCAAAAACAAAGCTAAGCATTCCTATAAAGATGACAAAAATAATTGTTGCCAGCCAATAGGCACTTGTCTTTAAGGACAGAAATGGCATTAATAGAAGGCTGAGAATATAAGCAACAAATAGTAAAGTATACTGTTCAATATAGTTTCTTTGAATAATCTGTTTACGCTGCCAGCCCATTATACGCAATAACTCATCCTCATTTTTTAGTAGGTTCTTCTCAAATAAGAGCCGTGCTACAAACCAGACAAAGGCAAAAGCAATAAATAATACTGTTGTCATAAAGGTTAAGTGATTCCAATTTTCCTCCAGCTCTTGTGCTACACCTAATGTAGTCCAAGGAGCTACTACCTGTCCAATTCCTTCAACATCTAATGTTTGATTCACAAAAGAAGAGCCAGCTACAATATCCACTTCATAGCCTAATTGAAGTAAGTCGATGGCTACTTTTTCAATTTTTGCTTGTGCCTCATCGTTGTATGCTTGAATGCCTGCCACTCTTATTCTAATCGCATCGATAGGCTTTGGTCCCTTTATCATTTCAGCCGACTCTAGCGATATTAACGCACCTGCAGGCTGTGGAATAAAGCTGCCCGGAATAGTCGTAGGCTTCAATATATGTCCTTGTATCGTTTGAATGCTAGCTGTAGAGTAGATGCCTAAAGGACTTGAGGAAAGTTGATTAGATTCCGTTTTTGTAGGCAAAAATGTGCCTACCTGCTCCAGTAGATAAGGTATCTCCTGGGACTCATATAAGCTTCTTCCCTTGTGCTCTATTTTTTTGTAGGATGGAGGACTTCCCTCTTCAACAATATTGATTTTGAAAACTTCGTCTGAAAGGTCATAGTCTAGCTTTTGGGCGGTAAAGAACACAGGTGTTTCTCCTCTACTTGCCACGAAATTATCCGCTTTTTCAGCTTTCAATTGATCGTTTATTTTCACAGGAGTACCGTCAAATGGTCTTTGAAAAGAAGATAAATCAATTTCACGTTCAATGGCTGTAACGGCTTCTTTTTGATTGAGCTCCGCTATAACTTGTTGCTTAGCGGATTCTTCAGAGGCCATAAGCCAATCCTGCTGTGATAAGCCTAATTTTTGACGATACTCCTCAATGTCAAGCTCCAATACCTCAGCTTTAAGCTTCAACGTTAATGGAACTTGTATATCCTCCCTTTGTATTACTTTTATAATAGGAACATTCCCAAAAGTGCCCTGAATGGCTTGTAGCTCCAACGGATCTATGTCATTTTTTAATTGGGAAAAATTAATATTTGTTAGCTTTTCTTCACTTTCAATATCGATGGCAGCTAGTAAATGGTACGCTGTTGGCAGCATAATTTCCATTGTAGCTCCTGAGGCTGATTCTCCTAAAGTTAAATTTTTTAAGTATTGGACATTGCCAGGCTGAGATTCTTTAAAATAAATAAAGCTTCGAGGAGGGCTTAACATATAATCCTTATAGCCATCTGTTGTATAAAACTCCCATGTAAACCTTGTAGATTGCTCTAGCTGTGGCAGCTCAACGGATAATTGCTTACCCGTGAAATAGCCAATCGAGGCAACAGGTGCTGCTACTTCGATTGCAGGGTTCGCTTTTAAATTTTGCCATTCTTCAATTGAAATTCCACCTTGGCCATCTCCTATATAATTCTCTTCAACGATCCCAGCCTTCTTTTCTACAGCCGTTCTAGAATTCTTAGGACGTACTAACAAATCATAGGACCCTCTTCCATGGTCAGCAATCGAACTTTGAACAGCTAATTTTGTTTCCTTAGTGTTGTCAAGTCCTATAGGTATTAAAAGAAATACAGCCAAAAATGCTAAAATAATTGTGATCGAGGCAAATTTTCTATTTTTTATACGATTCCATGCAAAATGTATCATCGTTTATTTCCCCCGACTTCCTCCAATTGTCCATCGTTTAGTCTATACGTGACATCGCCTCGCCCTGCTACTTCCTCATCATGCGTTACTAATAAAATGGTCAAGCCCTTTTGCTTTAATTGTAAAAATATTTCCAACACCTTATTCCGATTTGCTACATCTAAACTACCTGTTGGCTCATCACAAATTAATACTTTTGGGTTAGCCATTAAGGCACGTGCGATGGCGACCCTTTGCTTTTCTCCACCCGATAAGCCCTCTGGTAATCTATTAAATAAATTTTCTGAAATACCGACTTGCGTTAAGAGAGTTCTTGCCCTACTGTATAGCTCTCTTTTTGGCTTATCATAATACAGAGGAAGTATCACATTATCTAACACAGAATAATGCGGTAGCAGCTTGAAATCCTGAAAAACAAAGCCTATGTGAAATCTTCGGTAATCATTTCTCTCTTTTTCTTTCATATTATATATGCTGATCTTTTCATAAAGAACCTCACCTTCATCAGGGTGCATTAAACCAGCCACGCAATTTAAAAAAGTTGTTTTCCCACTACCAGATGGACCAATAATCGAACACCACTGCCCATCAGGAATCATCAAGGATATATCATTGAATACTCTGAACTTTTCAGAGGAAATAGTGGAATAGGTTTTCTTTAAATGGTTAATCTCTATCATATATTTTCCCCTAACTTGTTTTATTCATAATTCTATAGTTGCTAAAAAAGCAAGTGGATACTATCATGATTATTTCTTCTTTTAAAATATGATTAATATTCTATATTTTCTAGTATAAACCATTTTAATAAATAATAAAAACCAATATTTATTAGAGGTTAATTAAGGAGGGCTCATATTAAGTACACTAATAGCAACATTTATTTGCCAAATTATTTATCACTCTCAGTAGCAATTCTCTGTTGACAGAGCAGGAAACTATGCACATTTAGCTGTACAAATGATAGAAAGTATTAAAATAAAAAACATCGTCTGAATTTATCAAACGATGTCTTTTACTCATTCTATTTCGAATTTATGGACAAGAAACTTTCTTCTACGCTCAATTATTTTTTGACCGATAAAGACAATCATAAACAACAGCCCTACCGTTGTTGCCATCATCCCTGCAATCGATATATCCCAGAGCTTCGCTAAATAATAGCCAATAATAGCTGCCAACGCACCAAACAACATGCTATAGACAAACATCTGCTTAATCGTTTTACTCATTAAATAGGACGTTGCAGCTGGACCGATTAACATGGCAACCACCAAAATAGCGCCTACACTATCAAATGCCGCAACGGTTGTAAAGGAAATCGATGTCATAAAGGCATAATGAAGAAAGACAATCGGCAGACCAATGGACGCGGCATACACAGGATCAAAGGTTGTCAGCTTCATTTCCTTAAAGAACAATACAAGGAATGTCACATTAATCATTAGCACGAATAATAGCATCCAGACCGCTTTCGGCATTGAGATACCAAGCAATGACCATTGATTCCATGGCACAAAGGCAATCTCTCCCATTAAAACATGCTCAACATCTAAATGCACATTCCCCGCAAATAGTGTAATAAGCAGGACACCCGCAGCAAATAACGATGTAAAGACTACCCCAATTGCAGCATCCTCCTGAATACCAGAGGAATGTAATAATTGTACAAGGTAAGCCGTTAAAATACCTGCGAATGCGGCTCCAACAAGCATCCAAAAGCCATTAAGCGTTTGCGTAAGGATATAGGCCATCACAATACCAAATAATACTGTATGGCTAATGGCATCCGCAATCATAGACATTTTCCGCAATATTAAAAAGACACCTGCAATCCCACATGTCATGCCTACTAATAGTCCTGTAACAATTACCCAAAATTCAATCATCCTACATCACCCTGCTTTCGAAACTGTCTTTTTCGATAATATTTACGAATTTGGCCTGTAGGACTAATAAAATAAGAAATAAAAAATATCCCCGCTGCCACCAATACAATAATCGGTCCTGTCGATAAGCCTGTTCTGATCGCGCTAATAAAGGTTCCTGCCATCCCAGCAATCCCGCCAATAGCGGCACTAAGGATTAGCATTGAGCTTAATTTATTGGTCCATAGCCTCGCACTAGCCGTAGGGATAATTAATAGCGCAGACATTAAAATGACACCTACAGCTTGAATACCCGTAACAATCGTCATGACAATTAGCACGGTTAACGTTGCCTTTAAAGCCTCAATCGGTAAACCGATGCCTTTTGCATAAACAGGGTCAAAAATAAGCAGTTTCCATTCTTTATAGAATAGAAGACTTACCACAATAATAATGATTGCACTAATAAACAGCCATAATAAATCTGCCTTTGTTATGGTTGCCGCTTTACCAAAAATAAAGCTATTAAGCCCGCTTTGATTGCCAAGCGGACTACGATTGACAACCGTTAAAAAAACAATACCAATACCAAAGAATACCGTAAGCACCAACCCAATGGCTGCATCTGCTTTTAATTTTGAAAACGATACAATCCATTGTATGCAATAAACGGATAAGGCAGAGGTAATGCCCGCTCCAAGCATTAGAATCGGTAATTCCTTTTGACCTGTTAGCAGGAATGCTAGTGCAATGCCTGGCAATGCTGCATGTGCCGCAGCATCACCAACTAGACTTTGCTTTTGTAAGAAGGAAAAAGTACCTGTGATGCCAGCCGCAATGCCAAGTAACATCGTTCCGCTTAGTACCCATAATAAGTTACCACTTAACATCGTGACCCTCCCTACACATGCTGCATCATAAAAAGCTTGCCACCATAGGTTTTCTGTAGTTGCTCTGGTGTAAAAACATCTTCTGTTGCGCCTGATGCTAAAATTTTTTTATTTAATAAAATTGTATAATCAAAGTATTCTTTGACGGTTTGCAGATCATGATGCACCACAAAAATACTTTTTCCCTGTGTCTTTAAGTCTTTTAAAATATCAATAATCGTTTTTTCTGTTGCCGCATCCACTCCAGCAAATGGCTCATCTAAAAAGTAAATATCGGCATTTTGAGCAAGGGCTCTTGCCAGGAAGACACGCTGCTGCTGCCCTCCTGAAAGCTGTCCAATAGAACGCTCTGCAAAATCCTGCATCCCTACACTTGCTAAAGCCTGCTGAGCAATTAATTTATCCTGCTTGGATGGTCTTTTCAATAAACCCATATGACCATAACGCCCCATGAGGACAATATCGAGTGCATTTGTAGGAAAGCCCCAATCAACGGCATTGCGCTGAGGAACATAGCCAACGACTAAGCTTTTTGGCTCAAATGCCTTCCCTAAAATTTCAACTTTCCCTACTTTATTAGGAAGCTGATTTAAAATCGCCTTTAAAAAGGTTGACTTGCCTGCACCATTTGGCCCAATAATCGCAGCTAAATGCCCTTGTGGTACTTTTACACAAGCATTTTCTAACACAGTTTTTTTATCATATGCCACTGATAAATTTTCCACTGCTAATGCATACATCTTATTCACCTACTTTAGTGCATCAACAATTGTGTCGATATTATGTTGATACATCCCAATATATGTGCCTTCTTCCGTGTCCTCTGCGCCCATTGCATCTGAGAACAGCTCTCCACCGATAACAATATCGTGTCCTTTTTGCTTTGCACCTTCAATGACAGCCTGCATCGCTTTATCGGACACACTTGACTCAACAAAAATCGCCTTAATCTGATTAGCAACTAAGAAATCTACCATTTCCTGCACATCTTTCACACCATACTCTGATTCTGTGCTAAGTCCCTGTAAACCACGTACCTCAAACCCTTGACTTCTACCAAAATAGTTAAAGGCATCATGAGCCGTTACTAAAATACGTTGCTGCTGTGGAATTTCATTGACACGCTCTTTTGCATATGTTTGTAATTCGTCCAATTCCTTTACATACGCTTCTTCATTCTTTTGGAAATCCTCTTTGAATTCTGGATATTCCTCTTGCAACTGCTCACTAATGGTCTTTGTTACTTCTTTCCAAATATCAATATCAAACCAAATATGTGGATCATGTAGCATGGCATCATCGCTAGCAAGTAGCTGTTTTTCATCTACTGTTTCACCGACAGCTAGCACCGTTTTATCCTTTGCCATTTGCTCAAAAATATCGAGCATTTGCCCTTCTAAATGTAAGCCATTATAAAAAATAACTTCCGCTTTATCCAATTTTGATAAGTCACTTTGTGTTGCCTTGTATAAATGTGGGTCTACACCTGAACCCATTAATGCAGATACTTGCAAATGATTGCCACTAATTTCTTGAATAACATCTGCAATTTGTCCCGTCGTTGCGACAACAATGCCTTGCTTCTCCCCCTCTGTGGTCGCTGAGCAGCCAAACAACAGCGAGAGTGATACTACTAATACACCTAATAATTGTTTCATTCCTTTACCTCTTCTTTCTTGTTTTTAGCGATTGCTTAAACATGGAGAGCGGACAACTTTCATGATGCCCGCTAGCATTTTCAACAATGACTTATATTTTATTTTTCCGAATAAACTGTCGCCAACTTATCCAGAAAAGAATAAATATTATTCCTGCCCCTATAGAATCTGTAAGCATCCAAAGTATCGCAAGCATTAGAAAAATCACCATCGGAAGAATCGTCAGCTTGAAATCATCTATTTCTTTCATACACTCACTCTTCTTTCTTTATAGATATTTTGTTTCCCTTAGGAAAAATATATGCTGAAAGTTAAAATAATTCAACCCTTTTATAAAAATTTCTTTTTAAAAATTTTTTTCTAGATAGAAATCCTGCGTTCTATCCGTCACTTTTTACGGGCTATCCATCAATTTGGGGCTTCTATCTGTCATTTTAATCACACTATCCACCAACTACACACCCTGCACAAAAGACAATTGCAGTTTCTATCCATTTCCTGCAAACTATTAATAGAATCAGTAAGAAAGGATGTGGCTTCCAAATGAAAAAACTTCTAAGTATCTTATTTTTTATGCTGCTTGTAGGCAGTGTGAGCAATGTACAGGCTGCGGGCTTTAAAGATGTATCAGTGGATCATTATGCATATGAGGCGATTTTATGGGCAGAGGAGTACGATATTGTGAATGGTTTTACAGATGGCACATTTAAGCCAAATGCAACCATTACAGAGCAGCAATTGGCCAAGCTACTCGCTAATTTTTATGAGCTGGAATCACCAATGGAGGAGCTAAACAAGCAGACACCTGCTGCCATTTGGTCTGATGATGATTATGATCGGCTTGCTAGTTACGGAGTACCATTAAATGGTTATTTTGATAATCGTATTCGAGCGGCTACTGTTAAGCGTGGCGTTGTGGCACAGGCAATTGCCCATCTAGCTAGTGGAAAAAAAGACTTAAATCAATCCATTCAATTTTTACTCGACTATTATATTTCTTCAGGGCAAAATCCGAAGTATGAGGATCGAAATTTACAGAAGTTTTATGGTGTCGCAAATAATATAACGCGTGCACAAGTAGTGACAATGCTCTATCGTATGGATGAACGCAATTTTTATGCCATCTCAGACGATGCACAGGCCATTCATGATAATGCTAACCAACTCGCATTAAATACCCGTGCCAAAAATGCACAAAATCAGCTTGATCCATCTATGCAGCTCACAACACCTAGCCAAAGCGCTTGGGAGGGAATTTATACCTATTACTATAAATGGGGTAAGGGCGCAAATGATTTTAACCGCCGTGATGCTATGATTACTAACGCTACGAATAAGAGCTTTACGATTTCATTAACAGCAAATGATGGGAACGCTTCAGGCAATGTTCAGGGAACGGCTACCGTTACAAGCAGCCATAAAGCGTTAATGAATACATCCACAAATGGCAATCGCTGTGTCATCGAGTTTGAACGTTTATCCAATAATGCGCTAAAAGTAACGGAGATTGATTGCCGTGCAGAGCGCAATGAAGGCACAAATTATTCAGGCACACTAAAAAAACAATAATGATAAAACCGCATGAAATCAGATGGAAAAGCTTTGATTTCATGCGGTCTATTTTATTTTAAGCTTGATAGTGCTTTTTTGCTAGTGCAATAAAATCTTGAAGGGCTGGCTTCATCTGCTTATCTCTATGCCAAGCAATATCTGTATAAATTGGCGCTAACATAAAGGAAAATGGACATTCTATTAATTCGCCATTTTGTAATTCTTTTGCTACAACCATTTTAGGTAAATAGGTGATGCCTAGCCCTGCTATGACGCATTGCTTAATGGCTTCAATACTAGCAAATTCAATTATTTGCTGTGACATAGCTTGCTCCTGCTGTAAATAGGTTTCTAAATGATTTCGATACGAGCAGCCTGCTTCCGTTAACAGCAGCGTTTCCTCGGATAATGCTTGTCTTTTATAGCTAGATGCACATACAAAAACAAGCTGTTCTTCCGTTAAACGCTCCCGCTGTAGCATAGCGGTTTCTTGGTAAGCATCTGTAATAAAAGCAATATCTAATGCACCTGCTTGTAATAATTCCTTGGCAATTTCAGTTGTATGGACAGGCTTAAAAATAATTTTCACCTGTGGATAGGCTTGCTGAAATTGCTGTAAAATACTAGGGAAACGATAGACGCATTGGCTTTCCTGTGCGCCCACCTTTAATACCATTTGCTCCTGCTCATTACGCAGTGCCTTTTTCATCGTATGCTCTAGTGCTATCATTTTTTGAGCATACTGCTGTAGATGCCTGCCTTCCTCTGTTAGTACGATACGTTTGCCTAGTCGTTCGAAAAGCATAGCACCTAGCTCCTGTTCCAATGCTTTGATTTGAGCGGTTATGCTTGATTGAGCATAGTCTAGACGCTGGGCTGTTTGTGTAAAGCTTAGAGTTTTAGCAGCGATTAAAAATGTTTGGAGCTGTTTCATATCCATTGCTTCCACTCCTTTATTCAATTTTTTCGATACATTTCATCAAAACATTCATCTTTATTGATAATAAAATTCAGTTTACACTAGGAGTAACTTAAAAGAAAGAGGCGAATCTATATGAATATTACTGCATTTATTGGCAGCTCCAGAGCACATAGCAATAGCGAGCAATTAACAAATATTGTACTAGAGGGCATTGCCCATAAAAAAATATACGTAAAGGACTTACATATTGAGCCTATCCACGATTTACGCCATGATGCTAATGGCTTTCAATTGATCGAAGATGATTATGACCAAGTAATAGAGGCACTATTAACAAGCGATGTTGTAGTATTTGCTACACCTATCTATTGGTATAGTATGTCTGGTATTATGAAAAATATGGTAGACCGCTTTAGTCAGGCAATTCGTGATGAACGTTTTCCAGAGCTAAAGGAAAAGCTCACAACAACGGAAGCCATCGTTCTTGCTGTTGGTGGCGATCATCCTACCGTCAAAGGTTTACCAATGATTCAGCAATTCCAATATATCTTTGATTTTATTAAAATGCCATTTACATTTTATATTATTGGAGAAGGTAATAAACCAGGTGATATTACTAGCGATAAACAAGCACTGGCACAGGCTGCTATTTTAAATCGCCAACTAAAAGCACGCATTTAATCACCTCCAGCTAAAAACGACCTTCCAGCTTTCGAGCTAGTAGGTCGTTTGTATTACGCTTTATTCGAAAAATTTAGCTCTTGTGGCGGCTCCCCTTTTTTATTCATGAGGCGCATACGAATCGGTTCAATTTTTAACGTTACCATTTCATCCCGATTGCCCACTAATAGGCTTGTGAAAAATTCAGCTACTTTATTTTTTAAACCTTCTTCCTCTACTTCTGTTAGCTTGCCCTCTATTTCCACATACGTATCGCCAAAGCCTCCATTGTCATAGCCATATAAAATATGGACATATGGATTTTTACGCAGCTCTGCCATTTTCTCAGAGTGCTGATTGGTCACAGTGTATAAGACAAAATCCTTATGTTGAAATGTCATATAACGGGAATGTGGTTTGCCATTTTCCACTGTTGCCATTGTGCCTATTTTTTCACGATTTAAAATCGCTAAAATTTCCTCACGTACAGAAGTCATATTCTCTCATCCTTTCCTTGATATTTTTAGTGTGTCCTCCTCTAACAATACTCAATCGTTTTTTTTGAAAAATGTGAAATGACAATTTTCGGGCATATAAGCAATGTCCTGCTATAATACGTTGTTGGACAACAAGAATTTTCGTATAAATGAGGGGTACATAATGAAACAGGCTTTTTTATCACGCTGTATATTTTTTATAACAGGAATTTTCGTTTTATCATTTGGCATTACATTAACGATTAAAGGACAGCTTTTCGGTGTTGGCTCTTGGGATGTATTACATATTGGCTTAACAAAAACAATCGGATTAACCATTGGTACTTGGTCTATTGTATTAGGGCTGGCTATTTTAGCCTTTGATATGCTGGTTACAAAAAAGTTACCACTGCCAGGCACGTTTATTGATATGTTTTTAGCAGGTATTTTTATTGATGTATTTAACTACTGGCTACCTGATATCGAGGGCTTTTGGATGCAGCTTGTTGCCTATGTCATTGGACTATTTTTATTAGGCTGGGGCTGTGGGATGTATATGGTGGCGAACTTAGGCATTGGTCCTCGCGATACGTTAATGTTAATGCTGGTGCATAAGCTAGGCTGGAGTGTCACGCGCGCCCGTACAACAATGGAGGTCACGGTTGCGATTGTTGGTGTTTTACTCGGTGGGCCGCTTGGTATTGGTACAGTATTAATGGCTTTTGGGCTTGGGCCAATTGTTCAATTTGCAATTGCTTTTAATGAAAAATTATTATGGCGATGGACGGGTGTCAAAACTGCCATCGTATCCTAAAGACAATGCGCTTTTTGCATTGTCTTTTTTTATACAGTTGCATTATATAGTTCAACTGTATATAATAAAACTATATAGTTGGACTGTATAAGAGGTGATACGGTGAAAAAACATAAATTACTGCCTTTGTCGGAAACGATGCATTATATTTTACTTGCCTTACGTGAACCATTGCACGGCTATGCATTGATGCAAAAGATTGAGGAACTAAGTGATGGTAATGTTAGAATTGCGGCGGGGACGATGTATGGTGCCATTGAAAATTTATTAAAATATCAATGGATTACACCTGTTGCAACAGAGGATACAAGGCGCAAAGTTTATCAAATTACTGCGGAAGGCTTAGCTATTTTAGCCGCTGAGCAGCAACGATTACAGCATATTTTAGCTGTCTATGAAAGGGTGGATGGACATGAGGAAATTTAACATCTTTTTTGATCTCGATAAGGAGGAACACTGGCTCAACGAGATGGCAGCAAAAGGATGGCTTTGTACAAAGGTAGGTTCAGGCGGCTTTTATACATTCCAGCAAGCAAGCGATGCCGACCACATTATTCGCATTGATTGTCAGCAGGGTTTAAAAAAGGAAGCGCGAGCCGATTATAAGCAGCTTTATGAGGATTTTGGCTGGCATTTATTAAAGGAAAAATCGTATGATGGCTCCTATTATTGGATAAAACCAAAAGATGGCAATGATGAGCTATTTTCCGATAGCGAATCGCAAATAGCAAAATATAAACGTTTAATGCGGTATGCAAGCAATTGGATCGTGATTTTTTTTGTATGGTTCATGTTTTTATACCCCAATGAAGGTATCTTTTTTCATATTAAACATGCTTATTTAACACCAGGGCTATGGGAGAAGGAAGGTGCTGCATTCCTTTCTGCCTTTTTATTTGAAACACCCTTTGCCTTGATGCGTATGTTGCCACCATGGATTTTATTGATTGCAGCTTGTTTTTATATGATGGCATATTACCGCTACCGTAAGGCACTCAAAAACATGGATACTTACTAGCAAAAAGCGCGAGCTATCATTAGCATGCTCGCGCTTTTTTATAGCTAGGCTTCTGGCTCACCTGTATTTTGACCTGTTGCCTCGATCACTTCTGGTGTATCGTCCATTGTATCATCTTCCTGTACGTTTTCAGCAGGCGGTGGTGTAATTGTCACCAATGTGTAATCATCCTCCTGTAAAATTTCAAATGGCAGCTGATGACGAATATCGCCTACATAAAGCGAAGTCCCAATAGCAATATTTGTTACATCAATATCAATCGTTTCAGGAATCTCTGTTGGCTTCACTTTAATGCGTACCTCACGATTTGGCTGGAGCAATAATCCACCAGCAGCAACGCCAGCAGCATCTCCAATCGGAACCACTGGCACATCTACCTCTAGCTCCTCAGCCATATTAATGGATTTAAAATCAACATGTTTGACATTGCCCTTTAATGCACAGCGCTGCACCTCTGTTAATACAGCGTTGACAGGCTTGCCCTCCAGCTCTAACTGAAACACGCCATTACTGCCATATGCAGCGAGCATTTTGGCAAATGTACGTGCATCTAAAGAAATAGCTGTTGAGGTCATTTGAAAGCCGTAGATCACACCGGGAATAGCTCCATTTTGTCTGAGCTGTGTTAAAGATGATTGTCGTCCCCTTTGACGTTTATGCACTGTTAAAACCATTGTCATTAAATATTTCCCCTTTCATAGAAACAAGTCTTATAAAAGGTTTTGCCTGTTCTTGTTCTTTTTATACCTATGAGAAAAAAGCACTTCCTTTGCCCATTATCTAGAACAAAAGAAATGCCTACTGTTTAATATTGTGTAACCTTCACATGTAACAATTCATATAATTCCTGTAATGTTTGAATTTCATAATGTGGTGTAATCGCACTGGTATTTTCTAGATGATGGATATTAAACCAACACGTATCAATGCCTGCTTGTAAGCCTCCTTTAATATCGGATGTTAGCGAATCTCCAATAATAAGCGTTTGCTCTTTTTGGAAATCCTCAATGCGCTCAAATACATAGTCGAAAAAGGCTGGCATTGGCTTTTGATAGCCTGTTTGCTCTGATACAAAAATACCTTTAAAATATGGTGCTAAATTGGCATCTGTTAGTCGCTTATTTTGTGTAGTTGTGATGCCATTTGAAACTACATATAAATCGTAATGCTCTGCTAACTGCGTAATCACCTCATAAGCTCCCTCTACATATGGATGTGCCTGCTGCAAGTATTGTTGAAAAACTGCCTCAAGGTGTGCACCATCGACCTCAAAGCCAAATTCTTGTAACGCAATCGCAAAACGTGTATTATGTAGCGCACTTTTTGTAATCTCCCCACGCTCAAACGCTCGCCACATAGCTTCATTAATTTCCTTATACCGTGCAATCATCTCTGGTGTAGCGGGTATATTTTCCTGCTGAAACACTTGAGCAAGTGCCGCATTCTCCGCTACATCAAAATCCAATAATGTATCATCTACATCAAATAATAATGTTTTGTACATTGTCATCGTTATTCCTACTTTCTTCAAGGCATTGTGACTATTTACTCTATTTATCATAACGTTTTTTTAGAAAAATAACAGTAAAATGACCTATCATATTCTTTGATATTGTAGAATGAAATGAATCCAAAAGAATACTTTATAAAAAACAGTATGAAAATCTAGTTATCCTTATAAGCACTGAGCCTATCACACTTTATCAAGAATAAAACAAACCCATTTACTACTTATGTGTTAGCTTGGATACAATGCATTATCCTTGAACAGTGAAAAACAAAAATACTTACTGTCAAATTAGCATAGCTTATGTTAAGAAATGCTAGTATGAAATTTTACTATAGAGTACAATTATAAGATAAGTTTACTGGAAAACAAGGATAAATAATACTATAGCTAAATGGAGGTACGCCTTGAAGAAAAATGAAATACTACTTTTACTAACTGACCGTTGGTGTGATTGGGAAGCAAGCTATGCTATAGCTGTTGCTCACTCCTTTTCAGACTATAATGTTATAACAATTGGGATTGATACTATAGACAAAGTATCAATGGGTGGCATTAAAGCCAAAGTTGATTTCAGCATAAACGACTATAGCAATTTTGATAACCTTGCTTTGGTTATCATGACTGGTGGTCTTTCATGGGAAGAAAATGATTATGATGAAATAGCAGACTTTGTCAAAAAAGTTAGGAGCTATAAAATACCTGTTTCAGCAATTTGCGGTGCAACTTACTTTTTGTGCAAACATGGATTCCTCAATGATATAAAACATACGGGCGATTCTTTAGAGCTGTTTCAAGGTGTAAAAGGATATGTGGGAGAAAGGCATTATATACCAGCTCAAGTAGTTTATGATAAAGGATTTATGACAGCCAATGAAACTGCAGCGGTTGAATTTGCCTATGAAATTTTCAAAATCCTAAAAGTTGACAGCGAAGAGGAAATGGAACAATGGTTCGACAATTTCCAGAATGGAGCAATTCGCTAAATTGAAACTATGTATCGTTAGCCATTACACATCGGTTCTTTAAAAGATGATAAGTAATATGTGAAAAATGATATTCCATTAGAGGACGCAATCGTTTTTATACCCGCTTAGCGAATAAAAATATAAACCCTAAGGGCTCATAGTATATTATATGAATATCAATGCTCATGCTTCCATTGATCGTGTTAAGGGTGAAATAGTTAGCATGACAGCTTAAGATCTTACTACTTTTGAAACGTGCAGGTGAAGATGCTTGATTTAAAAAGATACGCAGAAATTTATTGTAAAAAAATAAGCAAACGCCATTTTGTAAGCTTAGTCAAAATGGCGTTTGCTATTGTTTAAATGCGAGCAGAGCCGCTTGTAAATTGAGCATCCTGATAATACATATTTTTTACCAGCACATTGGGACCAAGGCATTTCACGGCTGGACAATGGCAATTAAGGGATTTAGCTAAATCCGTTGCCATCCATTTATCAAAAATAGCTGGTAATGTATCATGGACAATATTGCCTAATGCTGGTGTATCACCAAAATCTGTTACGATAACATCGCCTGTAAAAATATTGACGTTTAAGCGTGAACGACCATCTGGATCATTACGCATTGTGACATTTTTCGCTGTGCGTAGCCGCTGTAATAATTGTTGATCTTCTTTATTCGGACTACATGGATAGAAGGGCAGCGTACCAAAAAGCATCCATGTCTGTTCCTCTCGAATATCTAACAGATGATGAATGGCTTTACGTGTTTCCTCTAATGTTAAAGAAGTAAGAGCACTGGCAAAATCAGATGGGTACATGGGATGCACCTCATGCCTCGCACATTTCATTTCATGAATAATTTGATGATGAATATGTGCCAAATAAGGCAATGTTTTTTTATTGAGCATTGTTTCAGCAGATACCATCACGCCATGCTCAGCTAGCATTTTAGCGTTATCAATCATGCGTTGGAATAAAGCTGCACGTTGGTCATATGTTGGCTTGCGCTCCATCATTGCAAAGCCTGTTTCTACAAATTCATCAATTGTTCCCCAGTTATGAGAAATATGTAATACATCTAAATACGGGGCAATTTGTAAATAGCGTGCTGGCTCCAATGTTAAGTTGGAATTAATTTGTGTTCGTACACCTCGTTCATGTGCATATTTTAACAGTGGCAATACATAGTTTTGCACAGATTTTTTACTTAGCATTGGTTCGCCACCTGTAATACTAATTGTTTTTAAATGGGGAATTTCCTCTAAGCGCTGTAAAATTAAGTCGATTGGCAATGCTTCAGGGTCTTTATGTTGTAATGTATAGCCAACTGCACAGTGTGCACAGCGCATATTGCACAGTGTTGTTGTGGTAAACTCAATATTTGAGAGCGTCATATGTCCATGCTGTTCAACATCTAAATAAGCCTCCCATGGATCAAAGACAGGTGTAATTTTTTGTAAGGTTGTCATCTTTCGTACATCTTCCTTTCTAGCATTCTATTCTCTCATATTCGCCGATAATTTTAAATATGAATTGTAAGAATGGGCTATTTTAGGGATAGATGAATATTTTTTGACTTATAAAGATAAAAGGCTGAGAGGGATAGTTATTCATAAACTATTTAAACAAGCCCTCTCTGTTGGCTATTTTTTTGATAAAAGATAAAAGGTATCACTAAAAATAACGCATAGGCAAAAGACATCCATACAGTAAAGGCAATCACCTGTGCCTCGCTAAATGTTGGAAAAACGATCTGATGATATGATAAAGAAAATGTATCTAACACTAAACCAATCACAGTACCACTTATTCCAAACTTTATGGCTGCATGGCTTGTTGTATCAAAGAGTACATACAAATATGTCACACCGTATAATAAAACAGCCGTTCCCACTAATAATAAAAAAATACTTAGGATAAACTTATTTGTCATTGGACTAAAGAGTATATACACGCCAAAAAATCTAAAGAATAATGTAGCAAATAACCATATTAAAACACTCCACATCGCTGTGAATAAATAGCCCTTCATTCATTGTCCCCCTTTACTAAGCACATGAACTAATTGCTCCAATTCCTTATATGTTTTTTCAACAGGAAAATCCTTCTGTAATAATGCTTGTAATGCCAATCCATCAACCATCGCATTCAATAAAATACCCCACGTTTCAAGTGACACGTCCTCTATTGGCGAAGCTGTCCATAGACTGGATAAATTCTCTGTTAAAGCCTCATTTTCTGCCCTTATAATTTCACCAAGCTTGCCCCTTATTTTGTCATTGTTAAAGCTGGATGTAACGAGTAGAAAAAATAATTGGTGAAAATATGAATCGTAGGAGCAACGACTTTTAGCGGATGCAATGGCTTGCTCTATCGCCTGTTCTCTACTTTGTGATAGTTCTTGCCAACTTGTATCACAAATATCCTGTACAATATCCAATAACAGTTGTTCCTTCGTTTTAAAATGATAATAGATTGTGCCCTGTGTTACACCTGCTGCTTCGGCTACTGCCTTTAACGTAAATTTGTCGATACCTTTCTCCACCAAACAGTCCCTTGCATATTTAATCAGCTGCTCTTTACTAATGCCATTTGGTTTTGCCATTTTATCACCACCTTTTAGTTAGTCAAATAACTAACTTTATTTTAACAATTAACAATTATGATTTCAATTAGTTCTTTGCACTCAAAAAGCCGTATTCATCCAACAGAATACGGCTTTACATAATTATAGCAATTCCTTTGCTAAAAACTTATAGCAATCTAAACGACTTTCTAATGTATATTGGTTACAGTTGAGCATCACTTCATCAAAGCCATAGTGCTCTTGTTCAGCGCTTAAAAATGCTGCAATATCTTTTGGTGTACCAACAAGATTGGCTTTACGGTTATGTTCAATTGTTAATTTATCCATTTCTGATAATGGATAATCTTTCGCTTCTTCTGGTGATATCGTTTGAATAATTTGCCCCTTCATGAGCTGTAAACGAGAAATATCAATAGGTTTTGCCAAATATTCCGCTTCCTCTAGCGTGGGTGCAACCGTTGCCGCATAGGTCACAATAATTTGAGGCTTTTCCATATAATAAGAAGGCGTAAAGTGAGCTTTATACGTATCAAAAATATCCTTGGACATATTGCCTGTGAAAAATTGTGCATAGGAATACCCTACGCCAAGCTGTCCTGCCTGCATCGCACTTTGACCGCTTGAACCGAGCAGCCAAGCCTCTGGTAATGGCACGTTGACAGGTGCTACCACGACCTGATCATAGACATGTTCGCCTGTTTTTTGATTATTCATTAGCTTTAAAATAATTTCCAGCTTATCATATTGCTCCGTAAAACGTTGCCTTCTACCCTCTGCTAATGCATAAATAGAGGCAGGGTCACCGCCTGGTGCTCGCCCCACGCCAAAGTCAATACGATTTGGAGCTAGTCCAACTAATGTTTTAAAAACCTCCGCAATTTTATACGGTGAATAATGCATCATCATTACGCCACCTGTGCCGATACGAAGACGTTTCGTTTTCGCAGCTAAAAAAGCAGCGGTCACTTCGGGAGCTGAGCTTGCCAGCGACTGACTATTATGGTGCTCTGCGAGCCACATACGATGGTAGCCAAGCTCTTCACCTAATAGCGCCAATTGCTCTGTGCGTTGGAAAGCTTCCTCTGCTGAATGACCTTTTGGTATTGGCATTTGATCTAAAATACTTAACTTCATTCAAAACATCCTCTCTATCTGTATGCTTCCCCCTTTACTGTAATATAAGTTGCATTATTTACAAAGCAAAAAACCTTACTCATAAGCTAACTGCTTCATTTCCCATGTTTGATAAACTAGACCTACTAGCCTTTGCTTTTGTGCTACACTTAACACCGTATCATTAAATTTCAGCCCTTGTAGTGAAAATTGCTTTGTTTGATCATTCACTACAAATTGTAAAATGGCATGTCCTTTTTCACCTTGAAACGTAATATCGCCTGATAATTCTACAACATGCTCCCCCGTTTTCGCTTCATAATAACGCCAATAAGGCTCAAAAAAGGCATAGTTAAAAGCATTGCGTACCGTAACATCTGAAAAATTTTCTAAATAGCCCTCTTTGACCATATCAATATATGCATGATTGGTTATATCTTTTTGGGCATTAAAAACATACCCCACAAGCACGCCCATAAATACTACACAAAGAAATACACGGATATGATTGCCTAAACTCATATGACTCACGTCCCCTTTATAGCAAAACACTGTTAGCTCCATCATACATTAAAATGCATGCTTAAAGTAGAAAATATTTGATTATTATAGATATTTTACGTATTCACTAAAAATACGATGTGCTTTTTTACTTAAAACTTATTTATGACCATTCTATTATGATGGAAAAATACATATGCCTATTTTTTAGCATTGCACTGTGGCAGACTAAAGCGTACGCTATCTTTTTTTCAATACGATTAACTTTTTTCGCCCCTTTGTACGTCTAGTACATGTATACAATTTGACAATGTAAAAAAGGAGCTTCTTTGGACATGAAAACAAGAAATGCATTTCAACATGAAGAGGTGTTTGTCCAATTTATTCGCGAACAAAAAGAGCGATTTTATTTGCTCGCCTATAGCTATACCAAAAATGAACAGGACGCACTCGATGTTGTACAGGATAGTATTCAAAAAGCCATGCTGTCATTAGATCGCCTTGAGCATGTTGCTTATATGAAAAGCTGGTTTTATAAAATCGTTGTCCGTACAGCGATTGATTTTTTACGCAAGCATAAACGCCTACAAGTAACCGATGACGATACATTGCATTATTTAACACCTGCCCAAGAAGATGTTTATGAAAATATCGACTTAGAGCATGCATTGGACGAGCTTCCGCAAATGTATCGGGAGGTTGTGATTCTTCATTATTTTGAGGATTTAAAGCTCGCAGACGTTGCGAACATTCTTGATATTAAGTTGAGCACTGCGAAGTCACGCCTTTATAAAGCATTAAAACTATTGAAAATACAATTGGAAGACGTGAAGGGAGAAAATACACATGGATAAAAAATTACAGGATGTCGAAAAACAATATACAAACATCCCGATTCCAAAGGAGCTGGATATGGTTGTTGAAGATGCGTTAAAACAAGGGCGCAAAAAACGAAAAAAGCGTGCACCACAATGGCTGCTCGGTACAGCAGCTGCCGCAATCTTGTTTACTGCTAGCTTAAATGTGAGCCCTGCAATGGCACGAACATTGTCAGAAATCCCTGTTGTTGGCAATGTTGTGAAAGTATTAACATGGACAGAATATAAGGTGACAGAAGACCGTTATGATGCCGATATTCAAGTGCCTTCTATTGAGAACTTAGAAAATCAAGAGCTTGCCTCTACATTAAATGAAAAATATCGCGCGCAAGGAAAAGCTTTGTATGATGCGTTTATTGCTGAAGTGGGTGATTTAAAGGCGAATGGTGGTGGTCACTTAGGTGTGGAGAGCGGCTTTGAAATCAAGACAGATAATGAGCAAATTTTATCCATTGGTCGCTATGTGGTCAACACAGTTGCCTCCTCTTCCACTGTTATGCAGTACGATACAATTGATAAAGAACATGAAATTTTAATTACCTTACCAATGCTTTTTAAAGATGAGCAGTATATTGATATTATTAGTGACAATATTAAAGAACAAATGCGTGCACAGATGGCAGCATCCAACCAAGAAAAAATCTATTGGGTAAAAGGTGCTGGTCTTCCAGATGAAGAACTTATAGAGGAATTTACAGCGATTCAACCAGATCAGCAGTTTTATATTTCTGATAAGGGCAAGCTAATGATCTCCTTCGATAAATACGAAGTCGCACCAGGCTATATGGGCGTTGTCGAGTTTGAAATTCCAACAGCTATCCTTAAAGACAGCCTTGTTAGTACAAAATATATTCATTAATACTGTATAAAGAAGACGCCTGCTATAACGGAGGCGTCTTTTTTTTGCTTATAAAGCTAGTGTTTTTTGTCTAAGCTAATATGTATCAATCAATGTTAGAGGGTTTTCATTATGAAAAGTGTAGGATCAATCGGTATTTTACATGTGATCTTCTTATCAATGACTGTTATTGGCTTAAAAAACCATGTAACTATTCTTCCACCGCTATTAGATACGGCAAAAAGAGATGGCTGGATATCTGTGCTCTTTGCTGCGACTGTTCTTTTCTTTTGGTTATTTCTTTTAGTATATATTCAGACAAAAACAAAGCAGGAACCAATTCGAGATTGGTTAAATCAAAAAATTGGTAAAGTTAGTGCGACGATTGTTATTTATATAATTGTTATTTACTTAATGGTTATTACAGCCTTTACAATGGTCGAAACATTGCAATGGGTAAACACAACCTTTTTACCGCAAACACCTGTTATTATTTTGCTGTTTATTTATACAATCCTTTGTGTTTTGCTTGTTACAACAAGTCTACAAACGATGGTCATTTTAAATGTATTTGTACTTTTTGGTGTTGTTGTTTTTGGCTTTTTTGTTGCCTTTACTAATCTACAAGTAAAAGATTATGATTTATTGCGCCCATTTTTTGAACATGGGCTACACCCTGTGATAAAAGGCATGATATTCCCAGCATCAGGATTTATTGAGCTATTTATACTATTATTTTTACAACATCAGTTTAAAGAGCGTATTCGTTGGTATCATTTTGCCATTATGCTCTTTATTCTTACAGGGCTTACATTAGGTCCACTTATTGGAGCTATTACAGAATTTGGTCCAACAGAAGCATCCAAGCAGCGCTACCCTGCCTATGAAGAATGGGGATTGGTTACACTTGGACGTTATATTGAACATCTGGACTTTTTCTCGATTTATCAATGGCTAACAGGAACTTTTATTCGTGTTAGTTTCTTGCTCTATATTGTGGCAGATTTATTGAAAATAACAGGGGACCCTAAGCGTATATGGAAAATGCTTGCGCCGCCCTTCTTTATTATTTGTTTGCCATTAATTATGTTAAATGAAAATTTATTTTTAAAGGTAAAAGGGAACTATATTTTAACGACCACCTTTATTTTTTTCTTTGCTCTTTCTATTTTTTTCGTAATTCTTGCTTCCTTGTCGGATAAATCTTCTCAAAAGGGGAAAACTGAAAATCAAGACATGGAAAGCGGTGAGTCATAATGCCTCAGCAAGAGCAGGCGCTAAAGCTGAAAACGTTAAAACAATTATTTCAAAAATCAGCAGATATTCACTTTCAGGAATATACCTTTCATCAACAGAAGGTACATTTTATTACTTGTGATGCAATGATCGATCAGCAAATGCTGAATGAAGTGATTATTCAACGTATTCAATATTTCTATGATCATTTCGAAGAGATACCCTTTGAGGAAAACATTACACGTCATTTGCATATACCAAATATCCAAAAAATACAGGATAAGGAACAGCTTATTACATTAGTCTATAACGGCTCGTTATTGCTCTATTTTGATAGGGAGCAGCTATTATATGCCTGCGATATTGCGAAAAAGCCAAATCGTCAGCCTGAAGAAACACGTATGGAAGTGATTGTGAAAGGGCCTAGAGATAATTTTATTGAAGATATTCGTGTCAATATCGCATTACTACGCAAGCGATTGCCGACCAATTCTTTTTGCGTGGAAAAAATGGATATTGGCAAGCGCTCTAAAACAACAGTCGCCATTCTTTATTTTGATGATATTGTGGATATGACGATTTTACATGGGATTAAGAAGCAATTAGCAGCGATTGATACAGATATTGTTTTTAGTGGCGATTTACTAATGGAGCGTGTCAATAAAAATTCCAAGCTCTTTCCAAAGTTTGATTATACAGGACGACCCGATTATGCAGTACAAGCATTAGCAAGAGGACGGTTTGTTATTTTTGTGGATGGTGTCGCCTATGCGGTGATTACACCTGTTAATTTATTTTTATTACTTAAATCCGCTGAGGATAATGAATATCCTATTATTTTTAGCTCCCTTGAACGATTATTAAGGATTGTTGGTATTCTGATTGGCTTATTGCTCCCTGCTTTTTGGCTTGCCTTGACGACCTATCATCAAAACCAATTACCATTACAGCTACTGGCAACGGTTGTACAAGCAAAGGCTGGGCTACCACTTCCTTCTTCATTGGAGATGCTATTGATGCTGCTTATGTTTGAATTATTTCGTGAGGCAGGTTTACGTCTTCCTTCTGTTATTGGTGGAACCATTAGTGTTGTGGGTGGATTAATTATAGGGGATGCAGCAATTCGTGCAGGTGTAACAAGCCCTGAAATGATTGTTGTTATCGCTATTTCTACAATTGCCTCCTTTACATTAGTTAATCAATCCCTTGTGACCTCCATTAGCATATTGCGCGTTGGCTTTATTTTTGCAAGTGCCTTTTTAGGACTATTTGGCTTTTTTGTTTCCATATACCTAACATTTTTATACTTGTGTAATATTCGAATTTACGGTTACTCTTACATGAACCTAGGAACGGATTTAAACTGGGCTACTCTTAAGAAATCCATTTTCCGACTATCACCTAAAGGTTACTCAGAGCGTAATAAAGCACTTGCCCCTCAAGATTTTACAAGAACCTCTAAAATTCCTAATCGTAAAGAGCAATAAAACCAATAGTATCCCTCAAAAATTGGAAGGGATGCTATTGGTTTATTCTAATGGATTATACTTTAAACCTTTGTACTTCCTCCTGTAGCTCCTGTGCATTTTCACTTAAGGTTGTTGCGACATGTGTGACCTCATTCATCGTGGCAGACTGCTCCTCCATCGCTGCTGCCACTGTATCAATATTGCTGGAAATTGTTCGCGCTCCTGTGGCAATTTCTGCTACTGAGGCAGATACTTGCTCAGCGCTTGCTGATAGCTCCTCTGCTGTTGCCGATACCTCTTGAATTTGATGGGTCATATCACCCACTGCCCCCACAATTGTTTCAAACGACTCGCCAGCCTTTGTAATAACAACGACCCCGTCCTGCACTGATACTAACGAGCTTGCCATCGCACGCTCCACATTTTCAGTATCCTGCTGAATTTCCGTTGTCAGCGCTGTAATGCTATTGGCGGATGTTTTCGATTCCTCTGCCAGCTTGCGCACCTCATCTGCCACGACCGCAAAGCCTTTCCCATGCTCTCCTGCACGTGCTGCCTCAATCGCTGCATTTAACGCTAATAAATTGGTTTGCTCTGTAATCTCTGTAATCACCTTTGTGATATTGCCAATTTCCTCTGTTTGCTTTGCCAGCTTTTGCACCAGCTCATTGACCGTAGAGGCAGACTCATTAATCACACCCATTTGCTTTTGGGCATCCGCAATAATGGCTGTCCCATTTGTCGCAGTATCACTGGCATGTAGGGAGGAGCTATGCAGCACTTGGGACGCCTCCGCAATACGCTGAATGCCCTGTGCGGTTTCCTCCATCGCAATAGCACTTTCATGCGCTGCACCTGTAGCAGCCTGTGAATTTTCGGCTGTTTCCGCTGCCTGCTTGGTCACATCCTCTGTTGTGGCAGTCATTTCCTCTGCGCTCGCGGACAGCTCCTCCGCAGACGTACTTAATCGCTCCGCATTGGATTGGATATGGGTAATTAAATCGCGTAAATTCCCCTTCATATTGTTAAAGATTGTGCCTAATTTGCCAAGCTCATCCTTAGAGGCAATCGTAATATCCTCCTGCGATAAATCACCATCCCCAATCACAGCTGCACCCGCCATAAGGCTTTGTAGTGGCTTTGTAATAGCACGACGCACAAAAAAGATTAACCCTATACCAATTACTATACTAACAACTAAAATAATGATAGAGATAGTGCGTGCATTCATAATAGCCGAGAATGTAGACTCCTCAATCTCCTCCATTTGTGCCATTTGATATTCTTCCATCTTTGCGGCTATATCAAATGACTGTAGATTAATCGTTGAAATCGTTGTATTTAGGATGGATGTCGCTTGCTCAATATCATCATTATCAATAGCTGCTAATAGTTTTGGCATTTCCGTCTTAAATTGGTTATTGGATTCATTGACTTGTGCCCACCACTCCTTCATTTCCTTCGACTTCACATAATCCCCTAACGTAGCAATCGTCTTCTCCAGTCCCTTTTCCGCGTTTAATAGTTGTTCTTCATTGCTAGTGGATGGATTTAAAATCATTGCACGAATAAACACTTCTTGTGTGGCAATCCCAAAGCGTATTTCCTCTATTAGAAGAAGTTGCTTTAAACGAGAATTCATTGCTTCTTTTGTGCGTTTATCAATAGTATTCAAGTTAAAAATATTACTCCCTATAGAAACAGCAAGTAAAAAAATAAAAATTAAAAACGATATATTTAGTTTTTTGCCTACGCTCATAATAGCCACCCTTTTGTTGTATAGTATAGTTTGTCATCGTTATTGATATGTAACATAACACTATTAGTACTGATAGTATGTATTCTAATGCAGCTATGCTTGATTTTTGGTGGCACATCTGTCAAATGCCACTTGAATGGAACCTCGAATAAGTATCACTATTCGAAGTTCTATTCAACAGCTAGAACAGGGATATTTACAAACCTCTTACTAAATATTTTCCCCATTCTCTCATGGCTATTTTTTCTCCTGCTTCAGCTGCTCGTTTTAGCCAGTATTCACCCTCCTTCACATTTTGCTCCATATTTTCACCTTTAATCATATAAATACCTAATAATCTCATAGCAACAAGCTCATTTAATTCCTCAGCGGCTAGACGAATCCATTTGATGCCCTCTGCTACATTTCGCTCTAAACTATCACCATGTACTAAACGGTAGCCTAAAATTCTTGTTGCTACTCCATCTCGACGGTCAACTGCTAAACGCAGCCATCGTTCGCCTTCTAGTGGGTTTTTGCTTAATACTTCACCATCCAGTAAACGAACAGCTATATCAACCATTGCCCATAAGTTGCCAAGCTCCGCAGACCTACGTAGCCATCTTTCACCTTCCACTGTATTTTGCGGTAGACCGATACCTGTTAAAAAGCTATAGGCTAATTCATTCATAGCGCCTGTATCTCCTAAATCAGCGGCTGCCGTTAGCCACTTTAAGCCTTCCTGTGTCTTGTTCTTTTCCTTTTCTTCAATAAAATCAATGACATTTGATTGCTGCTCAGAAGATGTCAATTCCTCTACAGCATCTGTCCTTTGCTCGGAAGCTGCCACCTCTTCTGCTACATCTATGTTTTGCTCGGAAAATACCTGCTCCTCCTCTGACATATTTGTTTTCTTTTCCTCTTGCTCAAACCCTAGTGATTTTGAAATTTGATTGAATAATGAGAATTTTTTCTTTTTATCATGATCTTCACTCATCATTAAGCCCTCCAGTCTGCTTTCGCTTTATAATAGCTTGGTATACTAAAAATAGTAATAAAAATATAATATTTTTGCAAAAATTTAAGATTGATAAGCTAAGCATTCTATAGCTACATACCATACTTTCTTCCTAATACAAATGATTCATAACTACAATTACTAAGACAAAATTACCTATATTAAAATAGTTTTATCATATATCAAGATGCAAAGTTTTTATTATGCTTTTCATACCTTTTTATCACGCATTTTAAACCACTAGAAAAAAGCATTCCCTCAACACAATGTGAGAGAATGCTTTTTTTATGTTAGCTCTACAAAATCTTTGGATATAGATGATTCTTTGCGAAATTGAATATGATGAAGTTTGGCAAAGATACCATTTTGTGCAACAAGCTCATCGTATGTGCCATCTTCTTCAATCCCATTCGGTGTTACTACTAGCACACGATCTGCATTGCGAATTGTTGCCAATCGGTGTGCAATGACAAGCGTTGTACGGTTTTCCGCTAGCTCTGTTAAGGATTGCTGAATAATCATTTCTGTTTCAGTATCTAATGCAGAGGTTGCTTCATCTAAAATTAAAATAGGCGGATTTTTCAGGAACATACGGGCTATCGCTAGTCGTTGCTTCTGACCACCTGATAATTTTAAGCCACGTTCACCAATTTGCGTATCATAGCCATCTGGTAGCTCTGCAATAAATGCCTCTAAATGAGCCTTTTGCGCTGCCTCTCGAATTTCTTCTTCACTTGCACCAAGCTTACCATATGCAATATTTTCACGAATCGTTCCTGTAAATAAAAAGACATCCTGCTGCACAATACCAATTTGAGCGCGTAATGAAGCCTGTGTCATATTACGTATATCAATACCATCAATCGTAATGGCGCCTTTTGTCACCTCATAAAATCTCGGAATTAACGAACAGATTGTCGTTTTACCCGCTCCTGAAGGCCCGACAAAGGCAATCGTTTGCCCAGCTCGAATATCAAAGGAAATACCCTGTAAAACTTGCTTCGACGTATCATAATTAAAATCTACTTGGTTAAATGAAATATTACCATCTAGATGCTTAATAGCCTTTGCATCCTCACGATCTTGAATTTCTGGCGCCTGCTCAATTAATTCACGGAAGCGCTTAAAGCCAGCCATCCCCTTTGGATAAAGCTCTAATAGGGCACTAATTTTATCAATTGGCTTAATGAGCACATTTGTATATAATACAAAGCTAACAAGCTCCCCATAAGAAAGCTTACCATTAAAGCTGAGCCACGCACCAACAACGAGCACCACTAATGTTAACAAACGCGTCATCATATAGATGCTGGAATGTGTACCTGCCATAATTTTATAGGCATATAATTTAGCGGCACGGAAAAAGCCGTTTTGCTCCTTAAAGCGCTCAATTTCAAATGCCTCATTTGTAAAGGATTTCACAACACGCGCGCCTGATACACTATCCTCCACGCGTCCATTGACATCCGCAATTTTGCCATACATCGTTTTCCAAGCCTTATTCATTTTGATATTGCTAAATGTCACAAGCCATGTTAAAAACGGCACCATAATTGCGGCAATCAATGCAAGTGTTGGATTAACATTAAACATAATCGCAAAAGCCCCAACAAAGGTCATAATGGCGATAAATAAATCTTCAGGTCCATGATGGGCAAACTCGCCTATATCAAATAAATCATTGGTAATACGACTCATAATATGACCTGTCTTTGTATTATCAAAGAAACGGAATGATTGCCTTTGCACATGTGTAAATAATTCCTGCCGCATATCTGTTTCAATATTAATCCCTAGTTTATGCCCTAAATAGTTGACAATAAAGTTCAAGAATGTACTAATAGCATAAACAAGCAGCAATAATATACTGACTTTAACGATCATATTCCAATCACCTGTCGGCAGCAGGTCATCGATAAACCATTGAACAGCTAATGGAAATGCAAGCTCTAAAATTGCAACAATAATGGCACTTGAAAAATCAATAATAAATAATCGCTTATGTGGCTTGTAGTAGGAAAAAAACTTTCTATACATGCTTGTCCTCCTTCTTGTTGTAAAATTTTCGCCTGTTGTTAATAGTATCACTTCTACAAGTGTAACGGAAAAATATTTTTTCGCCATAACTGTATATTTTTATTTACATACGCTTTGTGACATGCTATTATCTAAGTAAGAATTGAATAGCTTTTGACTTTATTGTCAAGGGGGAGTAGCTAGCAGATGCGAGCGAAGCATCTGGTTTCACATTCGTCATTACATGGTATACTACCATCGGGTGTGATAGCATTTTTTTATTAGATTACAGCATTTTGATCTAATAAAACTTACATTGCTTAGCAAGACCTTTGCCTATTTTTTAGGCAGGGGTCTTTTTCTTTTGCTTAAAATAGGAAAAATAGGGTAAAAGCAAACCATTCATTTCTGTTCATTGATTAAAGGAGGAACAATTTTGGAAGCAATTTTATTAGAATACGCATGGGTACTTGTCGTATTAATCGTACTAGAAGGTTTGTTGGCAGCCGATAATGCTGTTGTAATGGCTGTTATGGTTAAGCATTTGCCAAAAGCCCAACAACAAAAAGCATTATTATATGGCTTAGCCGGGGCATTTATTTTCCGCTTTATTGCCTTATTCTTAATTACAACACTTGTAAACTTTTGGCAAATCCAAGCGATTGGTGCAATTTATCTATTATTTATATCCATTAAGCATATTTATGAATCATGGAAAGCATCATCCGATGATTCAGAGGAGCTAAAGGAGCCTAAAAAGCAATCTGGCTTTTGGATGACAGTTGTGAAGGTTGAGCTTGCTGATATCGCATTTGCGGTGGATTCCATTTTAGCAGCAGTAGCGATTGCTGTAACACTTCCACATATCGGTGATTTTGATATTGGCGGCATTAACGCAGGTCCATTTGCCGTTATGTTCTTGGGTGGTATTATCGGTGTTATTATGATGCGATTTGCCGCTCGTTGGTTTGTCACTGTTCTTGAAAGATTCCCTTCTCTTGAAACAGCTGCTTTCCTGATTGTTGGTTGGGTTGGTGTGAAATTAGCAGTATTAACATTAGGACATGAAAAATTAGAAATTATTCCACATGAGTTTCCACATTCTACATTGTGGAAATCTATCTTCTGGATTGTCTTAATCGCTATCGCACTTGGTGGCTACTTAATCGGTCTTAAAAATCAGAAAAAACAAGCATAATGTCGAAAAAAATCGCCTCAACAACAGTTGAAGCGATTTTTTCTTTTTGCCAGAAAATGCACAAATCTTCTAATTGAGAACGAATATCAATTATTTTTTGCATGTTTTCCCCTTAATTTTAAAATTTTTGTCCATTGTGATAGCTACACTGTATACTAGAAATGTAGGCATTTACTTCAAAGGGAGGAAAACTTTTATGTTATCTGAGAAACTACACACAGCACTAAACGAACAAATGAATTTTGAGTTTTACTCTGCACATGCTTATATGGCAATGGCAGCTTATTGCACAGATCAGGATTATGATGGCTTTGCGAATTTCTTTTTAGTGCAAGCAGAGGAGGAACGTTTCCATGCAATGAAATTTTATAATTTCTTAAGCGATATGGGCTACCGTGCAACAATTCATGGCTTTGATAGCCCAGGCAACCATTTTGAATCCATTTTAGATGCCTTCAAAACAGCTCTTTCACATGAAAAAGAAGTAACACGTCGCATTTACAATTTATCTGATATTGCTTTAGATGAGCGTGAACATGCCACAATGGCATTTTTAAAATGGTTTATTGATGAGCAGGTTGAGGAAGAATCAACATTCGATACATTAATTCATAAAATTGAGCGTATTGAAAATGACTCAAATGCGATCTTTATGCTAGATGCAGAATTAGCAAATCGTACTTTTTCACCAGAGGCAGAAGCGTAAACGCTATGAACCATACCAAAGCCGCTTTACATTGTACAGGCAAGGCATACAATATATGCTTATCTTGCACAAGTAAAGCGGCTTTTTATCTAAAAAAGAAACGCTGAAAAAATTAATGCTTCTTATCGTTTTATAATAACTATCTAGCCTTTTCGTTGATATGGTTTTGCAGCTTCACTTGCTTTAAAGTTATAGACAGGCTTAATCGCTTTGACAATATCAACGGTTTCATCAATCACAGCTACAATGTCTGCCATTGGCTTATAGGCCATGGGTGCTTCATCCAATGTTTCCTCATTGACGGATGTTGTCCAAATACCCTGCATTGTTTCTTTAAAATCGTCCATATTCAACGCTTTTTTGGCAGCGCGACGTGAAAACATACGCCCTGCTCCATGTGGCGCTGAATAATTCCATTCAGCATTGCCTTTTCCTATACAAATCAGCGACCCATCCCGCATATTCATCGGAATCACAAGCTTTTCTCCTTTATTAGCACGCACAGCACCCTTACGCAATGTCATTGTTTCCGTATCAATATAGTTATGAATCGTATCAAATGTATCGATAAATTGCCATGCCATATGCTCAGCAATTGTTTTCGCAATTGTCCAACGATTCATGCGTGCATACTGCTGGGCAATTTTCATATCGTGAATATAATCATGGAAAAGCTCACCCTCTAAATAAGCTAAATCCTTTGGAATCACAGGATTTTGTGCTTTATAGCTTTGAATCATGCTCTGAATTTCTTGGGCTCGCCCTTGCTGCTTCAGCTCCGCTATTTTTTCAGTTAAATCTTGGCGACGTAAGCTTTCATAGGCTCTTTTTTGATGCCAGTTTGCTACTTTTGCTCCTACATAGCGTGAGCCTGTATGAATCAATAAATAATATCGATTGTCTTCATCTTTGGCAAGTTCGTAAGGTCGGCTACCGACGCCTTGCTATGTTGCCATAGTAGGTTTTCAGTAACCTCCTCCCAAACCGTACGTACACATCTCTGCGTATACGGCTTTCCATTTACAAATATCTATCCTTGTTTACCGTGTGCGATTTTCCTATGACAATCATGACATAAAACTAATGTTTTACGTTGTCTTGCTATCATTTGTTTCTCCCACACTTCTTTTCCTTTTAAATCTTTTAATCTTTTTACATGATGGATTTCAAATGCTACATTTTGTTTTCCACACCATTCACATTCTTTTGCACTAATACGTTTTTCTAATTCAGTAGTACCTTTAAACATTTGTATGTTAGGCATCAAATCAGGATTTTCTTTTACTATTTTTTTATCTCTGACAAAACCCTTGTTGTAGAAATAGCAAATATTTTCTCCTTTTTTAGTTTGATACTTAACGCCCCAACCATTATTGATTCTGTATTTTTTAAACATTTTTCTTACAGTAGAATTGTGCTTTGAAGCTAAAGTTTTTATACAACTGTATTGCATAACGTAGTGTAATTGCCACATTTTTTGAGTGACATTTTCAGCTAATTTATAATAGTTATATAACCCTCTTATCTCTGCATTAAAAATGTTTATAATTTCTAAGTCACTAAGTCGCATGATTGAATTTCTGCTTATCGGCATCCACTTTTCTGCATTAATATCTTTAACTAATTTATTTTGTACAATGAATTTCTCGATAACTTCTTTTGGCATCATTAATCGGATATTTTTTCTTGCACTTCGAATTTTAACACCATTCTTATTTTTATAAGGTGTGTTATTATTACCTACTGAAATGTCATAACCTAAAAATCTGGCATTTTTTCTACTATTTGTGATTAATGTTTTTTCTTCTGATAGTTCAAGTTTTAATTCGTCATATAAGAATTTCTTGATTTTTTCTTTCAATTCCTTACAATCCTCTTTACTACCATTTACACCAATAAGAAAATCATCTGCATATCGTACATATTTAAGTCTTTTAAATCCTGTTGAGTCAATAATTTGTCGTGTATTAAATTTTTCTTTTTGAATCTTTTTATATTCTTTAAGAAGTTCTTCTTTTATGGATTCATCTTCACATAGATTAATTTTCTTTTTAAGTTGTCCAGCCTTGTATTCAAGATTTCTATATACAGGGTTACGTTGTTGATTTCTTTTTCTATCACCAATATCAAATTCTGTTTTTAAAGTATTGATAATATAATTATCTAATTCATTCAAGTATATATTAGCTAAAATCGGGCTAATAATTCCTCCTTGTGGTGTTCCTGTATAAGTTTTATTGAATTTAAAATCATCAATGTAACCTGCTTTTAAGAATTTCCACATAAGTCGAATGAATTTTTCATCTTTGATATTTTTACGTAATAGATTAATTAATACATGATGGTCGATGTTATCAAAGAAACCTTTAATATCACCTTCAATAAACCAGTTTACGCCTGTATATACTCTATCAATTTCCATTAAGGCTGTATGACAACTTTTGTTCGGACGAAAGCCATGAGAACTTTCACTAAATTTTGGTTCGTATATTGCTTCTAAAATCATACGACAAATTTCTTGAACAAGTCGGTCAGTGAATGTTGGTATTCCTAAAGGACGTTTAGAACCATCTTTTTTAGGAATGTAAACTCTTTTTGCAGGTTTTGGTTGATAACTTTCATCTTTTAGTGATTGGATAATTTTTTCAATCATTTTCTCGCTAAAATTACTTGCTGTTTGGTTATCAATTCCTGCTGTAGCACTTCCATCATTTTTATAGATATTACTAAAGGCTGTAATATACATTTGTGGATTGTATAATATTCTATACAATCTATCATGGATATAATTTTCTTTTAACGCTTGTTTGGATAGATTGATTAATACTGTCTCTGAATTTTGCATGAGCCTTTCGCTCCTTTCAAATAAGTGTTAATCTTTGTAAACTGTTCCCCTTCGCCATGTAATAGGTTTTCCCTATCTCGGACTACTACGAGAACTCCGTTACCATATGGAATATTCAAAGTCTAAACTCATAGCCGAAAATGGCGTTTCCACTTAGGTAATCCCCAGTTAGTACAGTAAACATAGGTAGATTGTTGTCGGATAGTTCTTTCACGTTTTACTTACATCTGTAAGTGCGCAAACTCTTAAATGAAGACCATCGTATATTAATCCACCGATTTAATTACGACACCTTTAATACCTACACTGATGATATTAAAGTAGAGTTTGTATTAGGTTTCAGTTGGTTTTCCTAATAACGAACCATAGCGTCACTCACGCTTGAACTTCAAACAATACAGTTTTTATCCTCATACAATCCTTTATGACTCGATATTCAGTCGCAATCTTACCAACTGATTGACTTATACCTTTACAACCATGCTATACTCCCTGTTCACTTTCGATTCCAGATAAGGTTGTTGTCATTATTCCAGTCTTCTTGGAATATCGTTACCTAATTACGCAATGTTTACTGCCCATCTTGGGCGCACGATAAAATGATTGCCGCCCCCAAGCGTTCCTAATGATAAGTTTGTATAGTCATCCTTTAAGCCTGTTGCTCGAAATTGCTTGCTATTAAACTCTAAATAATGACGAGCAGGTGATAGTTCTTTATGAATATCCTGCCCGCTTGGTATATACGTTCGAATAATTGTATCAAGCTTTGCATAGTCAACCGTGGATGCATCGATCTCCGCCACAAATACACCGCATCCTACATCAACACCTACAAGATTTGGTACAACACAATCCTGCAACTGAATCGTTGTACCAATGACACAGCCCTTTCCTGCATGATAATCAGGCATAATTCGTATTTTCGTGCCTGACATAAAGGGTTGATTAATCAATTCCTGAATTTGGTCGATAGCTGTTGGCAAGGCTGTTGGTGCATAAATTTTCGCACTCGTATAGCGTCCATTTATTTCAATCATCTAAACCCCTCCTTATTGATTATACGAAAAAGCACCTTTATTTGTTTCATGGATAAAAAACGTTCTAAAAGCATGTCATCTTTTAGAACGTTGTCATTCAATCCATTTATTCTTCATACTGTATCGTTAGCTTATTTGGTATTTCTGGTATATCATGCGATTTTATATCTGCTTCCTTTAAAGCCAGCTTATAAGGTAGATATTTATCTTGCACAGCAAAGGAAATATCTACATTTTCCATATTATTATTTATTTTACTTTTTGCTAGCAAGCCACTATAGGATAAGTCAATCGCTAGAATAGCATGAATAGTATCTTTCAGCATTTTAATATCTTTAGCTTTTAAAGGACTTTGTTCTCCCATTAAAAATGGCTGTAAATGCTCTTTTATATAGCCCTGCGCTTCAATGAAGCAGGAAAATTCACTTATTTTTTCAGCATAGAGCTTTAATTGTCGCTTCTCTTTTGCACGTTGTTGATTTAACTTTTGGACCTTTTGCTCAATATGTGTTAAACGTACCTTTACTAAATCCATTAGATGCTGCTGGATATCTTGTATCGCTTGCAGCACTATAGCTTCTGCTTGCTGTACTTTATCATATTGTGCAATGCAAATAACCTGCTGCTCATTTAATTTATCTACACGTTCCTTGAAAAATTCATTTTGGGTATGCTGACCAAAAATAGCCTTCATAAGCCCCTTGCCATGAATTTTTTTATGTTGTGCATCTAAACGCTCATATTCACGTGTATACTCACTATGCATATTGCGGTATTCTCGTAGCATTTGCTGATAATGCACAGCAATTTCCGTAAATTCCTCTACCTTTTTATCCTGTAAATAATCATGCTGTGAAATCGTTTGTAAAAGCTGATACAATGTTTGAATGTTTTTAAAGGTATTGGCTACCTGCTCATATTCTTGCTCATATTCTTGAACAATCGCTAAATCACGTTGATAGCGAGAAAATTCAAATTGCGTATCACCTGTATATTTTTCAATATGCTCAACAGCCGACTGAAATGGATCACGCTGTGGAATAACGGTTAATTCGAAACGGAATCGCTCCAGCCATTGCAGGAAACGAATTAAAATTGCATAGGTCTTTTTATCACTATTTTTTGCAACACGATGAATTTCGCTAATTAGATGCTCATATTGACTTTTCTGCCAAAGTTCCTGATTATTCATTTGCTTCGCTTCCAAGGCATTTGTTGCAGAAACAGCGATAAACTGGCTCATAATATGACCAATGCGTTGCTGTTCTGATTGTACAAAGGCTTCAGCATCATCCACAGCATCAATGCCGTTAATAATACATAAAGGCTCGACACCTTTCTTTTTTAATGATTCTATCAATAAAAGTTCCGCATCAATGGCTATAGACCCAGCGCGTAACACCCAAAAAATTTCATCGACACGGTTGATAAGCGTTTCCGAGAAATAGGCCATTTCTCCTCCACCTGCCTCCAATGAAACAGAGTCAATAATTGTCACTGATTTTAATAAATCATTTTTCACATAAACTTCAAGATAATCTAAATGCTCACGTAAAATTTGCGAGGCAAATGTATCACCTGTTGTTAGCATTTCTAATTTACTTATATCAAAAATTGCTACAACACCATCTAAAAAATAGGCCTTAATCTCCTCTTGCTCGCCATATCTTATAAATGTATTGACACCTGTTGGATGCTGATCATTTACAGATAACACTTCACGGCCAAGCAAGCCATTGACAAGTGTTGTTTTCCCTACGCGCTCTTTTCCAACAATAAGAATCATTGTTTGATTATTGGCATCTTGAATAATACGATCTAAATGTTTCGCAGTATCTTTTATATATGTATTTTGGACAATAATGCCATGCAGTTGTCGCAGCTGATCAACAAGCTGTGGCAAAATATTATTCGCTGAGGCTGTATTTTTAATTGGCATATTATCGTTGCTTGTCACCCTCAACACCTCTTTTCATATGTATCTAATTTTATTATAAATGAAACCATTGCTTTTCTAATACATCAATCGCTGAAAAAAGGACAATATACTTAGAGGTTTCGTTCATAAATAGGAATTCATTCTCATTCCAGCATCATGTCCATTTGCTATATGATTTGTTACTCAGACTAAAAGAAATAGCTACGTCCCCATTATCACCGTAAAATTGCGAAATTTATTAAGCTTACTGATTGAACACTTCTAAGCAGATGACCTTTCTCCTAGGAAATAGGGTGTTATCAATATCTATTTATGATGTCCTTGTCCCTGAATTTTGGTTATATCCTACATTTGTTCTTTTCAAAAATAGCAATAAGAACCCCTCTCATGCATGATAAACTGAACCCCGAATAGTGGACACTTTAAAGAGTGCACCTATTCGGGGCTCAGTTCATTAGCTAGGAGGAAAATTCCTTTTTAAACTTACAAATTACTAGTTTTTTGTGTAGAAACGTGCCATTGACATTTCATTAATAATTGTTGATCGTGTAATTCCGCTGAAAGATTACCATTCATTTTTTCCATTAAGCTTTTGGCGATGGATAAGCCTAGCCCTGTTCCTTTACCCTTTCTTGCTTGATCAGCTTTGTAAAAACGATCAAATAGATGAAAAAGGTCTTGCTTTTGTAATCGCGGTGCTGGATTGCTAATGATTAGCTCCGTATATGCTGGCGTATGATGGAGGGTAATAGTGACATGCCCAGTCGAATGCTTTAAAGCGTTTGTTACTAAATTTTCAATGACTCGCTTCAATGCTGATGGATCTGCCTTCACCCTTATCATTTCTTCTGGCATATGAATAGTTGGCTCGATCTGCTGTTGGTTAAATGCTTCATAAAAGCTAACTAACACCTCTAAGATCAAATCATTCAATTGAACCCATTCCATCTTTAATAAATAGTCGGTGGATTCAATAACGGATAGCTCAAAAAAATCCTCCAATAACACTTTTAGTCTTAATGCACTTGATTTAACAATAAGCATATACTCCTGACGTGTATGAGGAGGAATTGTTTCATCCTCTAAAAATTGCATATAGCCTAAAATAGAGGTCATCGGTGTACGAATATCATGCGACATATTCGAAATCGCCTGCTTCAGCTCGTTTTCTGTTCTTTTTTGATCAGCAATTGCCTTCTTTGTTGCATCGATTTCATAATTAATTTCCTCTGCTAGCCGTTCAAAATCTTTATCATAAAAGCGAAGATTGATTTTTTTCGTTGTTTGCTTTATATGTCGTTCTTGTAATTGCTTTGTCACACTACGTATTTCCTTTTTTAACCAAAGAAAGCGGACGAGAAGACATATTGTGATAAAGCTTAAAACGATGATCACATATAGCATTTTCTCCCCCACCTCCTTGTTTATTTGATTTCTTTTTTCTGAAATACGATACTGCCTAAAATACCAAAAATAATAAAGGTAATAATTGGTATAGCAATTAATTGAACTAGCTCGATACCATGTATGGTTTCTATACGTCCAATATCTAAAAATAGCTTAAAGATGGAGTAGCTAAAAATGACCTCAAATACTGGCAAGAAATTACTTAATGTATACAATAGACTATCGAACAGCAGGAAAAAGAACAGCATAAAGCCGATTGCCTTCCCACTCTCGGTAAAGATTGTCGCAAATAAAGCCATAATGGATGCAAAAGCACTTGTATAAAGCGCTGTTAAGCCAACCGTGCTTGCAAAATAGCTAAGCGTAGGCATTCCATTAAAATGCAGAAAAACAGCTACAGCTCCTGTAAATACAAGGGGAAAGACGAATGCAATCAAAATGGCTCCAATCGAGTAGACCATTAATTTGGCAAAATAAATGCGCACTCTACTATTTCCTGACGCAACAATGCTTTTCATCGTGCCTATTGCATATTCACTAGAAATAAAGAAGCCTGCCAGTACACAGGGCACAAGTCTTATAATATAGTTATTGCCCCCAAGAATCGTCTGACGGTAAAAATCCATCACCGTTATAGTATCCGCATTTTTATCGAAGATAATTAATAATGGATAAGAAAGGCTAATCAATATAAGGATAGTGAGCAATGTCCATAGTGAGCGATCTTTCCTTAGCTTATACCATTCTGCCTTTATGACATTATTCATAACGAATCCCTCCAATGCGCTCCATAAAATAGGACTCTAAATCCTGACCCATTGGCATAAATTGTTCAATAATAAGCCCTTCATTGACAAGCGTTGAAGAAACCTTTCCAGGCGTATCCATATAGCGATATAGCTTAATACAGCCGTCTGGCATTACTTCAAAGTCATTTGTCGCAAGAGTCGTTTCAAGAATCGCCGCAGCCTTCTCAGGATTGCTTACTTTAATATGCAAAAATTGCTGACATTGATGATTCAGCTCTTCTACCGTTAATTGCTCCAATAAATCACCTTTATGGATAATGCCATAATGCGTGGCAAGTAAATGAAGCTCACTTAGTAAATGGCTCGAAATTAAAATAGTCATGCCATATTCACGATTTAATTTTTTCAGCAGCTCTCGTACTTCAACAACCCCCATTGGGTCTAAACCATTAATCGGTTCATCTAAAATCAGAAACTCTGGATCTCCTAGCAAGGAAATCGCGATACCTAGTCGTTGTTTCATGCCCAATGAAAAATTTTTTGCCTTCTTTTTTCCTGTATCCTGAAGCCCTACAATGGCTAATGCTTTTTCTACGCAGTCTTTCCCCGGAATACCCTTTAACAGCCTATGAGCTTCTAAATTTTCAGCCGCTGTCATATATGGGTATAATGCAGGCCCCTCAATCATTGTGCCAATACGTTTGCGAGCTTCGACTAGCGCTGGCCCATGACTATAACCAAACAATTCAATTGATCCCGCAGTTGGCATAGCAAGCCCTGAAACAATGCGAATCAATGTAGATTTCCCAGCACCATTTTGTCCAATAAAGCCGTAAATGGAGCCTTTTTTGATTGAAAGATTGACTTTATGTAGAGCTGTTTGCTTGTTAAATTTCTTTGTTAAATGGCTTGTTTTCAATATATAATCTGTCATATAATCCCTCCTTCTATGATACATCAAGTATAAAAAGGAAGTATTAATAAAGGCTGAAGGCAATTCTTAAAAAAAGCTTAAGTCTTCAATCGATAGCCCATCCCCCAAACCGTTTCAATATATTCCTCCTCTGGATTGACCGCTGCTAATTTACTGCGGATATTGCTAATATGAACATTGATTGTGTTATCATCCCCATAATAGGTTTCCTGCCATACACTTTCAAACATATTTTTCTTTGTAAACACCTTCTTCGGTGATGCCATAAGAAGCTCAAATATCTCATATTCACGGGCAGTAAAATTCAAGGCTTCTCCTTTGATAAAGACAGCCTTTGCATCTTGGTCAATCTCCACATCCTTATGGACAAGTCGCTTTGTTGCTGGCTGCCTTGTAATACGTTGGTATCTTCTTAAATGGGAGTCGATTCTTGCCGATACTTCTTCAATATCAAAGGGCTTTGTAATATAATCATCCGCTCCTGTTCGTAGCATACCTACCTTTGTTTGTTGATCTAACTTAGCTGAAATAATAATAATCGGTATATGACTTTGCGTTGTAATGTTTGTTAGTAGCTCATCTCCCGACATCCCTGGTAGCATAAGGTCAAGGAGCACCATATCCCATTCAGCCCTTTCCAAATACAGCATTGCCTCTGTACCTGAAAAAGCAGGTTGAGGAAAATAGCCATTTTTCTTAATAATATTACAGAGCAATTGGTTGATTGCATCATCATCTTCCACTACTAAAATATTCACTTTTTCTGTCATCGCCTATTCCCTCCTACTTTTATGTTGTGCCAGCTCGCCTAACTAGATCATCCTATTATAGTATAGCGAGATTTTTCGATTGAACGCAAAAAAACTGAAGACAACACCAGGTTTGTCTTCAGTCTGCAACATTTAAAATGCTACTCGTTGTGCTTCATAAGCAGCAATATGGTCTTCGTATTTGAATGTTAAGGCAATTTCATCCCAGCCATTTAGCAATGTTTCCTTATAGTATGGATCAATTGTGAACTGATAGACTTTGCCATCCTCACCTGTCACCGTTTGCTCTGCAAGGTTGACTTCCATTGTATATGGTTTTGCTAAGCCTTTTGCTAAAATTTCATCGCATTCTGCTTCTGTTAGCTTAATCGGTAAAATCCCATTTTTAAAGCAGTTATTATGGAAAATATCTGCAAAGGATGGTGCAATCACAACGTTAAAGCCGTAATCTAAAATAGCCCACGGTGCATGCTCACGAGAGGAGCCACAGCCAAAATTGTCCTGTGCTACAAGAATTTTTGAGTCTTTAAATTCTGGTTTATTCAGCACAAAGTCTTGAATTTCATTGCCCTCTGCATCAAAGCGCCAATGGTAGAATAAAAACTGTCCAAAGCCTGTACGCTCAATACGTTTTAAAAACTCTTTTGAAATAATTTGGTCTGTATCTACATTTTTACGATCAAGTGGTGTGATCACACTATTTACGATATTAATTGGTTCCATTTTCAATCATCCCTTCCATGTAACACAAAGCTTACACAGTTTCCTTTACAAATTCACGTACATCTACAAAATGACCCGCAATCGCAGCGGCTGCTGCCATTGGTGGTGATACTAAATGCGTACGAGAACCTGCACCTTGACGTCCTTCAAAGTTACGGTTGGATGTAGAGGCACAGCGTTCACCAGCTGGAACTACATCATCATTCATCGCTAGACACATCGAGCAGCCTGATTCTCGCCACTCAAAACCTGCCTCGATAAAAATTTTATCCAACCCTTCTGCCTCTGCTTGCTTTTTCGTAGAATGAGAACCTGGTACAACAATTGCTGTGACATTATCATGTACCTTACGCCCTTTAATGACACTAGCTGCTGCACGTAAATCACTAATACGTGAGTTTGTACAAGAGCCGATAAAGACATGTTGGATATCAATAGATGTTAATGGTTGACCTTCCTCTAAGCCCATATAAGCAAGTGCTTTACGCAATGCTGCCTTATCAGACTCATCCTTGTAATCTGCTTGTGTTGGTACATTCCCTGATATACCTGAACCCATGGATGGATTTGTACCCCATGTCACGATTGGCTCAATTTCCTCAGCTTGGATAATACGTACTTCATCATACGTTGCATCTTCATCTGACGCTAAGCTTAACCAATACGCTGCCGCTTCTTCAAATTTTTCTCCTTGTGGTGCATATTTACGACCACGAATATAATCTACCGTTACCGCATCAGGAGAAATTAGTCCTGCCTTTGCACCTGCCTCAATCGACATGTTACAAATTGTCATACGTTCTTCCATAGAAAGCTTGTGGATTGCCTCTCCAGTAAACTCCACAATATGTCCTGTACCAACGCCAATACCGAACTTCGCAATAATAGCTAAAATAATATCTTTTGCTGCTACACCAATTGGTAGCTCGCCTTCTACACGAATTTCCATTGTTTTTGGCTTGTTTTGCCATAATGTTTGTGTCGATAAAACATGCTCTACCTCTGATGTACCAATACCAAAAGCAATTGCACCAAAAGCGCCGTGTGTAGATGTATGAGAGTCACCGCAAACGATTGTTTTACCAGGCTGTGTTAAGCCTAGCTCTGGTCCAATAACATGGACAATCCCTTGGTCTGGATGTCCCATTCCTGCAAGCTCCACACCAAATTCTGCTGCATTTTTCGCTAATGTTTCGATTTGGTTGCGTGCGATTGGGTCATTAATTGTTGGTAAGTTTTTCGTTGGTACATTATGATCCATTGTTGCAAAGCTTAAATCTGGGCGACGCACTTTACGTCCGTTTATACGTAGTCCCTCAAAAGCTTGCGGAGACGTTACTTCATGAATTAAATGAAGATCAATATATAACAGGTCCGGTTTGCCCTCTTCCTGATAAACAACATGTTTATCCCAAATCTTTTCAATTATATTTTTACCCATTGTCTTCACCTATTTCTTTAAATTTCGTTAGATATATGTTGTCATAATACTTTCTGACACAAAGCTTGTATCAATTTCATTAATTACTTTATCTGTCCATTCATTTGTGGATAACGTGCGACCACCATCACGAGCAAGGTCTGCTGTAAAGTAGCCATCATCAAATACTGCACTTACAGCACGCTCGATTTCTGCTGCCTCTTCCTTTAAGCCAAATGAATATTGCAGCATCATTGCTACTGAAAGAATTGTTGCGGCAGGGTTAGCAACACCTTGCCCTGCAATTTCAGGTGCTGAACCATGCACTGGCTCATATAAACCGAAATTATCGCCACGAATTGATGCAGATGGTAGGACACCAAGTGAGCCTGTAATAACAGATGCTTCATCGCTTAAAATATCACCAAACATATTTTCCGTCACGACTACATCGTAATGTGCTGGATTTGTAATAAGCTTCATTGCTACAGAGTCTACTAAGTTATGTTCTACTTGTACATCTGGATAATCTTTTTTCTTTGCTTCTACGACTTCACGCCATAAGCGACTTGTTTCAAGTACATTCGCTTTATCAACAGAGCATAGCTTGCCTCCACGTAAACGTGCTAGCTCAAAGGCATTTTCAACGATACGTTCCACTTCTGCTTTTGAGTAAACCGTTGTATCAATTGCGCCATTTTCAGTACGCATACGTGGTTCCCCGAAGTATACTCCGCCTGTTAGTTCACGTACAATCATTAAATCAACGTTTTCAGCTACTTCACGTTTTAATGGCGAAGCATCTAGTAAACTCGGGAACGCCTTTACTGGACGTAGATTTGCAAATAAATCAAAGTGTTTACGAATACGCAATAATCCTTTTTCTGGGCGTAATTCAGGTGGGTTTTGATCCCATTTTGGACCGCCAACAGCTCCTAATAAAATGGCATCACTATTTTCACACATCTCAATTGTTTCATCTGGTAGTGGATTATTGTGTTGGTCGATGGCAGCACCTCCAATTGTTGCATACCCTAAATGAAATGTATGATTAAATCGTTTACCAATCACCTGTAATACACGTACAGCAGAAGCAACAACCTCTGGTCCGATTCCGTCACCGGGAAGCACTGTAATTTTTTTCTCCATCGTCAAAACACCTTTCTTTGTATAGTGCATTCGTTATTTGAATAATTACGCTCACCTACCTTTGATTGAGGTGAGCGTAATGGTTGATTCGCTTTCTACATTGTAGAATCGAAATAATTAGTTTTTCGCGCTTGTAGCTGTTTCTCTGACAACTTTCTCTTTGCCTTCATTGATAAATGGCATCATCGCACGTAATTTTGCGCCAACTTCTTCGATTTGGTGGTTTGCGCCAGCCTCTTTGAATTTTGTATATTCTGGACGGCCATTTTCATTTTCTTGAATCCAGCGACGAGCAAATGTACCATCTTGGATATCTGTTAATACTTCTTTCATACGAGCTTTTACAGACTCATCGATTAAACGTGGACCTGCTACATAATCGCCCCACTCCGCTGTATCCGATACAGAGTAACGCATTGTTGCCATACCACCTTCAAACATTAAGTCAACGATTAATTTTAACTCGTGAAGTGTTTCGAAGTATGCTAATTCTGGCTGGTAGCCAGCTTCTACTAATGTTTCAAAGCCTGCTTGTACTAATGCAGTTGCACCACCACATAATACCGCTTGTTCACCGAATAAATCTGTTTCTGTTTCTTCTTTAAATGTCGTTTCAAGAAGACCACCACGTGCAGCACCGATTCCTTTACCATATGCAAGTGCTAAGTCTTTTGCTTGACCTGTTGCATCTTGATGGATGGCGAATAAGCCTGGTACACCTGCACCTTCTTGGAATTGACGACGCACTAAGTGACCCGGACCTTTTGGTGCTACTAAAAATACGTCAACATCTGCTGGTGGTGTAATTTGCCCGAAATGGATATTGAAACCGTGCGCAAACATTAATGCTTTTCCAGCTTGTAAATGTGGTGCGATTTCTGCTTCATAAACAGCTTTTTGACGCTCATCTGGTAGTAAAATTTGAATTACATCTGCTTCTTGTGCTGCCTCTGCAACTGTTTTTACATCAAGACCATCTGCTTTTGCTGCATCGAAAGAGCCACCTGGGCGAACGCCTACTACTACGTCAAAGCCTGATTCTTTTAAGTTTAGCGCGTGTGCATGACCTTGAGAGCCATAACCGATAATCGCGATTTTCTTTCCTTTTAGTACATCCTCGTTAATATTTTGTTCATAGTACATTGTAGCCATAGTTTAATTTCCTCCTAAAGTGTGTGTTTTACGCTTTTATTAAAAGCGTATCATTTTTATATGCAAACTATTTTAAAATAGAAAGCTGCGGATTTGAGATAATTTGCGTTTCACGTACAGATGCTGTTGCGCCTGTACGAGTAAGCTCCTTAATGCCATATGGACGAATGAGCTCGATAAAGGCATCAATTTTTTCAGGATGACCTACTACTTGATACGTCACAACATTTTTAGCCGTATCAATAATTTGTGCACGGAAAGGTTCGACAATCGAATTCATTTCCAGGCGTAAATTTGGCGGTGAAATAACCTTAACAAGTGCCAGCTCTCGTAGAACAATCGCTTTGTCAGTAATGTCATTAACTTTTAATACATCAATTTGTTTCGATAATTGCTTCACTAGCTGCTCAATTTTGCGCTCATCTTCTACATGAACTACAAAGGTCATTTTGGAGGAGTTTTGTTGCTCCGTATGACCAACTGTAATGGATTCAATATTGAATTGACGCTTCATCAATAAGCCTGTTAATCGGTTTAATACACCACTTTGGTTAATCACAGTTACAGTAATTACTCGTTTCAATTCTTTTTCACCCCAATCATTTCATGCAAGCCTTTGCCTGGCGCTACCATCGGGTAAACACATTCAAGCTGCTTCACGCGGCAATCAATTAATACTGGCTCATCAGAAAGTAGTGCCTCACGGAAAATCGCTTCCGCTTCATCGATTGTGTTAATACGATAGCCTTTAATATCGTAGGCATCTGCTAATTTAACAAAATCTGGCTGAATCGGCATTAATGATGATGAATAGCGCTCTTCATAGAATGTTTCTTGCCATTGACGCACCATACCAAGACAGCTATTATTCAAAATTACAATTTTTACTGGTAAGTTAAATTCCTGTAGCAATGAGAGTTCCTGTGCTGTCATTTGGAATCCTGCATCCCCTACAATCGAAACTACCTTTTTGTCTGGCTTCGCAAATTGGGCGCCAATTGCGGCAGGGAAACCGAAGCCCATCGTACCAAGTCCACCAGACGTTACCCATCCATGAGGATTATTCAGGTGATAGTATTGTGCTGCCCACATTTGATGCTGACCAACATCTGTTGTGACAATCGCTTCACCCTCTGTAATTTTGTGTATAAGCTGCAATGCCTCTTGCGGTAAAATTTCTTGATCGTTCTCATCCTTGACATACCATAATGGATACTCACGAGCATGCTGCTGTAAATAAGCTAACCATTCGTCTGTCTCAGGTCCTTCAAAATCCTTTTTCAGCAATGCTTTTAATGCTTCTTTCGCATCTGCCACAATTGGAATATCCGTTGGTACGTTTTTACCAATTTCGGCTGGATCAATATCGATATGAATAATCGTTGCATTCGGTGCAAAAGTTGCTAAATTACCTGTTAAACGGTCATCAAAGCGAGCACCGATATTTAATAGTAAATCGGCTTTTGTAATCGCCGTATTAGCAGTAACAGTTCCGTGCATACCAGCCATACCAAGGAATAGCTCATGCTCACCATGAATGGACCCTAATCCTAATAATGTATTGGTTACTGGAATGCGATATTTTTCTGCAAAGGCTGTTAGCTCTTCACGTGCATCAGCAAAAAGAACGCCCGCACCAGCTAAAATCACTGGATTTTTTGCTAAAGAAATTGCTTGAATAGCTTTCTGAATTTGCAAATAATTCGGCTTATACGTTGGTTGATAGCCCGGTAAATAAATTTCATCAGGTGCTTTTGGTGGGTTTTCTACATCAAATAGCATTTGTGAAACGTTTTTTGGAAAATCTACAACAACTGGTCCTTTTCTGCCTGTGTTAGCAATATGGAAAGCTTCCTTCACGATACGCGGAATATCATTGATATCCTGCACTTGGTAATTATGCTTTGTGATTGGTGTTGTAATGCCCATAATATCTGCTTCCTGGAAAGCATCTGTGCCAATAACGGCTGTAGAAACTTGACCTGTAAAGACAACCAATGGGATGGAATCAATCATGGCATCTGCAATACCTGTCACAAGATTTGTTGCACCTGGTCCACTTGTGGCGATAACAACACCTGGTTGACCAGATACACGCGCATATCCCTCCGCTGCATGGATAGCACCCTGTTCATGTCTTGTTAAAATATGACGGATTGGGTTTTTATACATCGCATCATAAATTTGTAGTACGGCTCCTCCTGGATAGCCGAAAATGATTTCAACACCTTGATCGTGCAATGCTTGTACTAATACATCTGCACCATCCTTCGCTTGATAAGTTGGTTTATCAGTGGTTGTTGCTGCGAATTGCTCTTTTTCATTGATTGAAACATTTGCACTCATCAAATTATGCCTCCTTTATATTTTTCCATCCTATTTTTATGGGAGGGTTGGCGTATTTCCATATTGAAAATAATAAAAAGCCTTTTTCTCCACACGCAAAGAATTACCTTACGTAGGGATGAAAAAGACTTTCCATGGTACCACCCTTTTTTATAGCAAATAATTGCTACCTCGTGAATAAATGACTGCATTTATGCACCAATGCGAAGCTCTCACATCCAATACGGTGTCATAAAACATTTATTCATTAATAACGAGCACTTTCGAATATGCCCGAAGCTATCTAATGGTGTAAACACGTTTAATAGCTCACTCCGAGGGGATGTCGGAACTAGTTGTATCGCCGGCTTCCAGCACAACCGGCTCTCTGGTAGATACAAGGCTCTAGAACCTTTAACCTCATCAACGCTTTAAAATATGAAATTGTTAAATCTTCATTACGCCACCTGTTGAAGCGTTTGTTACTAATTTAGAATATCTTGCAAGCCACCCACGTTTAATCTTTGGTTCAAAGACAGGTAATTTTGCACGACGTTCAGCTAAAACTTCCTCTGAAACTTCTAAATGAATTGTACGATTTGGTAAATCAATAGAGATAATATCGCCATTTTCAACTAAAGCGATTGGACCGCCTTCAGCAGCTTCTGGTGAAATATGTCCGATTGAAATACCGCGGGATGCACCTGAGAAGCGACCATCTGTAATTAACGCAACTTTTGTACCAAGGCCGCGACCTTGAATCGCAGATGTTGGTGCAAGCATTTCAGGCATCCCTGGGCCACCTTTAGGTCCTTCATAGCGAATGACGACAACATGACCCTCTTTCACTGTTCCATTATCAATATTTTCTTGAGCTTCCTCCTGTGAATCGAAGACGATTGCCTCTCCTGTAAACACCTTAATGGAAGGGTCAACTGCGCCCACTTTAATCACAGAGCCTTCAGGTGCAATATTACCGAATAATATCGATAGGCCACCTACAGCACTATATGGATTATCTTTTGTTCGAATCACTTGATTGTTTGTAATATGATGGTCTTTGACAAGTTCGCCCATCGTTACACCCGCCACTGTTGGACGGTCTGGATGAATCGCTCCTGGAATGGATACTAATTCATTAATAATGGCACTTACGCCACCAGCTTTATTAATATCATCCATTGAGATATCAGAAGCAGGCATGATTTTTGCTAAATATGGTACACGTTCTGCTACTTTATTAATATCTTCAATGTTGTAATCTATTTCAGCTTCATTTGCAATGGCTAATGTATGAAGAACGGTATTTGTGGAACCGCCCATTGCCATATCAAGTGCAAAGGCATCATCTATTGCCTCTTTTGTAATAATGTCACGAGGTTTCACATCCTCTTTGACCATGCGAATTAATTGCTTCGCTGCTTCCTTAATCAGCTTATGGCGCTCCTCAGAAGTGGCTACGATTGTACCATTTCCAGGCAAAGCGACACCAAGCATTTCCATTAAGCAGTTCATAGAATTTGCTGTAAACATACCTGAACACGAACCACATGTTGGACAGGCATTGTTTTCAATATCTAATAGCTCCTCAGCTGACATTTTGCCAGATTTATGAGCTCCTACGCCTTCAAAAACAGATGTTAATGAAAGCTGTTTGCCTGAAGCAGATGTACCAGCCTCCATTGGACCACCCGAAACAAAAATGGATGGTACGTTAGTACGAACTGCTGCCATTAGCATACCTGGCGTAATTTTGTCACAGTTTGGAATATAAAATACACCATCAAACCAGTGTGCATTGATAACTGTTTCTGCTGAATCAGCGATAATTTCACGGCTTGGTAATGAATAACGCATACCAATATGCCCCATTGCAATACCATCATCAACACCGATTGTATTAAATTCGAATGGAATACCACCCGCCTCAATAATGGCTTCTTTGACAACATCAGCGAACGTACGTAAATGAACGTGACCTGGTATTATGTCGATATAAGAGTTGCAAATACCAATAAATGGCTTGCCTAAATCTTTTGCTTTTACTTTGCCTGTTGCATATAAAAGACTTCGATGCGGCGCTCGATCTACGCCTACTTTAATCATGTCACTTCTCATTTTAAACGCCCCTCATTTATTGCTCTGTTTGTTGCTATATACAAAATGTTCTGTCTATTCAAATTTTGTTTATAGAATCATAGCTTTTTCGTTTCATTACTGTTGTAACGAACGTGTTAAATTGTTGTTATCATAGTACGAAAAAAGCTTCTCGTCAACAGTATTTTTTGAATTGTTTAAACAATTCAAAAAATCAGCTAAATTTGAAATCGTTTTCATGCTGATTAAATATCATTTTTATCTCGTTTTGATAAAAATTTTAATAGTTCATGTAATTTTTATTTTTTTATCATTTATACGCTACAATAAAAATAATTTTTTTAGATAACCTGTTAAAAATACTTGGTCAGGGTCATATTGTTGACGGATAGTTAAAAATCTTTCAATCTCTGGATATAGTGTATGGACTGCTTGAGCTGTTACATAATGTTGCTTGCCCCAATGAGGACGGCCATCATATTTTTGCATCAATGTATGCACCCATTTAAAGTACGGCTGTTCTGCCATGCCTTTATACATATGAAAAGCGATAAAGGCTGATTCTCGCCCTTGGGTTGGACTTAAAAAACCTGCTTCCCCTGCCGTTGTTCGACATTCTAATGGAAAATGCACATGGAAAATACCCTTTTGCAAGGTTGCATGAATTTCCTCCATACATGCTTCAAACTGTGTTAACGGAATGGCATATTCACTTTCCTGAAATTTAACACTACGAGGTGATGGATAAATTTCATAGCTAATGCCGACTTTCTCACCCTTCACAACACTGCTCGCTGCAACTTTGCTCATCATACCGCTTAAAGCAGGCCGCCATTTACAAAGCTCTGACATCGCAAAAAAAGCACCGTTTTCTACAACTTGCAGCTTAAGCATTTCTATTCGCTTGTTCCATTCACTCTGATAAACAGGCGCTACAGCATTCATACGCTTTATCTGAATGGTTTCACTCCCCGGAAAATAAAACCACTCCACATGACGGTGCTGGCGAATATCCTCCGCAAAAAGTGCCAGCCCATTTGTAAGTGTATCGCTCGTCCCTATATAGTGTAAGCCGTAGATTGGCATGACCTTTATCGTCACTTTGACCAGCACACCTAGCATACCAAGTGATACATGGAGCGCTTCTGATAAATCGTCCATGCCTCGACGATGCTCCTGATATACACCTGTGCCATCTACAAAGCCCCATGCCATAACTGTCGAGGACAGGGAACCGAGTGTAACCCCTGTACCATGTGTGCCTGTTGATACAGCACCAGCAATTGTTTGCTCCTGAATATCACCCATATTGATTAAAGCAAAGCCATATTTTGCTAACAGTGGACCAATTTCATATAAATACGTGCCAGCCCATAATGTTGCCTCCTGCTGCTCCTCATTCATCGCGATTAATCCCCGCATATTATGTAAAGAAATAGCGATATGCTCTGGCATAGCAACAGCACTAAAGGAGTGAGCTGCACCTGTTACACGAATATTTTTTCCCGCTTCACGCGCTTGCTTGACAATTGTTGAAACTTCCTCAATGGATCGTGGTGTATGCATTTCACCTGGATATGACACCACATTGCCAGCCCAGTTTGTCCATTTTGCACCATGCTGCCATGTTGCTATAGAAAACATTGTCCATCCCCCCTATATGTTGTATATGGTCCCATATATTCATCCCCACGAATACTATGCAATACTTGAAAGCGCTCACAAAGTTCACCAGCCTTGGCATGTCGAAAATAGATCGTATCGCCCATCTGTATGTTGCTGCCCTTTACTTTAATGGGTGTTTGCACCTCCCCTGCCCCTTCTAAGCTAAGATATGCAAATGTAGCAGATTCATAGAATACAGGTAAACGGTCGATACCCATTGCGCCAGAAGCAATATAACCACCACCATGACAAACAACTATATCTTTTTCAGGCTTTCTTGTGACACGTAATGCAAACCCAGCTGCTTTGGCTAGCTGCAAATGTGTAAATTGGTCAAACAATGCAGGTGCATAAAAGGCGGAGCCTACTGTTATTTCGGTCACCTCTTTTTGTTGGGCTGTATAGCGCATACTCCCCGACCCTCCTCCATTCACAAAGCGAAGATTCGGAAAATAAGCCTTAATATGGGCAACGGCTAAGCGACGAAATTGGGTCACTTGCTTTTTAGCCTGTTTTTGCATCGTTTCAATCAATCTACCTTTTAAAGCATTTGCAGGGCGGTTGCCGACACCTGCAATTTGAGCCTCATAGCCCATCGCGCCAGTAACCTCAATGATAGGATGCTGTTGAATAAATTGTAAAAACGGCGTTAATAGCTCAAGAGAATACAATGATGAACGTTTCGTCCCAAAATACAATAGTTTAAAATCATTGGAAACATTTATATCAATACAAACCTGCACACGTACGCCAAGTTCCTCCCCTAGCTTTGCTAATAGTTGGATATGCTCTGGTCGATCCACCATAAAGGTAACGCTTTTTCCATCCTTAACAAAATGCAATAATCGACGAATCGCAGACTCTTCCATCACAGGATAACCAAGCAATAAATGATCAAAATGCTGTTCTAATAGATAAATCGTTTCTGCTGCTGTAAATGTCATCAAGCCTACAGCATTCGCAAGATTCTTTTGGATATAGCGCAGTACCTCCATAGAGCGAATGGATTTTGTTGCGATTCGAATTTGTTTTTCACCACAAGCATTGTGTACCGTTTGAATATTTTTATCTAGCGCATCTAAATCCAGCCAAGCAAATGGCCGTTCCAAATGATAAAACGCTTGCTCCATCCTTGTTGTCATACAATCGCCTCCCTTGTATTTGACATTTTATAAAATAAAAACAACCGTGAGCATTGGCTAAACAAAGCTTTCACGGTTGTTTTAAAATTGGATAAACATTTTATTCACCTTTCTATAGTAGTTGGTTACGATGCGTATAAAAACTCAGCTGCAAGATTAAGCATTACTAGTAAATGTAAACCCGCAATCAAAAAACCTTGTCGATTTAAACGTTTCATTACAGCCATATCCATATGAATCACTCTCCTTTTTTATTATTATAGTGACTTGTCACAAAAATTTCAAACTTTTTTTGAAATTTATATATATTTTTTCAAAAGACTATGAACCTAAATAAAAATGGAGAATATTAGTGAGATGGATGGTACAAATTTTTCAGCTATACATATTATAGAGATAAGCGATGCTGTACAACATATAATTTATGCTTATTTACAGTGATATATGTAGAGCAAATAATGGGTTGAAAAGCATGTAATAATTACTAAAAAAGCAGAACACGTTTAATCTGCTTCATTCAGGGTATAACTAAGTAATCGCCATTATATCTTAATTTTAAGGAGATGAAAATAATGATTAGTTTCATTTGGTATTTAATCATCGGCGGTATTCTCGGATGGTTAGCTGGCGTAATTTTAGGTAAGGATGTACCTGGTGGCATTATCGGGAACATTATTGCAGGGATTGTCGGTTCTTGGATCGGTAGTATGGTTTTAGGTAATTGGGGCTGGAAAGTAAGTGATTTCTATGTGTTCCCAGCACTAATTGGCGCAATCGTGCTGATCTTTATCGTAAGCCTTATTTTAAAAGGTATGCGCAAGGCGACTTAAATATGTTAAAAAGAGCCATCATTGCGGTGGCTCTTTCCTATTTATGATGGATTAGCACGGCTGCTTTTAATTCATCATGATAATCATGGTACATATGAAAATAATGCAGTACCTTTTCTACATATTCATCACTGTGATTGTATTGAAAAACAGCTTGTTGAATTTCTCCATTAGCAGCACCGTATTTCGCTAAGTAATTCGCTGCACTAAAAATGGCATCTTCAATATCATAAGGGTCTGCAATACCATCTCCATTAGCATCTACACCATAGCCACCATATTTTGCAATAGCTGCTGGGTTCATCAGCTCTGCCTTTGGTATATCGCCTTTGCCTAACCCTGAGCAAGTAGGATGTTGCCAGCCTACAAATGTACAAGGCATAAATTGTAAATGCCCTTCTGCGCCAGCTGATGAAACCATTGTTTTCATTGTAGAAAAGCGTGTTTCGATCCGATGATGGGCAGCTAGCAATGTCCATGGCACACCATATTTTTCCTCTGCTGCTACATAAATAGGAATAAATTGCTCTGGGATAGCCATGTCAAAATGCTGTTGAATTTCTTCTACCACCTTTTGCTGGGCAAGCTTTTCGAAAATCGGTAAAGTTTGTAGTTCCTTCCATGCAAAAAATGTAAAAATATAAACAGTAATTGCGATTGGTATTAATAAGGCTATCATACCCATTTTTGCTGTAGATGATAACATCGGTTTCTTGTTTTTGTTCTTTGCCATAAGCCACACCTAATCTAGTATTCTTCTTTCATCTTACCAAACTTACGGATAAATGTAGTATATCTTTTCATCGCCGTTTCCACTATAAAACCAGTTGAAAAGGCTGAGAACTATATAGTAAAATACGCTTTGATGGATAAAAATTAAGGAGGAATTTATTTTGTGGAAAGACTTTAAGGAATTTGCGATGAAAGGCAATATTGTTGATCTCGCAGTAGCAGTTGTAATTGGCGGTGCTTTTGGTAAAATTGTAACCTCCTTAGTTGAAAATATTATTATGCCGTTAGTCGGTATATTAACAGGTGGTATTGATTTAACAAAGAGCTTTGTTTTTGGCTCAGGAGAAGCCCAAGTTAATTTAGGTATATTTCTACAATCAATCATCGATTTTTTAATTATTGCCTTTGCGATTTTTATGGCTTTACGCATTATGACTAAGCTAACACGTAAAAAGGAAGAGGCTGCTGTTGAAGAACCAACACCTGAGCTTGATGCAAAGGAAGAATTATTAAAAGAAATTCGCGATTTATTGAAAAAAGAACAAGCTTAATCCTAACAATCTGTTTCATTCTATTGAGGCAGATTTTTTTATGGCATTCAGCAGAAATTAGTGCTGTATTGTGAAGATGCATGCTTTGGCTTCGTTGGTATTCTCGCCCGAAACGCGGGTATTTGTCCTAGCTCCGTGGGTATTCGCTCTCGAATCGCAGGTATTTACTCTGGCTTCGCGGGTATTCTCGCCCAAATCGCAAGTATTTATTTTCTTTAGAGGTATTTATAATCTCGCTAATTTTCAGAAATCACCCTTGTTCTTCTTTTCCATACATGTTAAATTGATAACAATTATTGAAAATACAATGAATAAGAAGCGCCAATATACGCTTTATATTCAGCATTAAAGAAAAGAGTGACATTATGACATTAAACAGAAGCATTGAAACAAAACTTGTACAATTAGGAAATTTAAGCGACCCAGCAACAGGTGCTGTAAGCCCGCCAATTCATTTATCAACTGCTTATAAGCATGCTGGTATTGGTGAATCTACTGGCTTTGACTATACACGTACAAAAAATCCAACACGTGCACTTTTAGAGGCAGGTATTGCAGATTTAGAGGGCGGCGATATGGGCTTTGCCTGTAGCTCTGGTATGGCAGCCATTCAATTAGTGCTTTCCATCTTTAAACCGGGCGATGAGCTAGTAGTGCCTGATGATTTATATGGCGGTACATATCGACTATTTGCCTTCTTCGAAGAAACTTATAATATTAAGCCTGTTTATTCAAAATTTGAATCTGTTGAACATGTGGAAGCATTAATTAATGACAATACGCGTGCATTATTTATTGAAACGCCAACAAATCCATTGATGCAGGAATTTGATTTACAATTATATGCTGAGCTAGCACATAAGCATGGCTTATTATTAATTGTTGATAATACGTTTTATACACCATACTTCCAACGTCCTATCGAGTTAGGCGCAGATATTGTCCTGCATTCTGCGACAAAATATATTGGTGGACATAATGATGTGCTAGCAGGTCTTGTAGTAGTAAAAGGTACAGAATTAGCTGAGCGTATTGGCTTTATTCATAATGGCAGTGGTATGGTGCTAGGCGCAATGGATTCATGGCTGCTAATTCGCGGCTTAAAAACAATGCATTTACGCTTAAAGCAGCATGATGCAAATGCGAAAGCAATTGCGGCTTATTTAGAGGAAGAGGAGCTTGTAACAGATGTGCTTTATACAGGAAAAGGTGGCATGCTATCCTTCCGTCTGCAAAAGCCTGAGTGGGTTGATCCATTCCTGCGCAATTTAAAATTAATTACGTTTGCTGAAAGTCTTGGCGGTGTTGAGAGCTTTATTACATATCCTGCTACACAAACACATGCAGATATGCCATATGAAGAGCGTGTGGAGCGCGGTGTATGTGATCGTTTACTCCGCTTCTCTGTTGGAATTGAGGAAGCAGAAGATTTAATTGCAGACTTACGTCAAGTATTCGATATTCTTAGAAAAGAGGCATAATGAATGAAGCAACGTATTGAAACAAGTCTAATTCACGCTGGTGTACGTGATGGCTATACAAATAAAAAAGGAGCAGTCAATGTTCCAATGTACCTGTCCTCTACCTTCCATCAAGAAAGCATTGATGAGTTTGGCGAATATGACTACGCACGCTCTGGTAACCCAACAAGAGATGCGCTCGAAAAAGCGGTAGCTGAATTAGAGGGCGGTGTACGTGCACATGCCTTTTCATCAGGTATTGCTGCGGTATCAGCAGCTCTAATGTTATTATCACAGGGCGATCATATTGTGATGACAGAGGATGTGTATGGCGGTACATATCGTTTTGTCACAAAGGTATTACCACGCTTTGGCATTTCTCATACTTTTGTCGATTTCACGGATTTAGCGGCAGTGGAAGCGGCTATTACACCAGCTACAAAGCTACTTTATATAGAAACTCCATCGAATCCAACATTGGGTATTACAGATATTCGTGGTGTGGTGGCACTTGCCAAGCAGCACCAATGCCTAACATTTTTAGATAATACATTTATGACACCGTTACACCAACGCCCATTAGAGCTTGGCGTAGATGTCGTAATTCATAGTGCAACAAAGTTTTTATCAGGTCATTCTGATATTATTGCTGGCTTAACGGTAACAGCCGATGAACAGCTTGGGCAGGAGCTTTACGCTATTCAAAATTCATTCGGTAATATTTTAGGTGTGCAGGATTCCTTCACACTGCTACAAAATATTAAAACAACGGATGTACGCTTTAGCCGCTCCGCACAATCTGCCCAAAAGATTGCAGAGTTTTTAGCTGCGAATCCGGTTGTTGAGCAAGTGTATTATCCTGGGCTTGCCTCACATCCTGGCTATGACATTCATCAAAGCCAAAGCACAAGTGCAGGTGCTGTCTTATCTTTCCGTTTGCCAAGTTACGTTGCTGCAAAGGCATTAGTAGAGGCAATGACAATTCCTGTGTTTGCAGTTTCTCTTGGAGGCGTGGAATCAATCCTTTCTTATCCAGCAAAGATGAGCCATGCTGCGATGGAGCCTGAGGAACGTGCAAAACGTGGCATTACAGATGGACTTTTACGTTTTTCAGTAGGGCTTGAGCATGTCGATGATTTAATTGCCGATTTTGCACAAGCATTAGAATTTGCTGCAAAGGCTTAGCTTGAGATTTAGCATAAAATCGTGATTTTTATAACGCGGTTTTATGCTTTATTTTTTTACCTAAGCATATAATTGTTCTATATATTGGTATACTTATATTCGACATTGTAGGTGAAAATATTGTCCCTTATTATACGACAAATGCAAAAAGATGATATTGCTTTTGTACAAGAAATTGCCCGAAGCAGCTGGCATTATACATATGCGGATATTATTGCTCATGCTATTCAAGATCATTTTTTAGCAATAGAGCAGCTCATAAAACGGTTAGCGAATAGTCCATTTTTAGTTGCGGTGCTTCATGAATCACTTGTAGGCTTCGCTCATTTCTCAAATGTTATCAATGGGGAAGCGGAGCTATTCGCTATGTATTTACACCCTACTATGCAGAGCTATCCGCATTATTTGTTTGTGTAGAGAAGGAAAATACAGTGGGTATGAATTTTTATACAGCAAAGTGCTTTACAAAAGTAGAAGAATATGATGAATTATTCGATGGCTATCTTTTAAAAACGGTGAGATTCGTGAAAAAAGTGGGTATGTTAACCCCCCCTTTTTTACTAAAAGCATTGCAAAATAATCCATATTTTCTCAAATCGCTGTTGTCGACAGTCCTCCTCGCGAATTCCAAAATATAGTCTGTCACGATCTCCCCACATATAGCCAAGGTCCTTTGCTGAATCAAACTGCAGCAATAATTGCCAATCCGTCGCTCCTGCCTCTAGCTCCTTTCGCAAAGGGTCTTAATAGCCTGTTGAATCATCACAATATAAACCATTGGTCACAAGCTGACACTCCAAATACATATCACCCTGAATAACATCAGGGTCACCACCAATACGATGAGTCATTGTAAGTTTAAAATAAAGTTTGATCATAATAAGCATTTAAAATTCGATATTATCGAAAAGCAGAAAGCCTGCTTTTGAAAAAAGATTGATCAAAACAGGCTCTCAAAATATTTCTTTCTGGTAATTTTTTATAAAAAAGATTGATTATTTTCTACTGATGTTATTCCGTTAAAGGGTCTGATTGTTTAAAACGAAAAAGCCGAGGCGATATGAAATGCCTACAACCTTTTCATTAATTACAAAAATCAATTTAAATTTGTGACATAGCTTTTTTAATATACTTATAAAGCTCTCCATCTACCCCATATTGCAGTGGATTGTTTGGGTTTTCTGCATGGAAACGTTCAGCTGCCTTAACGATCTCAGGATCACCACCAGTAAACTTATTAGTTAATTCCTGCCAACGTTTAGCTAATTGTACAACAACAGGGCTTTCTGGCGATGTATTTTTTTCCAATTCAACTCGGACATTAGTAATTAATTCAGCCCAATCATTTTCTACTTGCCTTTTTTCTTCTAAGCTAAATTGCTCTGTTTGATTTTTCATTTTTTCTAATTGTTCTTTCGTAAAATATTTTTCACTCATATTGATCACCTCAATTAATTTAATAAATTGTTCAGACTGAACTTCCTGTTGGGTTGCAAGTAGCTGATACATGCCTTCAAGCCTACTGTACAACTGTTCTTGTACTTCAATTTGTTTCTTTACAGTTTCTAACTGTATTTTGATTACTTCAATTGGATTAAAATTAGGATTTTCAATCGTTGCTTTAATCTCTTCCAAGGAAAACCCCAATTGTTTTAGTGATAGGATTTGTTGCAACTTTACAATATCTGCTTCGGTATAGATTCTATGGCCCGATTCCGTAATGTCAGATGAAGAAAATAAGCCAATTTGGTCATAGTGGTGCAGGGTGCGCACCGTTAATCCGGTTTGCTTTGCTAATTCTCCAACTTTCCATTTTCTTTTTATGATCATCCCCTCATTTCGTACGATTGTTTTTGCCGGCAACTTTACTATACAACCTGACGTTACGTTAGGTTCAAGTCCTTTTATTAAGATTTCTAAATTAAATGGTCCATTTAATGGAATGGCTTTATTATCACTTCACAAGTTCTTAATCTACAAAAAAAACCGAAATTCCTTCTTTATAGAGATAGGAAATTTCGGTTCATCTTTTTTATAAACGGTTAAACTTTTTTCAAAACGGTACGACTTTTCTAAACAGTTCAACTTTATTTCAAAGCCACAGTCATTTCTTCAGCTTCCAGCCATTCATATTGTAAATCACTATAGCTATCAATAGCCTCACCTAAAATCCCCTCTAATTTACCGAAATATGGATATTCCCGTGATGGAAGTGTCCATTGATGTTTAAATTGCAGCACTGCGCCATCAATCTGACCATACTTCTTTAGTGCAGCAGGTATAGTGACTCTTGTAAGGTTGTCGATCGGCTGTGCAAAATAAAAAATGCGAAAGCGATCATAATCTTACGGATCATAGCCCCATGGCTGCTCCATAGCATTATAGAAAAAGGAGAGTAGCCCATTGACAGGTCATGCGTGATGTTTATCATACGGCTTGATTTCAGTAAGATTAACTTGGCACAGAAAATATAGGGAGCTATCGTCATTCGTATATAGCCAAGTAAAATGAGCTGGTACATCAGAACAGCCCCCCATTTTGGAGCGTCCAATCGAAAATGGCTGGGCAAGCATTCGAATAGAGCTTTTGGCAAGGGCTAATAATTCCTCTGTCTTATGCACTTAATTATCTTCCTATAATAAATTTTTCGATACTGCTCATCTTTTGTCCTCTAATGCTCAGATTGAATCGCAAGTACCATTAAGTCTGGTTCATCTGCCACTCCTTTACCAATGACCGTCCTATCTTGTTAAATATCGTTGAAACTGCTTTAAATCCTTCGCTAAAAATTCATTGGATAACCAAGTATTCGCTGCTTCAATCGCATTGATAAAGTTTGGCAGGGATGTTTTATCTAATGACTGAAACTGCGTTGGCATCACTGTATTAGTAATCGCTTTTTGCCAATTGTTATAGTCTTTTATTTTCTTTTGTACAAGATGTGGCTGGCTTGTATGAATTGATTTAGCCAATTGGCTGTACTCCTTGAACGCCTCAGCAAGTGCCTCATGATCCTGCTTTTCAGTAGCTTTCGAAATACTCTCCTGAATACGCTGCCATTTTTCAGGGAATGCCTCTTTCACTACATCATCCATATGAACATAATCATTCGGTGCATTCACTAATGGTCCCCTTTCAATGGCATAGGAAACCGTACCATTGTCATTTTTCACACCATTGACTGCAAATTTTGCAATGGTTGTCATCACCTCCATATAATCTTTTGCTTGCTGTCCCTGTAAGTAATGATCGGCAATAAATTGCGCCTTTTCGATGCCAAGCGAAATCATAGCCTGACGCTGCTCCTCTGTCATCTCGCCAATATTACGTACTAAAAAGTTTTGAGAGATGGTTGAGTAGGTAGCGTCCAGCACTTGCTGACTTGCTCCCTTTAAGCTATTAACGAGCTTATCATTTGTTTGGATATGTGGGATGATGATTGCTCGCACATTATGTTCAATTGCATCCTCAAATTGTACCTGCTGTTCCGCACGAATCGCTAGCTGCTCCTCACTTTCAACAAATTTGAATTTTCCACCATCTTTAAACATAGAAGCTATTGTTTGAGCAATTTCCTCCGGCGCCTCCTGTAATTGAACTTGAGCACCAAATAATCGACGTGCTTCCTCTCCAATTGTTACAGCATCCTGCTTGTCTTTGCTGACCTGCATATGCTTTTCTTCCTTAGCTTGAGTATTTACAGCGTGAAGAACAGTTGCTGGATTTGCGTAAGATTCTATCTTCATGTTATGTACCCTCCTTTTGTTAGTCGTTAGCGTTTATATCGGCTTTATACCAAATAATTGAAGGTAAATCAAAAACCTAGAATCATTTCTAGGTTTGGTCAAATGGTTATGCTAATTCTTCATCTGCGAAGGCGAGTAATGTGCCATCCTCTTTTTTTAGATAAAAAGCAAGTGCATCATAGCCATTGTTTTTGACAGTTTGCCAGTCTGCAGTTTTACCGTTAATTAGCTGCACATTCCCTTGTTCATCAAGCTCATAGTCCTCTGCCTCCTCGTCATAGTCAACATTATAATAAAAGGCTATAACGACCTCCATTGCAGGCATCTCATATTTTTGCAGTGGACGGTTTTGCCGCTCCTCCTCTGTATAGTCATCACAAAACATTGCATCATAGCCATGCTCTGTCCGATCAAACAGTAAAATTTCCTCGCCCGTTACGGTATCCTTTGCCATAATTTTAGCTGTTGAGCCTGTAATAAAAGGTAACTCCTCACCATCAAGCTTCAGTAAATCACCGTAATACCAAATCGTAAACTGATGATTCCCAGTGCTAGAGTGCAGCTGGAATTGTGATATTATATCGTCTAGCTGTTGCACATTTTCGGCAAATGGCTGTAAATAGCATGGAATAGGTATACTCATTTTATCTTTTCTCCTTATTATTTAAATGTCTGTAACACAGTGCCTTGCCCATTCTCAGCTTCAACTTCAGCGTATGCGCCATTTATCAAAGTGAGCTGTGGTGGCACATGACCGCAATCAATATCATATAAAATAGGAATCTGCAATTCTTCTGCAAGTTCGTGATAAGCATCCACTACTGTATAATTTGCAACAGGTGTATTGGCAGGGCTTCTTCCAAACAGAATACCACTACAATCGTTAAACCAGCCCGCTAATTTCATTTGTACAAGTGTTCTCCGCAAATCCGTCGTCGATAACTCACAATTTTCAAGATACCAAATAATCGTATCCCCTTGATTATAGCTCTCTGTAAAACTTTGCACATCGCCATATGGTGTACCAATTAAATGTCTGATTGTATCAATGCAGCCACCGAGTAATCGCCCCTGTATCTTCACCTTTTCATTGATGGTGGATTTCCAGTAAGTAGGCTCTGTTAGATGAAAAATATACGGTGTTGGGTTATGATGCTGCCATTCTTTTTGATAGTTTTTGGAGGAACGCTGAAGAATGGACTCACCCTTTTTTATGGATAAAACAGACTGCCACATGGCTGTGGTTTCATCCGAATAGTCGCCCCTTAAATCGATTAGGTTCGTGCCGTGAGCTGTCGCAATACCTGTTTTTAATGTAATGGCTAATAATAGCAGACTAATATCAGAATAGCCTAACACCCACTTACTTTGCATATGGTCAAAATCTATGTACTCAAGTGTTTCAATAAGTAGCTCTCCGCCCCAAGGAGGCATAATTAGCTGAATATCTTCACGGAGCATCATCTGATTAAATTCCTCTGCACGCTTTTGAGCTGAGGCAGACCTTGCCTTATCTTGCGTCCATGCTGTTTCCGCACAAATAATAGTAAAGCCTTTGCTTTCCACACTGTTAAAAGCAGACTGTAACAAATGATGTAATTCACTTGGGACACCAGACGATGGTGCAGTCACGCCTATCGTTGCCCCTTTTTCTAAAGTTGGATATTTTATCATATGTAGTCACTCCTTCATGCTTTTTGCTATCATAACATGTTCCATACTTTGTTTCATGAATAGCTACTCTAGCCACTCAAAAAGGAGCGTTTCAAAAGTTAGTTGAAACGCTCCCCTGTGATAACACTTATAGCTTTAGCATGATTAAAACTGTCGGGCCTTTGCTTCACTTCGCAAAAGACGGTTATGGAGTGTAATCTCCGTTTCACCATTTACTTGCGCTTTGGCATGCTTCATCCGTGACCAGTTGCGGTGGATTTTTTGAGATTTTGGGTCTAATTGTTCGAACCTACTCATGTTTCATCCTCCTCATCATTGTGCTTTGATAAGTGAAATCTTTGTTAGTATAGGCAATATCGTATGAACAATACGTTATTTATTTTCTTTCAGCCACGTGAGCGCATATTGTACATATAGCTCTGCGCCGACACGTAAACCTTCTTCGTCAATATCAAAATGACCGTTATGATGTGCCCAGCGTGTATCCTTTTCTGTATTGCCTGAACCTACAAGTGCAAAACAGCCCGGTACTTCATCTAAATAAAAGCTAAAATCCTCTCCACCCATTGTTGGATCATCTAGGTGATAGGCTTGTGCGCCAAAATGTTCAACAGCAAGTCGTTCCACCAAATTAGCACTCTCCACATCATTATTGACTGCCTGTGTGCCATATTCATAAACAACTTGTGCTGTACCACCATAAAGTGCAGCCACCTGCTGGGCATAATGATAAATTTGTGCTTCAATATGTGAACGAACATCCTTATCAAAGCAGCGAACCGTTCCCTCTAAAACAGCATTCTCTGCAATCACATTAAAGCGTGTGCCTACATCCATTTTACCAATTGTTAAAACAGCAGGACGCAATGGATCAACTGTACGTGATACAACAGTTTGAACATTTAAGGCAAATGTAGAGGCAATCATAACAGCATCAATCGCATCGTGTGGCACGGCAGCATGACCACCGCGCCCTGTAAATGTTACTTTAAAAATATCAGCGGAGGCAAATGCTGGCCCTTTATTACATTGAATTTTTCCTGTATCAATTTGTGACCAAATATGAATCCCAAAGGCATTATCAACACCGTCCATTGCCCCTTGCTCAACCATGGCCTTCGCTCCTGCGGCAACTTCCTCAGCCGGTTGGAAAATAAAGCGAACTGTTCCTTCAATCTCTTCCTGCACAGCGTGTAATGTTTTAGCAGCAATTAGTAGCATTGCTGTATGAGCATCATGACCACAAGCATGCATCTTACCATCTGTTTTAGAGCGATACGGAATATCCTCTCGAATTTCGTAAACAGACAAAGCATCCATATCTGCACGTAAAGCAACTGTTTTGCCCTCCTTACCACCCTTTAATTCAGCAATAATGCCTGTTGGCTCTGTGCGTCGATAAGGAATACCTAATTGATCTAAATAAGCAGCCACATAATTCGTTGTTTCATACTCTTCCCAAGAAAGCTCTGGCTCGCTATGTAAGTGACGACGAATCGCCACCAGCTCATTATTTAATTCAGCAATGATCTCCTTGATATTACACATAATTTCTCTCTCCTTACGTTCGTTCATGTTATTATAGCCAGCTTACGAATATCCCCGCTAAAATAACGGATGTAATCGTCACACTAATAAAGCCTCCGACAAGCATTGGTGGTAGCATATTGCTTAATAACATTTCACGCTCCTTTTCATCTGTTGTTGATGATTTAACAACTTCATTCGTTAAAATATAGTCTGCTGGGAATCCATATAATGCTGTTAATGATACAGCAAACGCTAAGTTTGGACTGACCTTTAAGAGCTTTCCTGCAATAAAGGAGAAGATATACATCCCAATCACAGCTAATATTATCGAAACAACTAATGGCACAACAATGCGTAACAGCATATCTGGAGATGCCTGTTTTAAACCATCAAATATAAAGAGCATTAAGCCCATAATGGCAAAGCCAAAGCCATTTGCCTTTTGTAATGGTTGTCTTTCTAAAAAGCCAACTGTTGAGGCAAGTACACCAAACACTAAACAAAGCACTAAAGCATTTACAGTTACAATGGGTGCTAGGGCAACAGATGTACCATAAGCTAGTAAGCCAACAAGTGCTAAACGGAAAAATTTAAAGTATTCCGTATTATATTTTGCAGGGATTCTGCTAAATAGTTTTGGCTGTTGCTCAGACGCTGGTACAGGTTCTTCCTCTTGTGCTTGGGTAATTGTCTGAACGTTGCCTCTTTGGTGTTCCTTTAGCAAACGTTTCGCTTCACGTTTTAGTACAATAGATGTAATTGGGTAGCCTGCAAATCCTTGAATTACATAGATAACAATCGCAAAAACGGCTAAATCATCTAAGCCTGCCGCCGCTGCCCCCTCCGACATCACCAATGCCGCAACAACCCCACCTACTAATGGAGGAATCGCTACAATCATTGTTTTTAAATCAAAAATCATTGTACCAATGGTAAATAAAATCGCAATAATTCCTAAAATACCTGACAGTGAAATGACAATAGCTTTCCATTGATTTTTTAATTCTTTAAGGGACAGCAATGTGCCCATATTTGTAATTAATAAATACATTAACATTGTGGCAACGACTGGACCAATCCCTGCAATACTAACAATATCTTGTGGGAAGAAAGTCCAATAGCCAACTAAAAATAATACCGCACAGACGAACACAGATGGAATCCAAGCTTTTGTTCTTGTTGCAACGATATCTCCGATGTATAAAATACTCAGTACAATCGTCAGTGCTAACATTTGGGACATATCAAATAATTCTCCTAACCTATTAAATTTTTAATGTTATATATAATAATACTTATTATTCTAAAAATTTTAGTTTTACAGAAAAGAGGAAAAATATATCATTTTCGAGAATATTTCTAATATGAAACTTTGATTTTAATCCCCTATATTTTACATAAAAAAAGAACTTGTTATTAGTAGTAAACAAGTCCTTTATTGTTGAAAGCGCTTGCCTGTATTTGTATAAATAAGCACAAAAATAGTGAGTGCTACAAATAGGCTAAGCCCCATTACTAATAGCCATTGTATTGCCCATAATTCACTGAAAGCACATAATAATAGGCAAAAGCAGTAACTATACATAATCTTCCCCATAAATTTTGCTAGTGCTTTTTCATCATATTGTTGCTCCTTCTGTGACATTGTATGAAACCCTGTTAGCAAAAAAGCTCCCTTCCCCTGTGATAAAACAATCGCAAAAATAAGAAATGGTAGCATCAGCACAAAATATACAAAGCCGCTCACATGCAATCACCCTACTTTCCATTGAGAATAAATTGTTGAATAGCTGGCAGCAACTCTTCATGAAGTGGGCGTGTGGGGTCTGCATAGGTTGCTAAATTGCCAGCCCGATCTGCTGGTGCTTTTTTCAGCACATGGTTCATGCCCTCCATATAAAGTAGCTGTGCCTCTTGTTTGCCCTGCTTTAATGCTTCAGCATCGGCTTCCTTGACCTGTAAATCCGTTGTTCCTTGTACGATTAATACGCGACCTGTTACTTTGGCAAGCTCCGCTGCAGGATGATGCTTTATCATGGATATTAAGAAAGGCTGCACAGATGGACGAAAAACAGCTTGTAATTGTGGTGATACTGTTGCTACTTGTTCACCCCGTTTAAGTGCTGCCAAAATATTTGTTGATTCATTGATAAGATTTGGTGCGAGCTGACCCTTTAATTGCTCTAACAGCACTTCATCCAATGGTCTTCCTGCACCTGCAATGGAAACAAAGGACTCTACACCTGTTTTTTGCGCTGCTAGTAAGCCAATAAGAGAGCCTTCACTATGCCCAATAACGTGTACGCCTGTATAAGCTGGATCAGCTAATAATGTTTGCAGAATGTGGACAGCATCATCCACGTATTGGTCAAATGTACTGTCCTCTTCTTTTGTTACAAGTGCTTGGTTATCACCAAGTCCTCGTTTATCATAGCGTATCGTTGTAATGCCCTTTTTTGCTAAGCCCTCTGCAAGCATTTTTAAGCTATTATTTTTACCTGCTAAAGCGGAATTGCCATCCTTATCTGTTGGCCCAGAGCCTGCGATAATTAATGCCACTGGTGATGGGGATGTACTCGCCTTTTGTACGGCTACTGTTAAATCACCCTGCTGAACAGGTATCTTCAAGAATTCATACGTAATAGACTGCTTTTGATAGGCGGTTAAAATTAATGGAAATGTACCACCATTTTGTTGAAATGTAGCCTCTATTTGGTTGTCTTTTAATGTACCGTTAATCGTAATGGCTGAGCCATTGATATGCATAGCTATCGTTACTTGATTATCTGTATAGCTAATCGTTTGTAATGGTAAATTTGTCAAGCCCTGTGCTGGAACCGATAATGTGCCGCTATCATTCTGTAAATCCACCACAATAGGAAGCGGACCATTTGGTGTTTCAATAACGCCTTCCCATTTGCCAATAAATTGCTTATTTATATCATCATCCCTCCTTGCGTCCTTGTGCGTGCATGCTCCCACAAGCACTAATACACAGCATAACCATAATAATTTTTTCATAGCCTCTCCCCCAATCTGTTATAGTTAGAGTATTACAGATTTTTTCGTATGTCAAAACGTTTAGATTTTTGATGAACCATTTTTCAGCCAAAGAAAAAAGGACCCAGAAAAAATTCTGAGTCCTTGGACACTTATTGCTTCTTGTTGATTTTCACTGTTAAGGTCTTTAACAGTTGTGGCGGACTTTCCTGAGATTCTTGGTCTTTGGCTATTTGACTACTCATTCTACATCCTCCCCATCATCACAGATTAATAAGTGGTTCCGCTATTATGATGAGCCATTTCCCATGTTTTTATTCATTTTTTCTGCAAAAACTTGCTGTGCGATTGTTAATGCATTTTGTACACGTGGGAAACCAACATAAGGCACTAGTTGTAAAAGTGCCTCTACAATTTCTGTTTCTGTTAGACCTGCATGTAAGCCGCGCTGTATATGTGTTTTAGTTTGAGGTGCTACTCCCTGTGTCACAACCGTTGTAATCACAACAAGTGCTCGACTTTTTGCGTCAAGCCCAGGTCTTGCATAAACATCCCCATAGGCAAATTCAATAATCATTTTTCGTAAATCTGGGGCTATATCTGCCAATGCATCGGATTCAACCATCCTTGCTGCTTCTTCCTCTGTTACATACTGTTTAATCGTTTCAAGCCCCTTTGTAAAACGTTCGCTCATTAATAAATCCTCCCATCTTTTTCTACACAAAAACCTCAATTCCGCGTCTCCAGAATTGAGGATTGTCCTTCACATATGTAAGGTTCTCTTTTTCACATCACCCTCTGGCTTTGCTGAAAAAGGATATGGTTTTCATAGCGCCTCACAGGACAGCTTTCATGAATTATCTATGCAAAAGTCACAAGGACATGCACGCAAAAGTCATATTAGGCAAGACAGGCTTGTGCTTGCTCAATTTGGATTTTAACCTGCTCGAAACCAGTGCCTCCCAAGGAATGACGACGGCGAACAGCCGCTTCTGGCGCTAAGACATCATAAATATCTTCTTCAATCAGCGCACTTTCCTTTTGCATCTCATCAAGCGGTAAATCTAACAAGTAAATGCCCTTTTGAATACAGGTAAAGACAAGTTTTCCTGTTACCTCATGTGCCTCACGGAATGGCATACCCTTTGTAGCCAGATAATCTGCAAGCTCTGTGGCATTTGAGAAGTCAGCATGGACAGCTTGTTGTAAACGTTCTGTATTGACTGTCATTGTACGCACCATACCTTCAAAGATTTTAAGTGAGCCAAGGATTGTATGGACGGTATCGAACATGCCTTCCTTGTCCTCCTGCATATCTTTATTGTATGTTAATGGTGTACCTTTTAACACCGTTAATAAGCCCATGAGGTTGCCATAGACACGACCTGTTTTACCGCGAATTAGCTCTGCCATATCAGGATTTTTCTTTTGTGGCATAATGGATGAGCCTGTTGAAAAAGCATCATCCAGCTCGATAAACTTAAATTCATCCGTTGACCATATAATAATTTCCTCTGCAAAGCGTGACAGATGTGCCATGAGCAATGATGAATTACTTAAAAATTCAACAATAAAGTCACGGTCACTTACAGCATCCATCGAGTTTGCATAAACCTTGCTAAAGCCAAGCAGCTCCGCTGATTGTAAGCGGTCGATTGGGAATGTAGTACCTGCCATTGCCCCTGCACCTAATGGCAAAATATCAATGCGTTTGATGGATTCTGTGAAGCGCTGTTTATCACGCTCTAGCATCCAAAAATAGGCCATTAAATGATGGGCAAAGGAGATAGGCTGCGCACGCTGTAAATGTGTATAGCCTGGTGCAATCGTTTCGATATGCTCCTGTGCTTTCTCTATTAATGTGTGTTGGAATGCTGCAATTAAATCAATTGCTTCCTGTACACGTTTTTTCAAGAAAAGATGCATATCTGTTGCTACTTGGTCATTACGGCTACGACCTGTATGCAGTTTGCCGCCAACAGGACCGATTAAATCAATTAACATTTTTTCTAAATTTAAGTGGATATCTTCATTAGCAACGGTAAATTCAAGCTCACCAGCTAATGCCTTGTCTTTTAATTGGGCAAGACCATCTAAGATAGCTTCAACGTCAGCTGCTGGTAAAATGCCTGTTGCACCAAGCATTGTAACATGTGCAACACTACCTTCAAGGTCCTCTAGCACAAGCTCCTGGTCAAAGCCAATAGATGCGCCAAACTCATCTACCCATGCTTCTGCCGACTTTTGAAAACGCCCACCCCAAAGTTTTGTCATCACAGCTCACCTTTTCCTTCATTACTTCTCAAAAGGTGTAGTGCAAACAGCAATGCTTCCCTACACCTTATTTGTCAAGCTTACTTTTTATTAACAGATGCATTCACTACAGTTGGTAGACCCCATAGCTCAATAAAGCCTACAGCGGAAGCATGGTTGAATTGATCTTCCTTCGAGTATGTTGCCAGTTTTTCATTGTATAAGGAATTTGGTGATTTACGCCCTTCCACAATGGCATGACCTTTGAATAGTTTCACACGCACTGTACCATTTACATATTGCTGTGATTGTGCAAGGAACGCCTCAAGTGCATCACGTAATGGTGAGAACCATAAGCCGTCGTAAATTAATTCAGAAAGCTTTTGCTCAATCACTGGCTTAAAATGTGCTAATTCCTTTACAAGCGTTAAATCTTCCAGCTCTTTATGTGCTGTTAGTAGCACCTTTGCCCCCGGGATTTCATATACTTCACGTGATTTAATACCAACAAGACGATTTTCCACATGGTCAATACGTCCAACACCATGCTCACCTGCAATGGCATTTAATTGTTGGATTAAATCTGCTAGCTTCATTCCTTCGCCATTTAAAGCAACAGGCTTCCCAGCAACAAATTCAATTTCAACGAATTCTGGTGTATCTGGCGTGTTTTCAATTGCCTTTGTTAAGCCATATGCCTCCTCTGGTGGTGCAACCCAAGGGTCTTCCATAATGCCCGCTTCATTCGCACGCCCCCATAAGTTTTGGTCAATAGAAAATGGAGAATCCAATGTTGCAGGAACTGGTACATTATGCTTAATCGCATATTCGATTTCCTCATCGCGGCTCCAGCCCCACTCACGTACAGGTGCTAAAACCTCTAAGTCAGGATTTAATGCTTTAATGGAAACTTCAAAACGAACTTGGTCATTCCCTTTCCCTGTGCAACCATGAGCAACAGCGTCCGCGCCTACTTGGTTTGCAATTTCCACTAATTTTTTTGAAATAAGTGGACGAGAAAGTGCTGATACTAATGGATATTTTTGCTCATACCATGTATGTGCCTGCAATGAAATTAATGCATATTCCTCAGCGAACTCATCCTTTGCATCTACCATATAAGACTCAATTGCGCCAACTTGTAATGCTTTATTTTTAATAAATTCAAGGTCTTTTCCTTCACCAACATCAAGACATACGGCAATAACGTCCCAGCCTTGCTCCTTTAACCATGGAATTGCGACTGAAGTATCCAGTCCACCTGAATATGCTAATACAACTTTTTTATTTGTCATGAAAAATGCGCCTCCAATTGCTGCTATCAATATGTATGTTTATACATTTGTTTAAAAGTTTATACATGAATACTATCATGTTATAAAAATAAAAACAAGTGTATTTTTATAAATTTATAACATTTCATTTTTGGCTTATAAAAGAAGGTATAACAATACTTAAAGCCCTATTACAAGCAATGCATATTTTTACACGAAAAAACGTTTTTTAGCTCGTTATAGTACGTTGATGGTCATAACCACCTTTATCAGTTGCATTCAAATTTTTCGTGCTCATATGGCGTATATTTAAATATCTATAAAAATATATATTTTTCAGAATTATAAGATAATCGAACCAGTAGGGATTGTGGAACGACAGGCAGAGAAAAAGAAGCTCATTACAAATCATTATAAAGAGCTTCAAGAACGTAGTGCCTATATTTTATTTTTAAAGCAAAACACATTTGGTCAATATGCGGTTATCAATAATAACTTGGGTAAATTTAATATCGATCAAACTGATTCCTTCGATATAGGCGAGGAAAAATCAGCAGAAGCGAAGCAATTTAAAGAAGATGTACTGAAAAAATATATGCTTCCATAAAAACAGCCACCAATGTCGTTTGGCGGCTGTTGTTTATTTTTTATGGAAAAATGATTTGCCTAAAAATTCAATGGTGGCTGGAGCTAGTGCATAAAGCTTGCTCGTTAGTCCCATAATTTTGGGTAAGTTGACCTCACGTACAGGACGTTCAATCGTTTTCACGGTCGCCTGTGCCACCTCCTCAGCGGACAATAACAATTTGCCTAAAGATGCTCGGTAGCCATGGTCATCGCTTGCCTTATCTAAAAAAGGCGTATCAATAGGACCTGGATGAATCGCAGTGACATGGATATGATAAGGTGCTAATTCCATACGCAGCCCATTCGTAAAGCCAACTAATGCATGCTTTGTTGCTGCATAGACACTCGCCTTTGGTGTGGCAACCTTTCCTGCCTGTGAGCCGAGAAAAATGAAATGCCCTTGCTGACGCTGCATCATTGTGGCTGCTAAACGTTTGGTAAGATAGATGGGCACAGCAATATTTAGCTCAAGCATTTGTGCAATTGCCTGATCTGATAAAGCTGGGGCAATCTCAAATTTCCCTACACCTGCTGATAAAATTGCGACATCCAGTAAAGGTAGCTGTGCACAAACCTTATCAATAGCAGCTAAATTGCTTAAATCAGCTTGGATAACATTGGCTCCTAAGCGCTCCAATGCTTTTAATGCCACTGCATTGCGACCCGTTGCATAAACGGTATGCCCCTGTGCTACTAGTAATTCTGTAATTTTCAAGCCAACACCGCTTGTTGCACCTGTAACGAAAATCGTTTTGTTCCTCATCGATCAGCCTGCTTTCTTGTAAATAAATAAATGCCCTCTGCTGTTTTTGTCGATGTCACTAATTGATGTGCCTCTAAATAATCTAAATGACCAAGTGTTTTTGATAATGTTAAGCCAAGCTGACGCTGGAAAATGGCAGGATATAAACGCTCTGTTACTTGCACAACCGTTAATTCATCATCCCCCATTAATTCATAAACCTTCATCGACTGCTGATGCTGACGTTCAAGTCGCTGATCAATCAATGCTGGAATACCCTCCAGCTCTGCCCCATGTCCTGTATGCATCATTTTTACAGGCAATTGACGCAAAATTTCAAGCGAGGCATTATATTGCAGCAATGATTTTGTACGTCCTACGGTACGATCCAATGGTGGCTCGATTAATGGATTAGGCGTAATTTTTTCAAGCAATAAATCCCCACCAATAACATGATGTGTTTTTTCATCCCAGAAAATAAAATGGCTTTGTGCATGTCCCAATGTTTCAATTGCCTTTAATCCTGGGTGACCAGGCACTTCATCTCCGTCCATTAAAATTTGTGTTAATGGGCGTTCCCCAACAAGCTCTAATTCGCGGCGAACATGGACACTTGTTGGAATATACTGTTGTGGAACACCGTGCTCTAATAAACGCTCACTGTAAAATTGCTCATGATAGCGTAAAAAATCTTCATCATGCCGCAGCCATTTATCATTGTAGGCATGTCCTAAAATTTCTGCATATGGAAAGGCATCTACCCATCCAGCATGATCTGGATGATGGTGGGTTAAGACAACTTGTTCGATATCGCGCATCTCAAAGCCAGCTGCTCGAATCCCCCATTTCAACGCATCATAGGCTTCCATTGTTTTTGGTCCAACATCAAAAATGCTTAGTGCATCCCCCTTGACAATAAATGCATTAACATCTCCTACTGCATAGGGCGTTGGTATTTCTATTTTGTAAATAGACAAAGTTGTTTCCCCCTTTTCACGCACTAGTGAATACGAATTCATTCTATTTTACAAGTTTTTTCTCTTTTCGTCATCCTCCTGTTGACACGTTGCCTATTCATCACTATAATTTTGAATAATCAAATTACTTATATGCGTTGATGAAGCCAAGTAAGTGATTGGTGAAGGTGTTAGAGAGTGTTACATTTTGCTGAAAGTAACATCACCCGCTCCCATTGCTGAACCTACTTCTGAGCAGTTATGCAAACATAACCGTTTCCCTTGCGATAAAAGGGCGAAAAGTTGTGCCAAATTGGCAAACAAAGGTGGTACCGCGGAAACGACAGCGTTTTCGTCCTTGTAAGAAGGACGAGAGCGCTTTTTATTTTGGTTCGACAGGGACATTTAAGTACCTGCTGCACCAAAATAAAGCACTAGCGGCTATCACAGATTTTGAACTGGAGGTGTTGGTCATGAAAAAAATAGTATTTATTGGTGCAGGTTCAATGGCTGAGGCGTTGATGCAAGGCTGGATTAAGCAAAATGTGCTAACCGCACAGGAAATTTACATTACGAATCGTTCTGATAAGGAGCGTTTACAGTTTTTACATGAAACATATGGGGTGAATAAGGTGGATGACCCTGCTATTTATCAGCAGGCAGACGTCATTATTTTGGCGATGAAACCAAAGGATGCGATTGTGGCAATGCGTGAATTAAAATCGAAAATTACAGCTCAATCTGCTGTGGTATCGGTGCTAGCAGGTGTTTCCATCGATACGATTACACAATTTTTAGGTGAACGCCCTATCGCACGTGTGATGCCAAATACCTCTGCGACAATCGGTATGTCCGCAAGTGGCATCGCCTTTAATGACAAAGTATCTGCCACACAGCGGACAATGTTCCTTGAATTGCTAGAGGCGATTGGCTCTGTTATCGAAGTCAATGAAGATCAATTACATGCAGTAACAGCTCTTTCAGGTAGTGGTCCTGCTTATATTTATTATTTAATGGAGGCTTTTGAACGAGTAGGCACAAAGGTGGGACTATCTAAAGATACAGTACGACTACTTATGACACAAACACTTGCTGGTAGTGCTGAAATGCTCAAGCAATCCACAGATGAACCTGATGTTTTACGCAAAAAGGTCACAAGCCCAGGAGGCACAACAGAGGCTGGTATTCAAGCATTAGAGCAACATCAATTCCATGAAGCTATTGAGGCATGCATTAAAGAAGCAGAAGCCCGATCTCGTTCACTTGCAAATGGCTAGCAACAGGTGCAAAATAAAGCATATCACTAGGAATTAGGAGGCTTTATTTTGAGCAAATTATTCGAACCTTATCAACTACAATCCATTACTTTAAAAAATCGTGTTGTGATGGCGCCGATGTGTATGTATTCTGCACAGGAGGATGGGCTTGTTACACCCTTCCATCTCGTACACTATGCAACACGCGCAGCAGGTCAAGTAGGGCTTATAATTGTTGAAGCAACAGGTGTTGTCCCTGAAGGTCGTATTTCCAATAAGGATTTAGGTATTTGGGATGATGCACATATCGAAGGTTTACGTCAATTAGTGGATGGGATGAAAGCATATGGCGCAAAAGCAGGCATTCAGCTTGCACATGCGGGGCGTAAAGCGACGGTAGATGGCGAAATCTTTGCTCCATCCGCTATTGCCTTTAGTGAAGATTACAAAACACCAACGGCAATGACAGAGGATGATATTCATCATGTTATCGAAGCCTTTAAGCAAGCAGCTATCCGCGCAGCCAAGGCAGGCTTCGATGTGCTCGAAATACACGGAGCACATGGCTATTTAATCAGTGAATTTTTATCGCCTGCAACGAATAAACGTCAGGATCAATATGGTGGCTCACAGGAAAATCGTTATCGTATATTGCGCCAAGTGATTGATGCCGTACGTAGTGTATGGGAAGGACCTTTACTTGTCCGTGTTTCTGCGGAGGACTATGCAGAGGATGGTACAACAATGGAGGACTTTATTATCTTTAGTCGCTGGATGAAATCACAAGGCGTTGATTTGATTGATGTATCAACAGGCGGGGTTGTGCAAGCAGCTATCCATGCATTCCCAGGCTACCAAGTACCACATGCAGAGGCCATTAAGCATGGGGCAAATATTCCAACTGGTGCAGTTGGTCTGATTACAACAGCTATTCAAGCAGAGGAAATTTTACAAAACAACCGTGCCGATTTAATTTTCCTTGCGCGTGCTTTACTACGAGAGCCTTATTGGCCGCTCCATGCTGCAAAAGCGTTGGGCGAGGATATTCAACCACCTGTACAATATGTGCGAGGCTGGTAATAGCACATAAAAAAAACAGCTTGTCCCAATACAAGCTGTTTTTTTTTGCTTATAAAAGAGGGTTTTGCTTTAGTTCTTCTTCAATTGCCTGTACCAATGCCTCAGCATGATCTGCGGTAATGATTTCTCCGTTGACAATAGCAAACAAACCCTGCTCACAAACTTCACAGTGCGAGGTACAGCCCGATTCCTCCACCTCGATATCATCACGCTCCATCAATACATCATAGGCATCTGCTGCACCTAGTGATAGGTTTGTAATGCAAAACTCCACTCTATTTTTCATAAGCTGTGGCTCTTTTTTCCTTTTAAATAGCGAAAATACCATGATTAACGCCCCCCTCTATCTAATTATGCTGTGAAGGTGACAGAGCTTGCAAGAAAGATGACCTTATTTATTGCGCTGTATATTTTTTGATAGCAGGGATAATATCATTGCCGATGATTTCAATATTTTTCATCATTTTATCGAATGGTACACCACCAAAATCAATTTGTGCCATAAAGCGCTGCATACCGAATAGCTCGTATTGATACAATAATTTTTCAATAATTTGCTCTTTACTGCCAACCATTAAGGCATCATGCACATTTGGTGCTTGCATAAATTGCTGCTGTGGATAGCCACTGCCACGAATCGCCTGGAAGCCGCCGTTTAAATGTGGGTACATCCCGTCTAATGCTTCTTGTGTTGTATCGGCTACATAAAACAGGCTCGTTGTTGCAATTGGTAGCTCATTTGGCTCAAAGCCACTGCGCCCTGCCGCCTCTCGGTATGCATCAACGGATGGCTTAAAATGGCTCGCAGGCCCACCTAATGTTGTGAGCATCATCGGAATCCCCATATAGCCTGCTTTAATGGCACTGGCAGGTGGTCCACCAACCGCTCGCCAAATCGGTAAGGAGCCATTTTTAGGCTGTGGTAAAATTTGAGCATGGTGGAGTGGTGCACGAAATTGCCCCTCCCATGTCACAAGCTCCTCCTCATTAATTTTCACGAGTAGCGCTAATTTCTCCTCAAAAATCTCTTCATAGTTTTGTAGATCAACGCCAAGTAAATGATAGGCTCCTACACGGGAACCACGTCCTGCTACAATTTCTGCACGCCCGTCAGATAATAAATCAAGTGTAGCAAAATCCTCATAGACGCGCACAGGGTCTGACACACTTAGCACCGTAGCAGAGCTTGCTAACTTAATGCTTGATGTTGCTTGTGCAATCGCCCCTAACACAACCGTATGTGCCTGTGTTGTAAAATACGTTTGATGACTTTCACCAATAGCGAACACATCAATTCCTGCCTGCTCTGCCAATTGGCTTGCCTCTACTAGCTCCTGTAAACGCTGCTGCGCAGAAATACGTTCGCCTGTTAATGGGTTAGGAATATGATCTCCTAAAGAATATAGCCCAAATTCAAGACCTTGTGATTGGTTGATACGATATTTTTCCATATTTATACGCTCTCCTTAATCGAGTGGTTCTAAAAAAGCTTCAATATCAGCACGTTTTTCTTCTAAAAATGGTGGAAGCTCTAAATTTTTGCCAAGGTCTTCCACAGTACAATCTACTGTAAATCCTGGACCGTCTGTTGCTAGTTCAAATAAAATACCATTACGATCTCTAAAGTAAAGGCTCTGGAAATAATAACGATCTACAACACCTGAGCTATCAAAGCCTCGCTCCTTAATTTTGGCAGCCCATGCTTGTAGCTCTTCCACGCTCTCTATACGCAATGCTAAATGGTGAATACTCCCTTTGCCTGGCTTTTCGCTTGGCCCTTCTAGCTCTTTCACAATAATTTCACCAAATACTTCCCCTTCAATTGCTTGAAGAACTGCTTCCTCCTCACGTTCTGCAACAACTGTATATTGGAATAGGTCTTGTAGTAGATGCACTGTGCGCTGCAAATAGCGAACCGTTATTTCCACTGTCCCCATACCTAAAATACGATGTGCTGCTGGAATATCATTGCCATCCCATGGCTGCCAATGTGCAGGCGTAGCTTGGCCATGATGATTAATTAGCACCATACGTAGGCCTTCATGGTCTTCAAAAAATAGGGCATCTTTTCCTGCATAGGTTGTAATGGCGCTATGTTCAACCCCCTGCTGTTGAAAGCGCTCCTGCCAATAGCGCAGGCTATCATAGCTTGGGACAAGTAAGCCAATACGTGTAATGGCATTTGTTCCTCTTACAGTTCGTCCAGCGACAGGCATTTCAAAAAAGGTTAGCTCTGTACCAGCCGCACCTGTTAGATCGCCATAAAATAAATGATACATGGATGGTGAATCTTGATTGACGGTTTTTTTCACACGTCGTAGCCCTAAAATTTTTGTATAAAAATCATTATTGTTTTTGCCATTTTTCGTTAGCATGGAAATATGGTGATGTCCATTTAATTTTTTCATGATTATTAGTCCTCCTTGTTATTATCACTTGATTGAGCAAGTGATAGTGTAAAAAAATTACATTGGTGGCAATTGCTTTTCTCGACTATGCTTTTCAAGCTTTGTCAGCATATTATATAAAGATTTTATTTCTTCTTCTGTTAATATATCTTCAAAAAATGAAGACTGGAAGTGAAGCTGGCTTGGTGTTGCAGCATCTAGCATCTGTTCCCCTTTTATTGTTAGCGAAATCGTTTTAGTCTTCCAATTTTGCTTACGCATAATAAGCCCCTCTTTTTCAAGTCGGGCAAGCATACGGGACATTCCACCCTGCGTAACGGTTACTTTCTCCGCTAATTGGGATTGCGTAATAGGCGCATAGGTTTTTATTTGCATGAGCACATCAAATTGTGCAGTGGTTAAATCAAAGCGTTTTAAAAATTCATTGGACAGGTGATTACTTTGCGTTGTAAAGCGCATCATCCGAATCCATGTTAATGTGCCTAATGTATGATTTTTCATAGCCTGCTCCTCTCTTTTATTATCACTTTACCACGCAAGTGAATGCAAAGCAAGAAAAATATCTCGAATTCGAGGTATTTTTCATATAGGGATGCCCCCTATATAATACCATGTGGTGTAATTGGATATAAGTTGCCATGAAAGGCAAAAGAAATTCTACCTGTTTCTTCTGATACAATCATAATCAGTGCATCACTCATTTCACTTAAGCCTAATGCAGCACGATGCCTTGTGCCTAATTTCTTTTCACCTGTATAACGCTCTGATAATGGTAGTACATTTGCGGCTGACTCAATCACATTATGATGAATTAGCACTGCTCCATCATGTAGTGGATTCCCCGGAAAGAAAATAGATTCCAGCAATGAATGTGTCACCTCCGCACCAATATGTACACCGGGCTGAATCAAATGCTGTAACGAATCTTCACGTTCAATCACAATTAAACCACCATGCTTTCTCGTGGACATATTTTGCACGCTATACGATAGTTCTGGATATTTTTCGGTAAATGGGGAAAGATAGCAATTCAAATAAAATGTAGCGGCTTTCATTTCAATGGTCATAAATTTCTCTTTAATTTTTTCAAAATTACCAAGAAGGCAGTTTGTGTCTGTGTCCATTTCCTCTATGCTTTGCTGCAATGATAAAATTACTTGAAGCAGCTCCTCCTTTAACGTTTCCTTCATTGGCGAAAAGTCGCAATTGATCGTATCCATGCAAACACCTCTCATTGTTTCAGCTTTGTATAGAGTAGTGTTTCTCCATCGCTATTTTTTATGCTTATGAAAAACGACTCCCTACTATTGAAATAGGAAGTCGCTCTAGTTGGCTTACATATGTCCTGCGCGAATTTTTTTCACAATACTAAAGGTCGTATACATAGCAGCAGGTCCTAGCACAGCGATAAAAATAAGCCAGACGGTTAAATTATCATTTGCCTTCAATGCTTCATAGTTTGTGATGACAAAGACGATTAGACCAAATAATAAAAAATAACTCAGCACATTTGGAAAAATGACGATTAAGCGCAAGAGTGCTGGTGGCATCTTTTGTTGATTCATGTAAACTACACCCCTTTTTCAATTATACGGGAATAATACCATTGCCTGCACTATATTTCTGTTATACTTTATATTTGCCTGCGGATTGCTGAAGGCTTTCGGCTGTTGCATTTAATTGATCGATAAATGCTGTCATGCCCTCCATGCTTTGTGCTTGATGTTTTGCCTTTTGTGCAACGGCATCAACACTGTTAGATGTTTGCTTTGCGAGCAATGATACATCCTCCATCGTTGCTGTTACTTCCTCTGTGCTTGCAGCAATCTCCTCTGTTGAGCTAGATACTAAATCCACCTGTGTTGCCAGCACTTGTACATCATTATGAATGCCCTCGAAGGATTGTTGTGCTTCCTCCACAACGGAACGCCCCGCATGTAAAACATCTGCTGTCGATTGAATAGTTATCACCATATTAGCGGTTTCTTTTTGAACATCTACTACTACTTGTGTAATGCGATCTGCTGCGACTTTAGAATCTTCTGCCAATTTACGCACTTCCTCGGCTACGACTGCAAAGCCTTTTCCTGCTTCTCCAGCACGAGCCGCTTCAATAGAAGCATTTAATGCTAGTAAATTCGTTTGATCGGAAATACCTGTGATGACATTGGTAAATTCTCCAATCATTGCGGATAATTTTTCTAATTCCTGTGTACCGATAACCGCAAAATCTGTTTTTTCATGAATCGTTACTAATTGCTGCTGAAGTGTACGCATAATTTGTAAGCCATTATCAGCATTTTCCTCTGTGTTACGAGAAATAGTAGAAATTTCAGCAATGGATTCTGAAATATGTTGAATACCTCGTGCTAATTCTTCCATTGAATGCGTGCTATCTTCCGTATTTTGTTGCTGTGCAAAGGATGCCTGTGCAACTTGGCTTGATTCTTGTTGAATTGTAGCAGCGGAATCAAGTGTGTCATGGGCATTTTCTTGAATGGTATATGTCGCTGCTTTAATGTCGTTCGCACCTTGCTTTAATTCCCGCATAATTATTTGGAAATTGTCCATCATGCCATTAAATGAAGCAACTAATCGCCCAATTTCATCTTGCGCATTAATAGGGATTCGCTTCGTTAAATCGGCTTCACCTTTACTGATCTCCTCCAAAGAGTCACGTACATTATTAATACGATTGACCTGTCGAGCAATAGATACACCTGTAATAAAGAAAATAACACAAACCACAATTAATGATGCCACAATGGTGCCAATTAAAATATGTGAAAGAATTTTATTCGAAACAATAATAGCTAAAGATGTACCATTGGATAGTGGCTTTACATATTGCGTCACACGTGTTCCATCATAACGCCCTGAAAAATCTGTTGCTTGATGTGTAGAAAAGTGAGCAGACTTAAAACCGATAGCTGCTAAATCTTTATCGGCTGTTGCTGCAATCACCTGACCTGCTTCATCTACAATTGCCGCATATAGCACCGTTGAAGATAAATATTGGTTCAGCTCATTAATATAAGATTCACCGCCAATGCTCGCTTCTAAATCTAATAGCTGCTGACCATTACGTGCTACTTGTATAATTTGTGGTGTTGCAGGATTCCAACTACCTACACCGACAAATTTAAAAAATTCATTGTCAATATCACGGAACTGTGCCTTTTGGACAATTTCCTGTGCACTGCCCTCCAATAATTGCATATATTCCGCCGCTTGCCCATTTGGGTCTGCACCAAAATTAAAGTCAATAGCTGGTGCAATCGATGTTACGGTTGTATTACCTTTATCATCTGTACTCCAAATTTCATCTATACCTCCACGCTCAGCAATCGCTTTTAAATCTTCATGTGTTGCACCTTGGTCAAGAATATACGATGCCATTACGGATTCAGCAATCATTTCTTTCTCCATGATTTCTTCAGCCTTTTCTCGGGATTGAATCGCTGCTTCTAATCCCATCACAATAGAGTTAGCAAGTGCCTCTCCATTGCTCTTTTCACTTTTATATGTAGCTCGGTAAATATAAATAGAAAATGCACCAATAATCAATACAACGATGATCATAATCTCCAGCAGCATCTTCCATTTCATTGAATTTCTCATGCTAACGCTCCCCCTAAAAAGTACAGCTTTTCCATTTCATCATACAATAGTCCTTCCATATATTTCATTCATTTTTTTCAAACTGCTAACAATAAATCAGGAAATTGTCATTAAATTGTAATAATTTAATTAGGATAAATAGCATAAGTTATAGAGGTCAATTTAGGGTATTATCAATTGGATTAAGTAGCGCATTTCATTAGGTGTTTAGAACTACAAAAGGGGCTGTCCCAAAAGTCATTGAAATGACTTTTGGTGGCAGCCCTGTTTTAATTTCAAAAATAAGCACAAAAAAATCGACCGTTATTGTAAAATGAAGTTACCACAACACCATTTACAGAAAGGACGATTTTTTATGAGTAATCCTCAAACTACTCACCAAAATTATAGCACGGAACAAACATCACTACCACTACAGCTTTCAGAAGAAACTGCCGTTCCTAAAACAGGTCATTCTATTCCTACCTTTATTCCTTATCAGAATAAACAAGGCATTTCCCTTTTTGATATTCAAGACACGATTCCAACAAACCATGTATCACGTGTAATTGATGAAATGATTGAACTTATAGATGACCAAGTCTTTTTTTCTTATTATAAAGGTGGAGGTCGTAGCTCTTTCCATCCCAAAATGATGACGAAAGTGCTCCTTTACGGGTATTCACAAAAAGTGTACTCTTCGCGTGGTATTGAAAAATTACTTCATGAAAATTTACCTGCCATGTGGTTAGCGGCAGGACAGAAGCCGGATCATCGTACAATTAATCGTTTTCGTTCACATCAATTAAAAGATATGATGGATTCGCTATTTGAACAAATGATTCTACTTCTTATTGAACAAAACTATATTATAATGGAGAATTACTTTTTAGATGGCACAAAAATGGAAGCAGACGCCAATAAGTATTCTTTTGTATGGAAAAAAGCAGTGCAGAATTTTGAAGGAAAGCTAAAAATAAAAATGCAAGAAACGATTCAACATATTCAAGAAATAACAGAAGCTGAATGCATACAATTCAATGCCGAAGAACTGAAAGAAGACGCGACCTCAGCCCAATTAGAAACGATTGCGCAGGAATTAGAAACACAAGTAAATGCCTTAACAGACGCAATGGGAGCCGAAGAAAATGTCACAGTACGTAAAGAGATCCGTTCGCAGCGTAGTGTACTAAAAAAACCACTCAAATTCATTCGCGAAGATTTTTTACCTCGCTTGAACAAATACAAAAAGCAACATGAAATCTTTGGCGACCGTAATAGCTTTTCGAAAACAGACCATGACGCGACTTTTATGCGGATGAAAGATGATCACATGAAAAATGGGCAACTAAAAGCAGCTTATAATGTTCAAATGGCTACAGAAAATCAATTCATTTTATTTTATTCAATGCATCAACATCCAACCGATACACGTTGTTTTATTCCACACGTAGAGAAATTAGTAGCGTCTAGTTTACCGATGCCAAAAACAATTATAGCGGATGCCGGTTATGGAAGTGAAGAAAATTATCTCTATGCGATTGGTGATGAAAAACAACCCCGATTCGACTTTTTAATCCCATACGGCATGTATTTAAAAGAAAAGTCGCGTAGTTACAAGAAGAATATGAAGCATGCGAAAAATTGGGATTACAACGAACATGACGATCATTTTATTTGTCCAAACGGGCAAAAAGTGACGTTTAAAAAATATATGAATAAAAAGAATGCCTCGGGTTTTGAACAAAGTCTAAAAATGTATGAATGTGAAGACTGTTCAGAATGTCCATTGAAAGTGCTCTGTACAAAAGCCAAAGGCAATCGCCAAGTACAATGGAATCCTATTTTTGAAGAAATGAAAGCAAAGGCAAAAGCAGCCCTTGAATGTGAAGAAAAATCACGAATCTATGCGCAACGCAAAATCGACGTAGAAAGTGTTTTTGGTCACATCAAGGGCAATCGGTCGTTCCGCAGATTTTTACTACGAGGCATCGATAAGATTTACACAGAGTTTGGGATAGTGGCATTAGCTCACAATCTCTTGAAAGTAGCAGGCATCCGCCAGCTTCTTTCAAAAGAACTAGATAAAAACACAAAAACAGGTGTAGAAAAGCGACTCGTTTTTCTACACCTGTTTATTTTAGGGACTTATTAGACAGCCCCCTTAGATGGCTAAAGTAATTGATTGTTGTGCCAAGTAAAGGTTGTATGATCGGCGGTTAATAGTGTTTGTGGGAAAACATGCTGGGCTTGTGCTAAAAACTGAGGTAAATCTTGTGGAAGAAAGCGAGCGCTCAAATGATTTAATAGTAAATAGCTTGCTCCTGCTTGCTGTGCAACTTTGGCTGCCTCTGTATTTGTTGCATGCCCATATTTTGTTGCGAGGTCTGTCATTGTGCCATCAAAGGTTGCTTCATGTACAACAATATCAGCATTCATTGCTAATTGCACAGCTTCTTGACAATATTTTGTATCTCCTAAAATTGTTAGCGTAAAGCCCTTTTTAGGGGGAGCAGTTACATCCTTCGCTTGAATAACAGTGCCATTGTCCAGCACAATATGCTGCCCTTTCTTCAACTGCCCAAGCAGTGGACCTTTCGGAATACCGAGAGCCTGCGCTTTTTCTATTAATAATTCACCTGGTAAATCCTTTTGCTCAATACGATAGCCATAGCATGGAACAACATGGCGCAGCTCCTTAGCGTAAATCGTAAAATAATCATCCTCAAAAATAATGCCCTCCTGCACCTCTACAAAATGCACAGCATATGTTAAATGAGTGTTGGATAACGCCAATGTTTGCTCAATCCATTGCTGTAAGCCTGCTGGACCAAAAATTGTTAAAGACTCATCTCCTCCTTGAAAGGAGCGCGAGCTTAAAAAGCCAGGTAAGCCTAAAATATGATCACCATGTAAATGCGTAATAAAAACTTTCGTTACCTTCCGTGGTTTTAACGAGGTATGTAAAATTTGATGCTGTGTTGCCTCGCCACAGTCAAATAGCCACATTTCCCCTATTTCATCTAATAGCTTCACCATTAAAGCACTTGTATTACGATCTTTTGAAGGCATGCCTGCACCTGTTCCTAAAAAATGTAGCTGCACATCTGCCACCTCGTTTCTTATTCTATCCCTTTATTGTACCCTATTCATATCAAGAAGAAAAACCTTTGACAAAATAGCTTTCCCAAAGGTTTATGTATTATTTAGGCTGCCATGATACAAGTGCTGCATGAAAATCATGACGATAATAATAACGCCCATTTCTTTCTTCGATAAAAGGTGCCAGTGATTCCTCCACATGTGCTTGCTGGAAGTTGGCACTTAATATTTTTTTACTTTGTGTTGCTATTAGCTGCTCATAGCTATTATATTCATAGACACGCTCTAACGGAATGATTTGACAGTCTGCGTAAATATCCATTTCATATAATAAGTTTAAAAATTCAATATAATCTCTACGTGGAAATTTAATCGCATAGCCATATTTTTCATATAAATATTCATAATGTGGTTGAATTGGCCCTGTTGTCATGCCAATAATCGCTCGCTTTTTTGCAAGACGATTCATATGATACAAGGCTTTTTTAATTTCATACATACGATAAAAACAATTAATGCCTAACACAATATCATGTGGCTCGATATCATCAGCAGCTAAATGCTCCCACTTTGCATGCACATAGGAAACATGCTGCTCATTAGGCATGCATTGTTGTAAATAATGCAAAATACTTTCAGAGCTATCTACACATGTTAGCTTGTCCACCTGTTGTGCTAATGGGAATGTATAATTCCCCCAGCCAGGACCAATTTCTAATACGGAATGCTGCGGTTCAATGCTTTTTTGCAGCTCTTGAAAAATTTTTGCAGCATAAGGGTCTGTCTGGCCTAATTTTTTTCGTGCGACAGACTGTGTCCAAAATTGCTCCTCTAGCTGATCATTGACCATACGCTCAGGCATATGACCATGCCAATCCTTCATACCCTCCTGCCATAATGCTTCATAATTAATGGCTAACGGCCCTTTTCTTGTCATACAGATACCTCTAACGATAACATTTCATATATTTTTTTCATATCAAGATTAGCACGTACATGGCTAGCAAGCATATTGTAGGCATCCTCTCGTTGTTGCGCATCGCTTTTTACATCACTTGGTAAAGCGACTAAGCCCTTTTTTAATCGTATTTCATTGACAAGCTGGCGAGTAAATGGCCGATTATGGAATAGACCATGGAAATACGTGCCAATTATCTGTTCATCATGACTAATAGCGCCGTCTACACGCCCATCCTCAAGCTGTAGAAATGGTGATACTTCATCACGTAAAATTTTGGTACGCCCTAGATGGATTTCATAGCCTGTCAATATATCCTGCCCTCTTGTGCCTGTCATTTGCACAGTCTTTTTATCCCCAACAAAAATCGTTTCCATTGGCAATAGTCCAAGACCTTCAGCCGATTCACCATTTCCTTCCACTGCATCTGGGTCTAGTAATGTTTCACCAAGCATTTGGAAGCCGCCACAAATGCCGATAATTTTTGTGCCGCGCTGATGTAAATGGGCAATCGCCTTATCAAAGCCCTGTGCCTTTAACCATGCTAAGTCATCCATGGTGCTTTTTGTTCCTGGCAGTATTAGTAAATCCGGTGTCCCAAGCTCCTGCACATTGCCAACTAAACGAACACCTACCTCAGGCTCATCAAAGAATGGATCAATATCTGTAAAGTTTGAAATACGTGGCAAGCGAATCATCGCTACATCTACGACAAATTCGCCAGGCTTTGGCTTTTTAAAGCGCAGGGACGATAAGGCGAGAGAATCTTCTGCTTCGATCTTGACATCCAAATAAGGAATAACACCAAGCACTGGAATGCCTGTTTCACGCTCGACCCATTCCAGACCATCATCCAGTAATTCTCGCATACCTCTAAACTTATTAATAACTAGCCCTTTGACACGTGCTCGCTCCGCCTCATCCAGCAGTGCCAGTGTCCCAATAATCGAGGCAAAAACGCCGCCACGATCAATATCAGCCACAAGCACGACCGCAGCATCTGCTAAATGCGCCATTCGCATATTGGCAATATCGCGATCCTTTAAATTAATTTCTGCTGGGCTTCCTGCACCCTCTAGCACAATCACATCATATGTATGCTGTAATGTACGCACCGATTTTTCAACAATCGGCATCGCTTCCTGCACAAAGTTATTGCGATAGCTTTTAGCATCCATATTTAAAAAATGTTTGCCATGCACAATAACTTCAGACATCATATCTTGCTTCGGCTTGAGCAAAATAGGATTCATATCCGTTGTTGCGACAACGCGGGCTGCCTCTGCCTGTACACCCTGTGCACGGCCAATTTCTCCGCCATCTTTTGTTACAAATGAATTAAGTGCCATATTTTGCGATTTAAACGGCACTACTTGAAAACCATCATCTGAAAAGATACGACATAATGCCGTACAAATCATACTTTTTCCAACATCAGAGGCTGTTCCTTGAATCATAATAGATTTAGCTGGCATCGTTCTTTTTCCTCCGTTGTAATTGATGTAGCGCGGGTATTTATTTTGGTTCCGCGGCTATTTGCTTCTTTTCCGCATGTATTTGCCTTGGCTCCGCGGCTATTCACCCAGCCCTTGGTTAGTTAAAATTCAAGCCCTTTCACCGCTGGGATGCCTTCATCATAATAATGCTTTGTCGCATCAATGGTTGATACTAAATCAGCTAGCTCCAGTAGGGCTGGATGAGCGCTTCTGCCTGTCACAACAAGATGCATCGTTGATGGGCGTTGCTTAATAGCCTCTAGCACCTCTGCCAATGGGAGCACATCAGCAATTGGAAACCTTGTAATGGCAAGTGCATTGTTTAATTCATCTAACACTAATAAATCAATGCTGTCATCCTGCAAGGCTTCCTTTGTTTTTTGCCATGCCTTTGCTAAAGCAGTGCGGTGCTCTTCAGGTGTCTTTGTCCATGTAAAGCCAATGCCCATTTGCTCCATGTCCACGCCAAGCTTACGCAGGGCAATTTGTTCGCCATATGTACGCTCTGGTGATTTAATAAATTGCATATAGCGCACATGTAAGCCACGGCCAACCGCGCGTAATGTTACGCCAAGGGATGCCGTTGTTTTGCCCTTTCCTTCGCCTGTATAAACTAACAACAAGCCTTTTTTAGCCATGTGTTTAGCCTCCTTACAGCCAAGTTGTTTTTTCTTCAAAGGATGTGCGTTTCTTATCGCCAAGCTCTTGCTCTTCAGGATAGCCGATAAAAATTGTTCCGACTACTTTTTGGGTATCGCTTGCACCAATAAATGTATGCATACGGGGATCATGGACAAGTCCAACACCACGTGTACGCCAGACAAAGCCAAGTCCTAGCTCCTCTGCTGCTAGCCACATGGACATAATCGCACTACAGACAGCAAAAATATTATCCTCTGTTGCATCTGTGTCGCCTTCTACCATATCTGCTGTTACTACAATAGCAACAGGTGTTGTTTGTACAACCTTTAAAGAACTCTCCACTAAATGAGGCTTTGTTGGGAAACGCTCCTGTAAATAGCTAGTCGCCATGTCCTCATAACGCTGCATTGCTTCACCTTGAATGACATAAAAATGCCAAGGCTCTCGCATACGGTCGTTTGGCGCATAGGTTGCGGCTTGTAAAATTTGCTCGATCTTTTCTTTTTCAACTGGCGCGGCTGTATAGTTACGAATTGCGCGACGCTTTTTTAACGCTTCTATCACAGTTGTCATTATGCTTCCTCCTTCTGCTTTACGAAAAAGCAAGTCCTTGCTCTTCAAACCATTGTATTTTTTCACGTATATTAACGACATCACCAACAACAATCATGGAAGGATTATGATACCCTTCACGTTCAATAATGCTGGCAATTTCATCTAATCTCCCTGTAATTGTACGCTGTTGTGCAGTCGTTCCCCACTCAATAACAGCGACAGGTGTTGCTGTATTACGTCCATGTTCGATTAATTTTCGAGCGATATAGGCAATATTGCCAACGCTCATATAAAAGGCGACCGTATCAATTCCTGTTGCCAGCGCTGGCCAATTTAAAAAATCTTGTCCTTTTTCCTCACGACCATGTCCTGTGACAATTGCAAAGCTTGTCGCAAAATCCCGATGTGTCACAGGAATGCCCGCATAAGCTGGCGCTGCAATACCTGCTGTAATGCCAGGCACGATTTCATAGGCAATGCCATGATTTTTCAGCACCTCTGCTTCCTCGGCACCGCGTCCAAACACAAATGGATCACCACCTTTCAGACGTGTTACAACCTTGCCCTGCTGTGCCTTTTCAACAAGCAATGCATGAATTTCCTCTTGGATCAGGTGATGTTTGCCAGGTAATTTACCACAATAGACAAGCTCCGCTCCCTTTTTAGCATGTTCGAGCAATGCAGGGTTGACCAGTCGATCATAGGCAATGACATCAGCCTTTTGAATGCATTCTAGGCCGTATACAGTAATAAGCTTTGGGTCCCCAGGGCCTGCCCCGACGATATATACGATTCCATCCTTCATTGCTGTTCTCCCATCAGTAGTTGTTGTAAATAGGCTTCACGCTTTTGCGTTTCCCCATTTCTTGTCCATTCAAGGATGCTTGGCTCTAATAATGCCTTTAATGCGACACGCCTTTGTGAGCCTTTCTCATACTTTGCGGCAATCATTAAGCGTGCCTGCTGTAAAAAGTCCACATAATCATCATATGCTTCGTCAAATTGCTCCTCTAAATCTGCCTTTACTTTGCGCGCTAATCCTGGGCTTGCGCCTGATGTCGAAACCGTTAGCACAAAAGAGCCACGGCGCACAATAGCAGGTGTAATAAAATCGCTCTCACTCTGTGCATCTGTTCGATTCACAAGCTGCCAATGCTGGGCTGCCTCCTGTACTGCTTCATTCACAGCCGTCACATTCGTTGCGGCGATAATAAGGATGGCATCGTCCAAATCACTTGGTCCAAATTCTTTTTGCTGCCATGTAATTTGCCCTGATGTAACAAGTGGCTGTAAAGAGTCGTTCAACGTTGGACTCACAATCACAATATTTGCCTTTGTTGGTAATAGGGATGCTACCTTTTGTGTTGCAACGTGACCACCACCAACAATGACAACTGTTTTATAATCAAGATTGATATGAATTGGAAAATAATTAGTCATGCTTCTTCACCTTCTTACAAGCTGTTAACCAATTGTCAACAAGCTTTGGGTTTGATACAAAATGAAAATGTGTATAGCCTGCCACTAAATTGCCTACCTGATAGCCTTCTTGCTTTTTGCCAAAGCGCCCGATTGTTTCATAGGCTGGCGTATTGTGCGTGCCACTATATTGTGAATAGTGGAATTCATGGCCCTTTGCTTGCTCCGCTGCACCAATTAAAAAATTATCCGCTGTACCGAAAATTTCGCGATAGCCAAGTGCTGCTAGCTTTGTTTGCATCACTACCTCACCAGGGATTACGCCTACCATGCTATAACGCTCACCTTCACTATTGGTAATCGCCTCTGTTAAATACATAAAGCCACCGCATTCCGCTAATGTTGGCACTCCTTTGGCAATCGCTTGACGTAGTGAATCTTTTGCCACTGTATTGTTCGCCAATGTTGCGGCAAACTCCTCTGGGAAGCCACCGCCAATATATAAGCCATCTGCCTCTGCTGGTACAGGTTCATTGGCAAGCGGGGAGAAAAATTGCAATGTTGCACCCTTTGCACGTAATAAAGCCAAATTTTCCTCATAATAAAAATTAAAAGCAGCATCTCTTGCCACAGCAATCACAATATTTTGAGGCGGCTCTGCTGCAAATAGCTGACCTGATTCTTGTAAAATAGGGGCCTTCGTTAAATCAAGCAATTGATCCAAATCAATCGTTTCTGCCATTAGCTCACCAAGCTTGTCAAAAAATGAAGCAAGCTCTCCGCGTTCAATCGCTGGCACTAAGCCTAAATGACGACTTGGGATATCAATGCCCTCCTCACGCTTTAAATAGCCAATAACAGGAATACCGCATTCTTGCTCAATTGCTGCCTTTGCAATTTCATAATGCCCAACACTGCCAACCTGGTTGGCAATCACCCCAACGATATTCGGCTTATCAGATAGTAATTGGAAGCCTTTTACAACTGCGGCAACACTGCGTGCCATGCTTGCACAATTGACAATTAAAATAACAGGGCTCTCTGTGACAACGCTAATCTCTGCAGCAGAGCCAGCATCAGATAACGGACTTTTCCCATCATAAAAGCCCATAACCCCTTCTATAATGGCTACATCCGCATCCTTGCTTGCGCGTGCTACAATATCGCGTACAGCTTCATGTGAAAACATCCAGCTATCAATATTGCGTGATATCCTTCCTGTGACAGCCGTATGATAGGTAGGGTCGATATAATCAGGACCACATTTAAAGCCTTGAACAATTTTACCTTTATTTTGTAGCGCCTTCATCAGCCCAATTGTAAAGGTTGTTTTCCCTACACCACTGCCTGTACCAGCTAGCACAAAACGATTTGTTTGCATAGGCGTCCTCCTTAAAATTGCAATCTAGCAACAGAAATCGTAGCATTGCCTGATTTTTTCTTTTCTAATAGCAGTGAATCAACCTTCGCATAGCGCATAGCTGCGGGTTCACTTACACCATAGGCACCTGTATATTGAAAGACCGTTTCAGAAGGTGATGGGAAGTCGATTTCATTTAATTCAGCGGGTGTATATGTGATAAATTCCCAATCATATTTCTTCGTAATCTCTAAAAAGCATTGCTCATCCTTCTTTAGATCAATGGTACATAATGCCTTTACGCTTTTTTTCGAAAGCTTAAGCTCCGCTAATGTTTCATCAATGACTTGTTCAATTTCTTCGACAGCTGTTCCACGATTACAGCCCATTCCTAAGACAATTGATTTAGGTCGATAAATTACGCCATTTTCTAATAGCACTTCTTCCGCTGGCTCAATAATTCGGTCTGTAATGAGTAACGTGGCATGTGGCTTCGCCTCTATCGCTGCCTGTGTCGATGGATAAATTTTAATTTGCTCAGGCATTGGTGTATCACGCATCCACCAATCACGTTCGCCTGTTTCCTGTACAATGGCTACATGCTCCTCATTTACAACAGATGCACTAACTGGTGTCAATTTATCCGCACTATCCCATACCCAGCCAAAGCGGGCTCCAAATAAATCAACTGGAATCGTCTTTTGTACATCAGAAGCCGTTGTAATAATCGGATTTGCACCAAGTGCAGCTGCTACCTCGTGTGTTAGCTCATTGGCACCACCTAAATGCCCTGATAATACGCTAATAACATTTTCCCCTCGATCATCAATCACCACAACACCAGGGTCTGTCTTTTTATCCTTTAAAATCGGCGCAATCATTCGTACAACTGCCCCTAGTGAAATAATTAAAATTAACCCTTTATATTGCTTAAAAAGTGTTGGCAATAGCAGGCGCACTGTTCCTGTAAATAGTTGAATATGCTTTTCTTCTTCATCGCCTTGTTCAAATTTACTCATATAATATAAATCACTTGCTGCAAAGGTTTGCTGCAGACGACGTCCTATTTGGACACCATGCTTCGTAATGGCTACAACGGCATAAGGATTACGTTGATCAACCTCTGGTAACACACCCTCTTGTAACTCAATCACTTGTCTTCACACCTTTTCTAAAGCCGTGTGTAAAGCTTGCATCATATAACTTCGAACGATATTGATCTTTATCATGAATGTTCGGGTCTAATGCCCAGCCCGCTAAAATCATCGCATGCTTACGAATACCATTCACACGCATCGCTTCATCTAATTCGATTAAAGTTGTTCGTACGATTTTTTGATCGGGCCATGAAGCTCGTTGAATAACTGCTACAGGCGTGTCATCAGCCCAACCAGCACTTTGTAGCTCTTTGACAATTTTTTTCGTCAGCGTTGCACTAAGGAATAAGGCAATTGTACAATGATGGCTCGCTAAATCACGCAGCTTTTCAAATTCTGGTACAGGTGTGCGCCCCTCTGCACGTGTTAGAATAAGGGTTTGTGTTAGATCAGGAATTGTTAGCTCAGCTCCGATTGCAGCGGCTGATGCAAATACAGAGCTAACTCCTGGAATGACTTCATACCCAATGCCTTCCTTTTTTAATAGCGCAACCTGCTCCATAATTGCCCCGTACATAGCAGGGTCACCGGTATGCATACGTGCGACTGTTTTTCCTGCATTCACACGGTCTACCATTACCGCAACCATTTCCTCTAAATGCATACCAGCCGTACGAATTACTTCTGCATCTGGTCTTGCTTTGGCAATTAGCTCTTCACTCACTAATGAATCTGTATACATGACAACGTCTGCTGTTTGTAGCATATGTAAGCCTTTGACTGTAATTAAATCGGGATCACCAGGACCAGCACCGACAATATAGATTTTCTTCATTATTTACGCACCACCATTAATGTTAAATATTCTAAATCGACACCATCTAGCTCACGTACATCCCAAATGACTTCCTCATCAGATGTTACCTTTGTCACCACGGATGCTTTATCCAATAAATCTAAATCACGTAGCACCTCAAGCATTAAGTCAATCACTTTTGCTACTTTAATAAAAACCACTGCATCATGGCTTTCAATCGCTTCACGCATTGCCTCGTAATCGTCATAGGCAGGGATAATCGCTACACGATCATCGCCATCTGCCAATGCAATGCCTAAGCGTGAGGCGGAGCCATTGAATGAAGAAATTCCTGGCACCGTACGAATTTCTACCTCTGGATACTTGTCCTGCATCAGTTTCATCATATGGATAAACGTACTATATAATAGTGGATCGCCCTCTGTTACAAAGGCAACATCCTTGCCCTGTTGTAATTTTTCATAAACAAGCTCCACCGATTTTGTCCATTCACGCTCAAGGATAGCCTCATCCTTTGTCATAGGAAAGACAAGCCCAAGCATATCTTTTTCCTCTGGATTAATATAAACATCGACAATACGATGGGCATAGCTTTTACTACCTCTTAGCTTTTTTGGATAGGCAATAACAGGCGATTCTTGAATCACGCGAAATGCCTTTACTGTAATTAATTCTGGATCGCCGGGACCAACGCCCAAGCCATATAAAACACCTAGATTAGTCATGATTTTCTTCCTTTCGATAAGCGGAAATAATGTATATTGGATTTAATGGAACAAAGCGTGTCATATTTAAAATCGGTTTACTACGTGCAAGCTGTGCCTGTAAAATTTCGACGGCAAAGCCACAAGCCTTAAACGCCTCCACAGCCTTATATAAATTTTCAATGGTCGCTGCATTTAATACAATGCGCCCATTTTGCTTTAAACGCTGACAGCATAATTGCAATAACTCAACCATTTCACCACCAGTGCCACCGATAAAAATAGCATCAGGGTCTGGAAAGTTGTCTAAACCCTCTGGTGCTTTGCTATGAATAGCCGTTATATCGACTCGAAACTTTTGTTGATTTTGGAGACAGTTTTCTAAATCGGGTGCGTTTTTTTCTACTGCAAATACTTGTCCTTCAGGTGCAAGCTTACCTGCCTCAATCGCCATAGAACCCGTACATGTGCCAATATCCCAAATAATGCTATTCTGTTGAAGCTGCATGGCTTGCAAACTTAAAACTCGAATTTCTTTCTTCGTAATAAGTCCTTTATCTGGCTTGCGTTGTGAAAACTCTTCATCATCAATCCCAAGTGTGTAGCGTTTCGGTGCTATTGTTTGTTTTAAAATCACGACATTTAAAGGCGAAAAATGAGTAACTTCCATTTCGTCGAGCGAGTACCAGCCACTTTTTTCGTTTTCACCCTGTAAATTTTCCGCCACAAACGCGCGGTATTCCAACATACCAAAATGCTTTAAATAGCGAGCAAGGGCATTTGGGCTATTATCGGCATCTGTTAACAGTGCAACTTTCTTTTTGCCATCGATGCGCTGTGCCAAGCCCTTCATAGAGCGTCCATGAATGCTTGCTACATAAGCATCCTGCCAGCTTTCACCCATCTTTGCAAAGGCAAGCTGGACAGAGCTTATATACGGATACACCTCTATCTCAAGCTTTTTCGCTAAATAGCCACCAAGCCCATAAAATAACGGATCTCCTGATGCTAAAATAACTGTTTTTTTTGTTTCATTTGCTAAGCGTTCAACAAGTGTTGAAAGACCGCCTTTAATAACAATCTTTTCACCTGTATAAGCTGGGAAAAAATCGAGAACACGTTCACCACCAACAAGCACCTCGCTATCCTCAATCCATTGAAGATATTGTGGTAGTAAGCTTGCTAATCCGTTATCCCCGATCCCAATTAACTTCATCGATCGATGCAATATTATCAGCCCTTCCTAGTAATTGTCCCTGCATCGAATAGATCGATGTGGAAAGCGTTAGACCGCCCTTTATATGATGGAGTGAGGAGTAGCAGCAAGCCTCACATAAATGATGAAAGAATGCATTATAGCCCTTTGCCATCATAATTTCTCCGACTTGTGACGCTGTGTTGGCATCTCGTACTTCGGCAATCGTTGCTTCATCTGCCCCACTATCTGCTGCTAGCTGTGCTAAAAAAGAAAAATCAATCGGTGCACTTTTGGAATGCACCATCATTACCCCTTGCGCAACCTTCGAAAACTTGCCCATCATGCCAACAAGTGATACTTGTTTCATGCCAAGGCGTTTACAATGCTTTAAGGTAAAGCCAACAAAATCGCCCATTTCAATAAAGGCTTCCTCTGGTAAGTGTGGATATTGCTGCATCGCAAATTTTTCACTACGGCCACCAGTGGTAACAACTAAATGGTCACAGCCAGCCTCTTTTGCCACACTAATTGCCTGCACAATACTTGCCATATAGGCAGAACTTGAAAAAGGCACAACAGTTCCCCTAGTGCCTAAAATCGAGATGCCTCCAAGTATACCAAGCCGTCCATTTAATGTTTTTTTCGCAATTTCCTCACCCTTTGGTACAGAAATTACCACATTCACGCCTCTTGTAATGTGAAATTCATCCAACACACCTTGTACAGTGCTAAAAATCATTTTACGTGGTACAGGATTAATAGCAGCCTGTCCAACAGGCACTGGCAAGCCGGGCTTTGTCACTCGCCCGACACCAATCCCCCCGTCTAAATGAATGCCTGGTGTATCTGCCCAGCTCACTGTACTTACAATGAGTGCCTGATGTGTGGCATCAGGATCATCACCTGCATCTTTAATCGTTTCACAGCTAACTCCATGTTGCTCAAATATACATTTTTCAATGGTAAAGGTTGCATCTCGCCCAATTGGTAAATGAATGGTGCTTGTTTCCTGCTCTTCATTGGTAATTAAAGCGAGCAATGCGGCCTTTGTTACCGCAGTTGCACAGGCTCCCGTTGTGTAACCGTGACGCATGTCCTTGGGGTCCTTTTTTGGCTTGCGCTCCATTATTTTTTCGCCTGTTCGTCCGCTAAAAGTGAGATGGCATTTAATGCGGCTACCGTCACTGTACTGCCGCCTTTACGGCCAACATTCGTAATATATGGAATGCCTTCAAGTTTCAGCAGCTCTTCCTTTGATTCAGCCGCTGATACAAAGCCAACAGGCATACCAATAATTAAATCAGGCTTTGCTAGACCCTCTTTTACTAAACGAATCAATTCCAGCAATGCTGTTGGGGCATTACCAATTGCATAAATACCGCCTTCATGGAGCTTTGCTGCCTTTTGCATCGAAATAATGGCACGCGTTGTATTTTGTTTTTTTGCTTCAATCGCAACATCCTCATCTGCAATATAGCAATGTAAATCTCCGCCATGCTTTTGGAAGCGCTTCTTACCAGAGCCACTTTCAATCATTTGCACATCTGCAATCACATGACGTCCCGCAAGAATAGACTTGATGCCTGCTTCAATAGCGCCCGGTGTAATAATAACACTACGACCTAGCTCAAAATCTGCTGATGCATGGATAATACGTCGCACAACCTTCCATTCATCCTCTGAAAAATCATGCTCACCCATTTCCTCCGCAATAATAGAAAAGCTATAATCGTAAATTTTATCTGGGTCTACTGTTAATGGTTTGAAATCTGTTTTAAAATCCATGAAAAATGCCTCCTAAAGTGTTTGTTGTACAGCCTGTAAAACATCTTCAAATGTTGAATATTGCTGGCCGTATTGAATATTTGGTCTGGCAATTAAAATCGTTTCAATATTACAAGCAAGCGCCGCCTCTAGCTTCTCATCCACTGAGCCAACCTTGCCGCTTTCCTTCGTAATCATTAATGTTACGCCATATTGACGAAATAGCGCTTCATTTAACTCCTTTGAAAATGGACCTTGAATGGCCACAATATCTCGCTGTGCCACGCCGAGCGCCTCACATTTTTCCATATTGTCCAGTCGTGGCAGCATACGCGCAATCACTCTTGTATTGTCTAAGCCGTGAAGCACCTTTGTAAAGGTTGCGAGTGTCTTACTTCCTGTTGTTAGCATAATGACACCGCGTTTTTCTGCAGCTAGCTGAGCTGCCTCCTCATAATCCTTTACAACAGTAATTAATGGATGAGCATAATGCTCATGAGCTCGCTCATAGCGAATATATGGAATCTGTGCCTGCTCTGCCGCTGCCATCGCATTTTTAGATGCCTCCTCCGCAAAGGGATGTGAGGCATCTACTACTAATTGATAGTTCTGCTCTGTAATAATCGCTGCCATTTCGTCAGCCGTGAGCCGACCGATTAAATGCGGCAAGCCAGCATCAGCAAGGCTAGTGGCTGCTGATTCGGTAACGACCGTAGCTGTGACAGGATACCCTGCCTGCTGCAATTCAAGGGCTAGGTTTCTTGCATCACTCGTCCCTGCTAACATGAAAATCATTTGACAGGCTCCTCTGCATGATGATGGTCATGGTCGTGATGGTGATCGTGTCCATGCTCGTGGTCATGATGATGGTGATGATGTGCATGTCCATGTACTGCCGCATAGGCACGGTAATTCTCTAAATCTTGCATGCCTGTTGATGTCCCATTAACCGCCTGCTCAATACGCTCTAATAACACATTTTGCAGACGTTCATGGTAGCCAAAATAATCGGCAATTTGAATCTCACACTCAGGATATTGCGCATTAAAGCTTTCACACATTCCCTTCATACGCTCCATTAAAATGCCTGTGAATAAGAAGTATGGCAGCATCGTAATCTTTTTAGCACCTAGTTTGACACAACGCTCCATGCCTTCCTCAACACGCGGGTCTGTTACTCCCATAAAAGCGCTTTCCACATATTTGACAGGAAGCTTTTCCCATAGTAGTCGTGTGATTTTATAAAAATCACCATTTGCCTCTGGATCACTACCGCCTCGTGCAATTAATAAAATGGCTGTATCCTGCTGCTCCTCTTCCGTACTAAAACCAATGTCTGCTAGGCGATCTTGTAAAATCGCAAATATTTCTTCATGAATACCAATTGTTTGACCATATGTGAACGTAACGTTTGGATAATGTTCGCGTGCATGCTCAATTTCTGCTGGGATATGGAGCTTAGAATGACCTGCATGGAGTAAAATAATCGGAATGACATGAACCTCTGTTGCCCCTTTTTTCACACAGTTTGTAATTCCTTCTTCAATATTCGGTGAGGCAAATTCAAGAAAGCACGTTTCCACTAAAAATTGTGGATCAATACGCGGTGTCATTTGCTCGATAAATGTACGTACCTCATCATTTCCTGCTGCTAAACGGCTACCATGGCCGACAAATAAAATTGCTTTCATCTCTATTACTCCTCACTAGTCGCCGCATGGAGCTGGCTCTACTTTTATTTTGGAAGACATATCCTGATACGTAAAATGTAGTATCTTTTTCACACGTTTAAAATATTTAAACAAGCGCTCATTTGGATGAGCATTTGCTTTATATTCTTCAATAATCTCTGTAATAAGCGGTATCAGTTGTTCTGGCTCCAAGCCTTCTACAACAGGCTGTGCCGCATGTGCTGTACGACCCACTGGCTTTGCCCCAATAAAAACATCAAACTTACTTTTGCGGTATACAATGCCAATATCGTCAAACACAGCACGATAGCAAGCCATACCACAGCCATTAAAGCCAATATTTAATGTTTTCGGCAAGGACATGCCACCTAGCTTTTCCTGAATTTCTTCTGCATATGGAATTGAATCTGCCTTTTCACCATAGCAAAAATCACAAGCCTTCAATGTCACAACATCACCAATAGGCGCTAGTAAAAAGCCTACTGCCTGTAGCTTTTCGGTAATGCGATCAGGCTCAGTTGTTGGAATTTTTAAATGGATTTGATGCTCTGGTGTATATTCCATCGTGCCATTTTCACCAACGACCTCTGCCAATGTTGTCATTTGCTGTGGTGTAAAAAATTTATTAGCCACACCCGGGCTTACAGCTAATTCAAAAATGGATTCAATGTTTTGCTGGACAAGCTTTGGCGTTGCCTGTATTGCACTTGTTCCTTTCACCATTGCAAGTGCCGCTGTAGCCATTTCCAATGCTGTTTTTTTCGGTTTTGGCGCAGCGGCTACACTGGGTTTAATAAAGCGTCCTGCATTAGGGTCAGCAGCAAAATCATTTCGTGCAGCTCCTGTTTCTTGGTTCATTGCCCAAGGTTCATTTTCTTCACGCAAACGTTGATGTGGACGCAATGGCTGCTTCTCTGCACCAAGTGTATATTTGCGCTGATAGCCACGCGGTGTAATCATTTTATTATCATAGAAAAATGTCGAAGAATTCCCGATAATGACAGTTGTTAGCATACCAATATCATGCTCTAGCATTTCTGCTAATGTTGTCATCGTAATTTCTTGACGCTCACGATAGGCACTTTTCACAAGCCCAACAGGTGTATCAGGTGAACGGTATTCTAACAGAATGCGCTGTGCCTCCACAATTTGTCTTGTACGACGTCCACTTTTTGGATTGTAGAGTGCAATGACAAAGTCTGCCATCGCTGCCGCCTCTACACGCTTTGCAATTAAATTCCAAGGTGTTAAATGGTCGCTTAAGCTGATTGTGCAAGCATCATGCATAATGGGTGCTCCTAGTAAACTAGCACATGAATTAATCGCTGAAATCCCTGGAACAATTTCGACTTCAATGCCTGTTGCCTCTGTCCAGCCCAGCTCAATTAACACTTCATACACCAAACCAGCCATCCCGTAAACGCCGGCATCTCCACTGGAAATCACCGAAACAATACTACCAGCCTCTGCTTGACGCACAGCCTCCTGTGCACGTGAAACCTCCTCTGTCATACCTGTACTAATAATTGACTTGGCATTGACTAAATCTTGAATAAGCTCTACATAGGTTTTATAGCCGATAATCATATCACTTTGTTGCAATGCCTCTACAGCACGTGTCGTAATATGCTTAAAATCTCCAGGTCCAAAGCCCACTACGAAAATTTTCCCTTTTTGTGCCATCCTGTTACCTCTCTTTCACCTTTTCAATCCCTTTAATGGCCGTTGTCTGTGCTGTGCGCTGTAATGTCCCCTCACGCAATGAAAAGACATGCTCCTTGTATAAAGCTTCATGATGCAAATCTTGTACAAGTGCTCTCGCATGCTCTGTTGATGGCACACGATACCAATTGCCTTGTGGATAGGCAATAACAACACAAGCATCCTTACATCGTCCATTACAGCGTGTTCTTGTCGTATGTATTTCTTTATCAAGTGCTTGTCGCTGTATTTCATCTCGAATGGCTTGTGTAATATCCTCCCCATCCTTTTTCATACAGCTACTACCGTTGCAAATAAAGAGATGTGTTTGCATCCCCTCTAAATTCCATGTTGTCATCTAATTGCTCCCTTCATTTGCTTTTTTGGAAAAGAAAAAACCTTTACTCTTCATGGAGAGTAAAGGTTTTATAGAAGCTTGATAAAAACGAATAAAATACTGGTACCCGCTCTTGCTTCAACTTCTCCCTCCGAAAAGTTTGCATGCACAATCAACTAAGCAGGTCTCCTGACTTAAGCTTCATTTTACTTTCACGCCTTCCCAGTTTGCACGAGTGGCTTTGTGATTTCATCAGCTATTACAGTAGCGGGGGCTGTATTGGATTCTCACCAATTTCCCTATTATCTCGAATATTCGAGCACTTATTGATGTTTATATGAAATTATTAACGTTATCCATTGAATAGAAAACTGTCTTTATCATAGCTTATTATTTTAAAATTTCAATATTTCTTTAATAATTTGTGATAAATTTATCAGTTTCGCTTATCAGAATTTTCAACATTGCGCCTTCATTCAAAATTTTTTATAAAAAGTATAGCATATTTATGGAAATTCATGTTATACTTTGTCGTGAAATCTCACAATTTTATATTTTTTTCGGTGTAAAATACTTGTTATTTTACTTAAAAGGGAAGTCGGTGTAAATCCGACGCGGTCCCGCCACTGTAATAGGGAGTTTTATAGAAAACGCCACTGTCCAACGGATGGGAAGGTCTATAAAGCAGTGAACTAGAGCCAGGAGACCTGCCGAAAAATACGTGACCGTTTCAGCCTACGAGGATAGGTGTGCGACTTAGCAGATAAATAGATTATTTGCCTTTTTTAGCATGCACTTTTCCTGTAGCGGAGAAGTGCTTTTTGTATGGGCTCAGTCAAATGTCCTGTTTAGCGAGCAACAGGATGCTTATGGGATCATGCAAAAGTCTAAATACGCATCAAAGAATTTCTTCGCACGCACTATTCTTGCAATCTATTTCATCGTGAGGAGGAAAAATGTTGAAGTTTTCTTGGTGGAAATGTAGTTATTTTTTATTGGCATACTTAATAGTGCCAAAGCAAGCTTTTGCTATGCATATTATGGAAGGCTTTTTACCCATTGAATGGGCTATTTTTTGGTGGATTATCTCTATCCCTTTTATTGTCTTAGGATTGCGTTCCATTCGAAAAACCATTGATGCCAACCCTGAAACAAAAATGATGTTAGGGCTTTCAGGAGCCTTTGCGTTTGTATTATCCGCCTTAAAAATCCCTTCAGTGACAGGAAGCTGCTCGCATCCTACAGGTGTTGGACTTGGGACCATTTTGTTTGGCCCGCTTGCCATGAGTGTTATTGGCACAATTGTGCTATTATTCCAATCTCTGCTGTTAGCACATGGCGGTCTGACAACATTAGGGGCAAACGCCTTTTCAATGGCGATTGTAGGACCTTTTATCGCTTACTTTACTTTTAAAGGAGCACAAAAAATAGGATTATCCTTTTCTCTAGCAGTTTTCTGCGCTGCGATGCTCGGTGACTTAGGCACATATGTTATCACTTCGGTACAGCTAGCCCTTGCCTTCCCTTCAGAGGTTGGTGGCTTCGCCGCATCCTTTACAAAGTTCGCAAGTATTTTTGCATTAACACAAGTTCCATTAGCCATTAGTGAAGGGATTTTAACCGTCATTGTGATGAATTTCTTGAAAAAATATAATCTTAGCGAATTAAAAGCCTTACGTGTTTTCTCAGTAAAGGAGGCGCACTAGACATGAAACGTAACTTACTGCTAGTAGCTATTGTTGTTCTGTTAGCGATTATTCCCCTCTTTATTCAAAAGGGCGCAGAGTTTGGTGGTGCTGATGGTGAAGCTGAAGCAGCGATTGGTGACATTAACAAAGACTATGAGCCTTGGTTTGAAAGTTTATGGGAGCCACCTAGTGGTGAAATTGAAAGCTTATTATTTGTTCTACAAGCAGCGATTGGTGCAGGCTTTATTGGCTATTTTATCGGCTATATGCGCGGCAAGCATAAAGAGGGCTAACGACTATGCTATTCATTGATAAGTATGCTTATCTGAATAAGCTAGCGCTTGTTCATCCGCTAGAAAAAATGACCTTTTCATTAGGGCTATTGTTATTATCCCTTCTTTTCAAAGATGAACAGCTTTCACTCATTACATTTTTTGTAATGAGTGCTTTTATCATTGTTGGCGCAAAAATCCCATTAAGCTATTATGGAAAGCTGTTACTTTTACCATGCTTGTTCTTATTCACTAGCCTTATAGCCATTTTAATCTCCATGACACCATCCACCCATGTCTTACCTGCTCATATTTGGTCTGTTACCTTCAGCCATTGGACCATTTTTATTGGGCAAGCAAGTATGACATCAGCACAGCAATTATTTTTTAGTGTGCTTGGTAGTATAAGCTGCTTATATTTTTTAGTTTTAACAACATCGGTTAACGGTATTTGTTATGTTTTACGACAATGGCGATTGCCTGTGTTATTGGTCGAATTAGTAGAGCTAACCTACCGTTTTATTTTTCTTTTTTTAGCGAGCATGCAAAATATTTATGTTGCCCAACAAGCACGTCTTGGCTATCATTCCCCAATGCAATGGCTACGTTCTATCTCCATGCTTATTGCAGCATTATTTGTAGAGATGTTTCAACGTAGCCGAGAGCTGAACAATGCCATGCAGTCACGTGGTGGCGAGGCTGTTTATTGGCAGGAAGCGGGCGCTTATCGCAAGAAAAATTGGTTAGGCATGGCAGCTATTTTTCTATTCTTCATCATATATGGAGGTTTTGTTAGATGACAGCAAATTATTTTGAGCTTGAGCATCTGTCCCATGTTTATGCGGATGGCACAAAGGCTCTAATAGATATTTCATTGCACATTCCAAAAGGAAAAAAAATCGCTATACTCGGGCAAAATGGCGCAGGAAAGTCAACATTATTTCAGCATCTTAATGGCATCCTAAAGCCCACTTCAGGAACGATTTCCTTTTGTGGGAGGAAGCTTCAATATAGTAGAAAAGCTTTAAAGGCTCTTCGTCAGCAGGTTGGTATTGTTTTTCAACATGCTGACCATCAGCTTTTTTCAGGCACAGTCAAGCAAGATATAGCGTATGGTCCGCTTAATCTTGGCTGGTCAAGCGAAAAAATTGAAGAAAGGATTGCTTGGGCTGTTGCACAAACAGAGGTAGAGGATTTATTGGAGAAGCCGATTCATTTTTTAAGTGTTGGACAGAAAAAGCGTGTAGCAATGGCTGGTGTTTTAGCAATGGAGCCATCTGTTCTGTTATTAGATGAACCAACAGCAGGGTTAGATCATTATTATGCTACACAAGTTTTACAATACCTCGCTACATTAGAAAATGGCGACAGAACAATTTTACTCGCAACACATGATATCCAGCTCGCCTATGAATGGGCGGAGCATATTATTGTGATGGAGGCAGGGTCAATTATTTATAATGGGGACCCTATTACGCTGTTCTATAACGAAGAGCTACTAAAGCGTGCACATCTCGAACGCCCATGGGTTTTTACGATGGCACTGTTACTACAAGAAAAACATATTATCCAAAGCCATCAGGCAATTCCTCGCTCCAAAGCTGATTTGCACAAATTAATTCAGCAGCTTTAAAGGATGGAGTTTAAATATGGGTGAAAATTTTTCCTCATTTACGAAACTTTTCTATTGTTGAGCCGTATAAATAATAGTCAAAGCTTAATTTACGATCTGAAGGAGAGAAAATTATTGAAAAATTGGTTAAAAAAATCCGTCACGGTTGTCGCATCTGCTGCACTAATGATTCCTGCTGTTTCCGCCTTTGCTGAAACATCACAGCCTACAAATAACAAGCTAGAGCAACTTATGCTTGCAAGTAATCAAGCAGCAGCAGGGAAAAATTCAAAAAATGAGGAAAAATGGATTAGCAAAAATACCATTATTATTAAGCATTCAGGACTTGCTAATAACGTACATAAAAAAATTGGCTCCAAGGTGATCCGCTCCATTCCTTCATTAGGTTATGATGTTATTCAATTAAACAAAGATGTATCGCTTGAAAAAGCCATTTCCTATTATTTGCAGCAAGATGGTATTACAAGCGTAGCTCCTAGCTATATGTACCATACCTTTACACAAGCATCTGATCCTAAAAAAGAAGAAATGTATCATTTAAGTCTGCTACAAATAGACAAGGCATTGGAGCTAGCAGGCAATCATGAGGTCACAGTAGCGGTGATTGATTCAGGTGTAGACTTTAAGCACCCTGACCTAAAAGCACAGGTACTGCCACCTTACAATGCGGCTGCACCAGCTAATACCACATATCCAGGCGACCATGGTACACATGTGGCAGGCATTATTGCGGCTGCACAAAATAATGATGTAGGTGGACATGGCATTAATCCAAAAGCTAAGCTACTGCCAATCGATGTATTCAATGGCAAGGATGGGGCAAATGATTTTATTATCGCACAAGGTATTCTTTATGCGATTGAACAAGGCGCTGATATTATTAATATGAGTCTTGGCGGTTATGGTGAATCTCCGCTTATGCAAGAAGCCGTTCAAAAAGCGATTGATAGCGGCATTACTATTATCGCTGCTGCAGGTAATGAATCGACAGATGATTATTCCTTCCCCGCTTCATTTGAAGGTGTCATTAGTGTTGGTTCAACAAACGAGCATAATAAGCTATCTAGCTATTCCAACTATGGACCATCCGTTGATATTGTTGCGCCTGGCGAAGAAATATATAGCACCGTTTATGATGCGAAAAAGGGCTCATCTTTTATTAAATTTAGCGGTACATCTATGGCATCCCCTGTTGTTGCGGGAATCGCATCGTTGCTTAAATCCAAATATCCACAGTTAAAGCCATATGAAATAGAAGCCATTCTTGAAATGACTGCACAAGATTTAGGGGATAAAGGCTATGATTTAACATATGGACATGGTCTTGTTGACCCTATCAAAGCCTTGCAATTTGATCTTCAGAAGCTACCTAAGCATTATTCTGAAACAGCTGCAGAACGCCTCCAAAATGCCAAGGTGCTTACTAAAAATACATTGAATACAGAGCAAGGGGTATTGAAGCAACCCGATGAAAAGCAATGGTATAAAGTTGATTTAGAGGCTGATGAATATGCACAGCTGACATTAAAAGGGGCAGATAAATATGATTATGCCTTTGATTTATACTTTTACCCAACAAGTCATTATGGTGAAGTTGAGCCCATCCATATCAATGATGTACGCATAGGCAAAAAAGAAGGCTATCTTTTTAAAGCAGCCCAAGAGGGTACGCTATTAATTGGGGTGAAGGATCATAATGGCAGCTATAGCTCAAAAGGCAAATCAACATATGTCTTTACAGCTCAAACAGTTAAAAACTTGCCCGTAGATGCAGTAGATCAAACAAATATGGAAGAAATCAAGAAGTTCCCATATAGTACGGCTGGAAAAGACTATACGCTGCTATCAAAGGATCAGCAAAAGGATGAAGATTATTTTACATTTTCCGTAAAAACACCAACAACACTGCAATTTGATTTATCAGGCATTCCAGGTGTAACAGCATCTATGGAACTATATTTAAAAGAAGACTTAATGTCACTTCCAGAGGAAACAGCACAGGATGAGGAAATGGAAGCTTATCCAATGCAAGCAGCTTATGGTACTGCAAAAGGTGAAGGTGTTAGCCTAATCGTTGATGCTATGCCTGAGCAAGAATATGTTTTACGCGTATCAAATGAAAATAGTAGCGATTTTTCAATGGAAATGTTCTTTAGTGGTGGCATTGAAAAAGAAGAAACAATTAGTGAGTCCATTCTTCCTTACACATTAAAAGGAAAGGCTGTAACACTTCCAAAAGATGAGGATGGTCTACCAGCAGCGGAAGAAGCATTCGAAGAAGCCGCTTTGGAAGAGGCATTACCAACCACACCAAGCAATAGCAAAAAGCAAGATGAGGTAGATAGCTTACTAACGATGCTTATGAATCCTTCAGACTCAGAGAAGCTGGAAAATGTTGAACCAATTATGGACAAGGCGATTCGTTTAACGATTGGTGAAGACCAAAAAGCATATTTCCAATCAGATTATGATGAAGATTACTTTGTATTACAATCACCTGAAGACGCTCTTTATAACTTTAAATTTGTAAAAGGCGCAGGTCAAATACCGACTGGCACAGTATTTGAATATGATGAGGAAGCAAAGGAGCTAATACCTACCTCCTCCCTTACAAATGAACTAAACATCCTTGCATTATTAACAGGTGCAGTAAACCTTGAAAATGATACAAAGATTGTGCCGCTGAAAAAAGATAAAACCTATGTCATTGCTGTAATGAATGCTGGTGAACGCTCTGTTGAACCATATACATTGAAAACAAGTAAAGCTGGCGATATTCCAGCGGACTATAATCCAAATAACAATGAAGCAGCAAAAGCCCAATCATTGCAACTTGGTACAACCTATAAAGATCATCTCATTTATCAGAACGATATTGATTATTACTATTATAAGCAACAGGGTAATGATGAAGTAATGAGCTTACTGCTTTCAACGGTTCCTTTTACAAATGATCAGTTCAAGCAATTACCAAAGGAGCTTCATCAAGACTTGAAATTTGCAGGTTCCATTATTGAAGATACAAATGGCAATATGAAAATTGATGCCAAGGAATTAGCAACGGAAGTTCCATTCGGTCTAGGTGATAATATCCTAGAAATGCAGCTCGGTGTGATGGGAACAGCAGATGTCAATACATCGTTCCAAGCGAAGAAGGATCGAGGCTATTTTATTCTTGTCAGCAGCATGAACTTTGGTCAAGTATCTATTCAGCCCTATACATTAACATTGTTTGACCATCACCGAGTGGATGAAGATGCGGATTCTACGTTGGTCAATGGTGTGCCAACACAGCCACTTGCCCTTACGAAGAAGGATGATAAATGGGTAGCCTCTCACTATTTCAATACAGGCATTCCATTTGGTGATAAGGATTACTTTGCATTTACCATTGACCAAAAACGTGAAGTGTCCTTCTCTCTTCAAACTGAAAAGGCATTGGACGGCGTTATTCGTATTATTCAGGCAAATGGTAAAACAGTTACAACCTTAGATTTATATGGTGCAGAGGATGCGGAGGTCGGCACCGTTGAGCTAGATGCCGGCAACTACTATATCGAGGTTAGCGAAGCTTACGGCAAGGCAAGTACACAACCTTATACACTTGAAATTCAATAAAACCCAAAAAACGCCCCTAGGCTCTCTCTATGCCTAGGGGCATTTTTAGCAATACTAACGCTTATTTAAAATATTTCACATAATTACAAAATTCATCTTGTTGCATATGTAGTTTTTCATATAATCTTCGTGCATTAATATTATCCGTTGCTGTTTGCAATGTTACATAGCGTGCGTATTGCTGCTCGCAATATTGGAATGCCTTCTCCATCAATGCCGTGCCCACCCCTAAGCCTCTCGCATCATCCGTTACATAAATATCATTTAAAATATAAGCACGCTGTAAGGCAAGTGAAGAAAACGTTGGATATAATTGGGTAAAGCCAACAGCCCTGCCTTCCTTCATTGCTAGAAAAATTACTGACTCCTTTAAGGCTAAGCGTAATTGTAAAAATGCTTTCGCACTGCTGATATCTGACTCAATCCCATAAAACTGGCGATATTCATCAAAGAGCACTGTTAACTCCTCTAGTTCATTCATTGTTGCTTGAAATATCTTCATTCTTTTCTCCCCTTATGTCTTCCCATGATTGTTAGTGCTAGTATTGATTATATAGAAAATAAGCGGATAAAGAAAAGAAAACTCTCTAAAACAAGCCATTATTTACACTAAATAACGAGTAATCTTTGTAACAAGATCACGCCAATTTAAGGTTTGACGTGCAAAGGCTTGTAGCTGCACACAGGTAGTAGCTAGCAATGCCTCCTGCTGTGTTACATGCTGTAAGGTCTTGCTGATGCTTTGCCAATCATGTGTTGGATGAATTGTTCCAAAGCGCTGCTGCTGAGTAATATCCATAGCACCATCCACATCCGTTGTCACAATATAACAGCCATTTTTAGCAGCCTCTGCAAATACATGGGCATAGCATTCAACGAAGGACGTTAAGCAAAAAATTTTAGCCTTTCGATATTCTTCCTCTAATTGCACCTTATCCTGAATTGACCCTACGATGATCACCTGGGCAGAAAATGGATGACCATCCAGTAATGCCATGAGCTCCTGATAAAATGGCTCAGACATTGGTCCGACTAAACGCAGCTCCCAATCGCTAAGCTGTGCTGCTAGAAATGCCTTGACCGCCAATAATGTTTGCTTCTCTGGTGCATCTAAGCGCCCTACCATTAAAATGCGATTTTCTTTCTCACTAAACAATACAGGGGCTGTTGGAAAATGCTCATAAAAGCCATTTGGGAGATGCTGAATCGTTAATTGTGAAAATTCTTGAATAGCCGTCTGAATGGCTACACATTCAGAGGATAGAAGATCACAGAGTTGCAACAGCTCTAAAAAATAAGGATAGGTTTTTAAACGATTAAGCCAATAACGATTCACATCTAGCTTCATATAAATTTTCCCGTGAGGATTGTAGTGCTTATAGGCTTTTAAAATGGGTAAATAGGATGGATAGGGTCCTATAGCAAAGACAATATCAATATCCTTTGCATGCCCTGCTAAATAAGCGTTCATATTGGCAATATAGTCATCTTCAAAGGGTATCCGCTCAAACTTTACAGCAGGAAAGGTTTGTTGAAGAAGTGCTTCATTCATTTCCGTTGTGAGAATGCTCACGTCATACCCTAAATGCTCTCCTAATAAAATCGGTACAAGACAAAGGTCTTTAAAAATATGGGCATCAGAAAGCTTATAAGACTCCACGCTACAAATAAAGGCAATCCTTTTTGACATTGTTTCCCTCTTTCTAAAAGGCGTTCTACTAGTATATGGTCACAGCTTCCAAATGTGCCTAACTTAGCATTTTTCATCCCTCTACATCTATTTTCTCTCGTAAATATCTCTTTTAAAAACTTCTGTAAACAAGCAATTGCCTACAAGCGTACATCATGTATGCATATTGTAATAAAGAATCTACTCTGCCAACGTGAGCGAGAAAAATGCTAAGAATCTAGTAAGAATGGAGGGAGCATATGAAGATTAGTTTTTTATCACCTGCGTTTAATAGCGAGCAATGGATTGTCACCATGCTAGACAGTATTCCGAAAGAATATGCCTATGAAATCATAGTGGTGGATGATGGCTCTACAGATAATACATTAGCCCTTTTACAAGACTATCAAAAAAACTGTGCAGCCTTAAAAATCATTGTCCATCCAACAAATTTAGGCGCGAGTGTTGCTTATAATCGCTGCATTGCAGAGGCAACAGGTGATTATATAGCGATTATTGATAGCGATGACCATTATTTACCTGCTATTCGCAATGTATTAGCACAAGTCGATGGTACGTTTGATATTTACTACTATAATATGCTTATTAAAAACGGCTACGCATTTATTAAAGATGAATCCAACCGCTACTCATTGCCTGGACAATTTAAAATTATTCGCAGAAGCTTTATCGGTGATGCTGCATTTACAATACGTAAGGATATTGCTGGGGATTGGGACTTTAATCGTGCTCTGATGGATAAAAATCCAATATGTAAATATACAAATGAACTCGCTTATTGGTACAACTATCCACGGGAAAACTCAGAATGCGATTTACATCAAAGAGGGTTGAAATAGCATGTGGGAGGTGTCATCCAGCATACGATGTTTACAAATAAAATTTTACTGATTACTGGCGGTACTGGCTCTTTCGGTAATGCGGTCTTACAGCGTTTTTTAAATACCAATATAAAGGAAATTCGTATTTTCTCTAGAGATGAAAAAAAGCAGGATGATATGCGAAAGCTTTACCAGCATTCTAAAATAAAGTTTTATATTGGGGATGTGCGCGATATTGAAAGCATTCATCATGCCATGTATCAGGTTGATTTTGTCTTCCATGCGGCAGCCCTAAAGCAAGTTCCCTCCTGTGAATTTTTCCCTTTAGAGGCTGTTAAAACAAATATTTTAGGAACAGAAAATGTCCTAACAGCTGCGATTCAGGCTGGCGTTCAAAAAATTATTTGTCTCTCTACTGATAAGGCTGCCTATCCTGTAAATGCGATGGGCATCTCCAAAGCAATGATGGAGAAAACATTTATTGCAAAATCAAGAATGGTAGACCCTAAGCAAACCTTAATTTGTGGCACAAGGTACGGCAATGTGATGGCTTCTCGCGGCTCTGTTATTCCGTTATTTATCGAACAAATTAAAGCTGGTCAGCCTTTAACCATTACAGAACCTCAAATGACACGCTTTATCATGAGCCTTGATGAGGCAGTCGAATTAGTGTTATATGCCTTCGCTCATGCCCAGCACGGCGATATTATGGTACAAAAATCGCCTGCCGCTACAGTGCAAGATTTAGCACAAGCTTTACTGGAGATATTCCAGGCAAATAATGCGATTCAAATTATTGGCACACGGCACGGTGAAAAAATGTATGAAGTATTATGTACAAAGGAAGAAGCTGCAAAAGCGAGAGATGTAGGTAATTTTTATCGCATTCCCGCAGATAATCGAGATTTACATTATGGCAAATACCTCGATGAAGGCTCCCCTAAAATATCATTAACGGATGAATATAATTCCAATAATACACAACTATTAAGTATCGCTGAGCTCAAAGAAAAATTAATCAAGCTGCCACTTATTCAACAGGAGCTTCTTCACTGGATGGGAGGAAAACCATGAAATTTTTAGTGCTTGGTGCTACAGGCATGGCTGGTCATATGATTGCTATATATTTATGTGAGCAAGGGCATCATGTTACCACCTACTCCAGAACAGCCTTTCCCTATGGCAACAATATTGTCGGCGATATTACAGATCGTCAATTTTTACAAGCGCTCTTAGCAACTACCGATGCTGATATTGTTGTTAATTGTATTGGTATGTTAAACAATGCCTGTGAACAATATCCTGCTAAAAGTATTTTTTTAAATAGCTATTTACCCCATGCCATTGCCGCTCACCTAAAAGATCGCGAAACAAGGCTAATTCAGCTTAGTACCGATTGCGTTTTTTCGGGAAAAGCTGCCCCCTATTATGAACAAAGCACACGGGATGGAGAAACCTTTTATGATCGTACAAAGGGCTTAGGGGAAATTGATAACAACAAGCATTTAACATTCCGCAACTCTATTATTGGCCCTGATCTACAAAAGGATGGCATCGGGCTGTTTAATTGGTTTATGCAGCAGCATGGCTCCATTAACGGCTATACAGGTGCGCTTTGGACGGGCGTTACCACACTGACCTTGGCAAAAGCGATTGAACAGGCTGCCAAAGAAGGTTTAACAGGACTCTATCATTTAGTCCATGCAACGAATATTTCAAAATATGATCTTTTACAATTATTGAATCAATATTTTAGAAACAATACCATCAATATTCTTCCTGACCCACTTATCAATGTCGATAAAACATTAATCAATACAAGACATGACTTCTCCTTTGTTGTTCCTAGCTATCAAGCTATGATTGTAGAGATGAAGGACTGGATGCTACAGCATAAAAATTTATATCCTCATTATCATAAACGCCATGATATATATTAATCGTGGCGTTTTATTGATTCCATCACCGTGCCCTTAGGCAATTGCCCATCCTTTAGCCAATGTTCAACAAAATCATTGAAAAAGGCAGGCTTCGCTAACGACACACCGTGACCAATATTTCCCAATATTACCCCATGACAAGTAGGATGATGCTGAAGCAATGCTTTGGCGGATTTTTTCATTATGCTTTTTTCTTGAGCGCCCACTGTAATTAAAATTCCTCCCTGTGCTTTATGGAAATTGGATGGAATAGAAAACGACATATTCTCTTGCAGGATTTGCAGCAATACCTCCACATGCATAGTGGAGCTCTCATGATAATAGCGTTCAAAATAACGGTCATCAATATATAAGGCTTTCGCTTGTAGCTTAGCAAATGCTTTATTTTTAACAAGTGGAAATGTTAGTTGAATCACTGGCTGCATAAGCCTTGTCATAGTAGGTGAAGGGATCACAAGTGCGCTATTAATCATCGTAAAATCGCTGACATTCGGCTTTATACTAAGCATTTGAATAGCAATTTGCGCACCTAAGGAAAAGCCAATCACAATAACTGTTTTGCCATTTGCCTTTTCTTCAATTAACTGTACAAGCTTGTTGGCACAATGCTCAATGGAAAATGGAGCTACTGATAAAAGCTCTGGTACAATACAGTGATAGTTGGAAAAATGCTGCACTTGTTTATCCCACATCCATCCCCCTACGCCACCTCCATGAATAAACATCATCAATGGCTTGTTGCTATTGCCATATTCCTTATAATTCATGATCTTGCCATCCCCTTTTAGTGATGATCGTCTAAAAAATCTTTACTAAAGCTTGTTTGAGATTGATAGGACGAACGCTTGCCAAGATCGACACCCCGCTGAATCATGCCCTTACCAAAGCGTTCCTCTATTTCATCCACAATTTTTAAAATCGGTTCATCCTTTACATGCTCCTGAAAATTAAAAATGGATAACTGCTGTGAATAATCTTTGCGGTCAACAACATTGGAAATAGTAACACCAAGTAATCTAACAGGTGTTTCATCCCAATGCCTATCAAATAATGCACATGCAACAGGAAAAATATCCTCAAAACGGTAAAGGACATTGGTCATTGTTTTTGAGCGTGTATGATTTTGCCAATGAGCATCCCTGATTTGAATGCTCACAGTGGAGCCTGCTAAACGCTTCGCATCTAGCCGCTCTGCTACTTTTTTACATAGCCCTTCAATCGTTTTATGCAATGCGCGAATATCTGATACATCTTCAGGCAATGTTGTAGAATTGCCTACACTTTTTGTATCAAAAATAGCCTCTGGGTCTACTGCACGGTCATCAATGCCATTCGCCCTTGCACGAAGGCGCACACCATTTTTTCCCAACATTTGCTTGATAGTATACTCATCCGTTTGCGCTAAATCACCAATGGTAAATATGCCATGTGCATTTAATTTTTTCGCTGTGCTTACACCAATACCATGCATTTTTACTACCTCATCTGGCCACAGCAGTTGTTCCAGGTCACGTATTCGCAAAATGGTAATGCCCATTGGCTTTCTACGATCAGAAGCCGTTTTCGCTAAAAATTTATTTGGAGCAATGCCTATGGAGCAAGGTAAATCAAGCTCTGTTAAAATACGCTGCTGTATTTCCTGGGCAATACTAAGGGCATGTCTTTCCTTGCTTAATGCCGTCACATCCATATAGCCCTCATCAATCGAAACAGGCTCCACTAAATCTGTATAGCTACGAAGAATGGTAAATATTTCTTTTGAGGCTGCACGATACTTTGGAAAATCAGGTGGCAGTAGCAATAGCTCAGGACATTTACGTTGTGCCTCATAAACCGTCATAGTCGTATAAATGCCAAGTGCCCTCGCTTCATAGGAGCAGGTCACTAAAATACCACGCCGCTCCTTTGGATTACCAGCTATGGCAAGGGGCTTGCCCTTTAAGTCAGGATGATGTGCCTGCTCCACAGAGGCATAAAAGCTATTCATATCCACATGAAAAATAACGCGCCCTTTATGAGCCATTTGCTTCACCTCTTTTCTGCTATACATTTATTATACGTCAGCCTTCCGTTAATCAACAAACGCATAATCCCCATTGCTCTCAAGTATATCCTTTAAGATGATTAATGCTTGCTCAAGCTGATGCTCAGGTGCTGTAATCGCTAAACGAACAGCATTGACAGGCTTGGCATTACCTACAGCAAAGCGCTCTGCTGCATATACCTGTACCCCTGCCTTGGCAGCCAGCAATTCAAATTGCACACCTGTAAATTGCTCAGGCAATAGCAGCCATCTAAAAATACATTCCTCATCACCTAAAATATGATAATCACCTAAATAATGATTGACCAGTGCATTTTGCTGCTTTGTGTAGGTGCGATGTTTCTCTAAAATTGTTTGTGCTACTCCCTCATGAATTAATCTTACTGCAAGCTCTAGCATAAGTGGTGAAACCGAAATATTAATATTATAAAGGGTTTCCATAATTTTTTTACGATAGGCTGGCGGTGTCACAATAAAGGACAAACGCAAGCCTGGTGAAATCGTTTTTGATAGACTGGCAATATAAATGACCTTTTCTGGTGCATAGGAAGCAATTGGAGCGATCGCCTGCTCCTTTAAAAAGCTATAAATCGCATCCTCAATCACAATTAAATCCTTCTGCCTTGCCACCTCTGCAATCATTTGTCTTGTTGCCACAGACATTGTATGGGTTGTTGGATTATGAAAGTCAGGAATCACATAGATGCCCTTAATATGTTCATTTTTACAGGCATACAATAGCCCCTCCCTTGTCATCTCACCATTTTCTTGCTGAATGGCGACAAGCTGAATACCAAGCATATTGGCAGCCGTTTTAATGCCCGCATAGGTCATAGGGTCTGTGCCAATGCGGTCACCTGCCTGAAATAATGCCGCCAGCGTCCCAACAATCGCATTTTGCCCTCCTGACCCAAGCAAAATAGGCTGATTAGGTTGGAAATGAATCCATTCAAAAAGCTTCATCACTGCCTCCTGCTGCCAAGCATTGCCCTCAGGACGTCCATATTGAAACAGCTTGCTCACACTAGGCTCATTTAACATTTTCTTCATAAAGCGTGTAATATCCTCATTGGCAAAATTATCAGGTAGCACAGAGCCCATTTCAATCATAGGTGTTGTATGATTTGCTGGTAATAATATTTTATTGCTTGCTGCATCCGTTGACACAAATGTACCACTACCAATCGAGGCATAAATAAGCCCTTTTTGTCCACATAGCTTAAAGGCTCGTGTAATTGTGCTTAGATTGACATCTAAAAAATCAGCCAATTCACGTTGTGGAGGCAGCTTTGTCCCAGGTAGTAGCTTGCCATCCTTAATATCTTGCTCAAGCTGTTGTGCGATGGCTATATATAATGGTGCTGAACTATTGCGAATATCAGGCTTCCAGCTCATTGGGTATTCATCAAATGAATTAATTGGCATGCGTTAAGCTCCTTTTTTTAATTTGCATACAATCTTTAATTGTCTTGCATACAATGATAATATTGTATGCACACGATGACAATGATATAATTTTTAAAAAATCAGAAAAAAAGGACCGATAATTATGCAATATTCAGAAAGAATCTTAAAGACACCATCCTCATTTATTCGAAATATTTTAAAAGTAACTGATGCAGAGGATGTTATTTCCTTTGCAGGGGGACTTCCAAACCCTATCTCGTTTCCAGTAGATGCACTAAAAGCATCTGTAGATCATGCGATTACAGCAAATGGTAGCCGTGTATTCCAATATGCTTCTACACAGGGCTATGCGCCATTACGTGAGTATATTGCTACTAAATATCAGCAATTACACGGCTTAGATGTACATGCTGATGATGTATTAATTACAACAGGCTCACAGCAAGCACTAGAATTGATTAGCAAGGTGCTAATTAATAAAGGCGATGGCATTGTCATTGAGGAGCCTGGCTACTTAGGGGCTATCCAAGCTTTTACATTATGTGAGCCAACTTTCCATGGTGTTACACTTGAACATGATGGTCTTAATTTAGAGGAGCTAGAACAAGCACTGCAACAGCCAAATGTGAAAATTTTGTATACTGTGCCAAATTTCCAAAATCCAACAGGGCTTACATACTCAAAGGAAAAACGTCAGCAAATTTGTGAAATCGTCGCAAAATATGATGTTGCTTTAATTGAGGATGATCCATATGGAGAATTGCGCTTCCATGGCGAAACACTGCCATATATCGGTGCTGGAAAATTAGAAAATAGTATTTTACTAGGTTCTTTCTCAAAAACAGTTACGCCTGGTATGCGACTTGGCTTTATTATTACGAAAAATAAAGAGCTATTGCAGCATATTGAAACAGCGAAGCAAGCCTCTGATTTGCATACAAATATTTTCTCACAGTATGTTATCTATGATTATTTAGCGAATAATGAGTATATGGAGCATGTACAAAAAATTATTGCTTTATATAAAAATCAGGCACAGGCGATGCTGGATGCAATGGAAGAATTTTTCCCTGCACATGTAGAATATACACGACCTGATGGGGGCATGTTTATTTGGGCAACAATGAAAGATGGCACACCAGCCCTTGACGTTTTCTATAAAGCAATGGAGCAAAAGGTTGCCTTTGTGCCAGGCGATCCATTCTACACATCTAAAACAAACGTGAATACAATGCGTTTAAACTATACAAATGCTACACCTGAAGTTATCCGTGAAGGCATTCAACGTTTAGCAACTATTTTATAAAAAACAAAGCCGTATAAACGCTTTTTACAGCGCTTATACGGCTTTTGCTTGTAAGCTATCCGTCAGTTCTCAAGTTCTATCCGTCACATTTAACTTTCTATCCGTCACTTTCCGCCCCGCTACTCAATCTCCTAGCAAAACACCTCCTCTTGCTTCTCCGTTAATTCAATTTCAAAGCCCAAGTCCTCTAACATACGATAATCACTATTTTCCTCCTGTCCCGCTGTTGTTAAGTAATCTCCTACAAAAATACTGTTAGCAGCGTAAAGGCCGAGTGGCTGTAGGGAGCCGAGATTAATTTCACGTCCACCAGCGATACGGATTTCCTTTGTAGGATTGATATAACGGAACAGCGCTAATACTTTTAAGCAATAGCGTGGATTTAAGTCCTTTGTTCCCTCTAGCTTTGTGCCATCAATGGCATTTAAAAAATTCACGGGAATCGAATCTGCATCTAATTGATAAAGCGCGCGAGCAATATTAACAACATCCTCCTTTGTTTCCTTCATCCCAATAATCGCACCTGAGCAAGGTGAAATGCCATGCTTTTTCACAATTTCCACCGTGTTGACACGATCCTCATATGTATGGGAGGTTGTAATAAAGGAGTGATGGCGCTCCGATGTATTTAAGTTATGATTGTAGCGATCCACACCCGCTTCCTTTAATTGCTGTGCTTGCTCCTCTTTTAATAAACCAAGGCAGGCACAAACCTTTAAGCCATACTTCGCCTTAATTTCAGCAACAGCCTCGCTTACGACATGAACATCCTTACGTGTTGGCCCACGCCCACTTGCTACAATGCAATAGGTTCCAATTTTATTGTCAAATGCCTGCTTTGCCCCTGCTAAAATTTCCTCCTTTGTAATAAAAGGATATTTTTCAATCGGTGCAGTTGAGCGAGAAGACTGGGAGCAATAGCCGCAATCCTCAGGACAGTAGCCACTCTTCGCATTCATAATCATATTGAGCTTGACCTTTTTGCCAAAATAATGGCGACGAATGGCAAAAGCACCATCCATAAGCTGTAACAGCTTATCATCCTCACTATTTAAAATCGCAAGTGCCTCCTCATTGCTAATCACCTTCCCAGCGATGACCTCTTGTGCTAATTGTAAATAATTCATATCATGTTCTCCCTTTCCATCTGTGAAATTTTCAGCGTTCTTGCTGATTGGAATACTTTATACAATCGTTCAGCTAATAACGCGGATGTAACAGCTAAGCAAAAATCAGCGACAATACTGCCTAAAAAGCCGACAGCGAACACATGTGACCAGCTTGTTTTCATATCTAACCAAAAATTCAAGGCTATATATAAATACGGCACAGCTACCGCATAAATAATGATAAGCCCTACAATGGTTGCCCCAATAAAATGCTTTTTCGTAGGTGTCTGCACTCTTTCAATGAGCCAGCCAATACAATAGGCAGCAAGCGCAAAGCCAATCAAATAGCCGAATGTTGGCTGTAACACATAGGTGATGCCACCCCCTTGCGTAAATACAGGCAGTCCCACTAAGCCAACACCTATATAAACAAGTTGACTAGATAAAGCATTACGGCTTCCTAGCAAGCAGCCCGCTAAAAATACAAACACAATTTGTAATGTAAATGGAACGACAGGTAATGGAATTTTAATAAATGCGCCAATAGCCGTTAAAGCGGCAAACATCGCAATCATCACAAGTGCCAATGTAGATTGTCGTTTAACCAAAATACTCCCCCCGCTCCTGGAAAAATTGTTCGATGGCTTCTTTTGCAGTAGCAATCATCATATGCATGTCCTCTTCTGAAATAATATAAGGTGGCATAAAATACAAAACATTGCCAAGTGGACGTAATAATAACCCCTTTGCTAAGGCATGCTGATAAATTTGATAGCCTATGCGCTCCCTGCTTGCAAATGGCTCCTTTGTAGCGCGATTCGCCACAAGCTCAATCGCCCCGACTAAGCCCAGTTGTCGATATTCACCCACATAAGGCATCTCACTAAATGCCGCCATTGCTAGCTCTCGCATCCATTGCCCTTTTTCTTGAATCATCGCGATTACATGCTCTTCTTCAAATATCGTCAATACTTCAAGGGCAACACGACATGCTAGTGTATTGCCTGAATAACTATGAGAATGTAAAAATGCTTTCATTGTGCCATAGTCATCGTAAAAAGCGTGATAAATTTCATTTGTTGTTACTACCACAGATAATGGTAAATAGCCACCTGTCAAGCCCTTTGATAAACACATAAAATCAGGTGTAATATCCGCCTGCTCACAGGCAAATAATGTACCTGTACGTCCAAAGCCAACCGCAATTTCATCTGCAATCAGATGTACACCATACTGTGTACACAATGCTCGTAAACGCTTTAAGTAAACAGGTGGATACATTTTCATGCCCGCCGCTGCTTGAATCAGTGGCTCAATAATAACAGCCGTAATGTCCTGATGATGCACTTTTAGCTGCTCCTCTACAAACTGACTGCACGGGGCATGACAGCTTGCTGGCTCCTCTTGGAATGGACAACGGAAGCAATCTGGTCCTTTAGCGCGTACCGTATCTAACAGCAATGGCTGGTATATATCATTGTAAAGTCCAACGCCTCCTACAGATAAAGCACCAATCGTTTCGCCATGATAAGCATCTGTTAACGCCAGAAAACGCTTCTTTGCCGATTTCCCTGTTTGCCTATGATATTGGAAGCTCATTTTTAAAGCTACTTCAATTGCGGATGAGCCATTATCTGCAAAAAATACTTTCTGTAGCCCTCTCGGTGTTAAAGCGACTAATTTTTCAGCTAAGCGAATAGCAGGCTCATGTGTAAAATTAGCAAAAATCGTATGCTCCAATGTAAAGGCCTGCTCACTCAATGCCTGACTAATGCGCGGATTGGCATGTCCAAAAAGATTGACCCACCAAGATGATACAGCATCTAAATAACGTTGCCCTTGCTCATCATAAAGCCATACACCTTGCCCTTTTGTAATAACAATCGGTGGAAATGTTTCATAATCCTTCATTTGTGAGCATGGATGCCAAACATACTGCAAATCTCTTGTCTGTAAATCAGTGAATAGTTGATTCATATGCATAAAGCCTTTCAAATAATGATGTTGTTTTAATCGCATATGCTACTAATTGTGCACTGTCCTGTAGTGATGGAATAATAGCATATGGGACAGGGTGATAGGTCAAAATGGTGTTGATATTATCCTGCTCTAGCACGCTACCTGTATAGCCATTAAAGACAATACCAAGCACCTCAATTTGCCGAGCTTGCAATGCCTCCATCGTTAATAATGTATGATTAATTGTGCCAAGAGCTGTTCTTGTCACAAGCACAACGGGTAGCTGACTACGGACAATTACATCGAGAAAAGTTGTTCTCTTCTCACTATCTAAAGGTACAAAAAGTCCACCAGCTCCCTCGCATATGACAACCTCATAGGATTGTTGTAGTTCTTCGATATGCTGTAACAGCTTATCTACTTCAATTTGCTGCCCCTCCAGCTGTGCAGCAAAATGTGGTGATGCTGCCTCCCTCAAGGAATAGCTATTTAGGTGCTCCTCCTTTAATGTTTGTAAAGAATACTTTTGATACATAGCGGTATCCTCATAATAGCCATGTCCATTTACACAAACCTCACCTGTTTGCACTGGCTTGTATGGTATAACCTGTAAATACTCCTGCTGCAGTTGACGCATTAACAATGTCGTAACAACCGTTTTACCGACATCCGTATCGGTTCCTACAACCCAAAAATGCATGGTTAACCTCCCCCTCTTTTCAAGTTAACTTATTACAACAATTAAGTTAACACATATATTTTTATTTTGTAAATGGCTATTCTGCATTTTGTTGGCTAAGCATGAACTGATTTCTATGAAAATAGCCGTGATTTAAAGGATTTTTCATTATTTTTGTAGTATTACAATGACATGGGGGTGGTTTAGATGTTTGGTATTTTTAAAGAAACAGAGAAAACCATAGATAGCTATGAGCAAATGCATACTATTTTAAAATCTTTTCTTACCTATGAATTAAGAGCATTGCCTAATCGCTATGAATTTTGGTATCGTGTAGCTATTCGTCAGGAGGAATTGCGAACATTACAAGCAGCACATCGAGCAAAAATTTCAATGACCTCTGCGGTTGGGCGCTTTCATCAAGCCCAATATGAAAGCATCACACAACAATTAGCCAAATTAGAGCGTTTGGCAGATGTCTATAAAATGTTTTGTATAGAGGAAGAGCGTGGAACACTGAACCATCGGCTACATTTTCACAAAGAAGCTATCGCTGCCTTATATGAGCATACGCAGCAAAAGGAGCTTTATACGTATTGTGATGCCGTCCAGCAGCAATTTTGGGAGGCTGTCCGCGAAGACCTTCTCGATGCTGTTGCCTATCTCGACTGACAGACATAGAATGAAAATGACAAGCTTCTAAACGACTGGACGTCACCCTAAGTATGTGCTGAATATTTTCTATGCTTTTAGCTATCTATGGATTATTTTACTAGAGAATGAGAGGAACCTATTATGATACCTTGGATTATAGCGGCGGAAATTGCCTTTTGGATTGTGATTATTCTAGGGCTAATTAGCCGCTATGTACTGAAAATGCCAAAGTTAAGCATTTTCTTCTTTGCCTTAACACCTGTTATTGATTTAGTCCTAATTATCTTGACAACCATTGATCTAAAAAGAGGGACACCTGCCTCGGCTTCTCATGGCATTGCGGCAATTTATATCGGCGTGTCCATTGCATATGGGAAAACAATGATTGCATGGGCAGATGAAAAATTCCAACAATGGTTTTTCAAAAAGCCAAAAAAGACACCACTCACTGGCAAGGCGAAAGGCCTTCACGAAGTCAAGATGCTTGTGCGCCATATTGGTGCATTTGCCATTGGTGCTGGCTGCTTATACGGAATGACTCAATTTGCTGGTACTGCTACCGATACATCTCCCTTGCTGCAAATAATGAAAACCTGGGGCATTGTTTTAGTGATTGATGCCATTATTAGCTTGTCATATGTGATTTTTCCGAGTCGAAAATAGTATCCTTCTTTTCTATATCATCATTTGTTTAAATCGAATGAAAGGAGCTTTACCGATATGAGGAACGAAAAAATTTTAATCGTTGAAGATGATATCGATATTATGGAAGTGCTCTCTCTTACGATTGCCAAGGCTCATTATACAGTACTGAAGGCAATATCCATTGCACAAGGCTGGCATATGGCGATGACTGAGCAGCCTGATTTAATTTTATTGGATGTTAATTTACCAGATGGCACAGGCTTTGAGCTGGCGAAAAAAATTCGTGCCCAATCAGATGTTATTATTATTTTTGTGACGGTGAATCATTTTATTGATCAAAAGCTTGAAGGCTTTGAGGTTGGTGCAGATGACTATATTACAAAACCATTTATCCCAAAGGAATTACTAGCACGTGTGCAGGCAAATTTAAAGCGAAAAGCAGGACCAAAGAAAAGCAATATTATACATATTGATAATTTAGCCATTCATTATGATGAAAAAAATGTTTATAAAGATGGGGTATTGTTAAATTTATTTACAAAGGAAAAGCTACTGCTGTTCTATTTGATTGAGCATGCCAACCAAGTGATTAGCGTGGATCAATTAATCGACCATGTTTGGGGGCGGGATGGGGTAGCAGATTCAAAAACAGTATCTGTTCATATTAGTACACTACGCCGTAAAATTGAGGATACACCTGCTAAACCTAAATGGATTCAAACGATGCGAGGGTTTGGCTATCAATTTGTCCATAAAAAAAAGAGTGATGGCTCGTAAAGCACCATCACTCTTGCTAAGTAACTCCTGTCACAAGCGGTAATGTAAAGCTAAAAATTGTGCCTTGCTGTTTAGGACTTTCAACTGTTATTTCTCCATTGTGCTGTGTAATAATTTGCTTACAGATGGCTAAGCCAATACCATGTGACTCCAAATGCTGACTAGGAGATGCTCGATAATAGCTATCGAAAACAAAGGGCAAATCACTGTCAGCTATACCAATGCCACTATCGGCTACTAAACAGCGTAGCTGCATCTTCTCTACATGTATCATCAATTGAATATGTCCATCAGTTGTATATTTCATCGCATTATTCATTAAATTTTCCATCACTTGTGCTATGCGTGCCTCATCTATTAAGAGCCGCGCCTCTGGATGCCCTTCAAAGTGTGCGCTATAGTCTAAACCTAATCGTTTGACATCATCCTCATAACGGTACGCAAAGCGCTGGAATAATTCCTGTGCGGTTATTTCTGTAAAGGTGAATTCTGCTCTCCCCGCTTCCAAGTTCGCTAAATCAAATAAATCTTGAATCAGTCGATTTAACGATAATAGCCTTTCCTTACTTCTAATTAAATATTTCTCGATGGCTGCTTTATCCTCGATGACACCCTCAAGCATTAATTCAATATAGCCTAACGTAGAGGTTAATGGTGAGCGTAATTCATGAGAAATACTATGCAAAAGCTTTTTACGCTCTAATTCATTTTTTTCTAAGCGCTCATTCATGGCTGTTAAATGTCTATTTGTTTCATCTAATTCCCTTGTACGCATATGCACGCGCTGCTCTAATTCACCATATATTTTAGCATTTTCAATGGATACGGCAATTTGTGCAGCGATTACTTGCAATAAATGAACATGCGATGGATGAAAGGCATTCGTCATTAATGTATTTTCAAAATACAACACTGCAATAATATGATTTTGATGAACAATCGGCAGACATAATATGGACTTAGCAGATGCATATAAGGATAGTTGATGATGTCCTTGTCCATTTTGAATAATAAGATGCTCTTTGCTTTTTAAGACATAGCGTACGATGGATTGCATCGTTGCGCTTAAATCCTCCACTGTTTGCTGGTCATACATTGTAAAGGTTGTTGCCTGTGCTTCTGCCTTTGCTAGCACCATTAATTGTTGCTGTTGGTTATGGATAAAGTAGCCGACATCTGCCCCTATATGCTTTAATAGGGAAAACAATATTTTATGCAATAAATCCTCCATTCGTATAGCCGTTGCAAAGGATTGTGTTGTTTCAAAAACTGTCATCATATCAAAGGTAAGTGCTTGTTTACGCTGATTTTCTGGTATGCGCTGCACCTGATAAATGAGTTCCCACCTTCTAGCAATTGTGTCAGCTCCCCATGCTTGCACCTTTTGAATAGCATGGACGATATAATGCCTTGCCATTTTATGCTGTTGCTTTGCTCGATAATAATTGGCTGCACGTTCATATGCCAATCCCGCATCCTGTATAAAAGCATGTAAATTTGCCAATCGAATTGCTCGATCATAATAAAGCTCAGCATCCTTATCTTGCTTTTTCAAACGATAATACTCAGCTACTAATAAAGCATAGAGATGCTCATAATTTTCCGTAGCATAGTGTGACCATTTTTTAAATTTTTTTATGCTTTGCTGAATATCGGCAAGATAGCGCCTTTTTTCCTGTCTGCTACATTGCTGAGAATGCAGCCAATCAATTTGCCACAGCGCACGATAAAAATAATAAACAGTTGTAACTGGTAATGTATATGTTTCTTTGTTGAGTTCCTTTAATGCCTGTAAAATCGCCTTCCCTTGCTGTTTATCACCTAATAAAAAAGACATTTGCAGGCGCACAGCATAATGCATAATTTTAATAGCGGGCTGATCCTGTATCGTAAAAGGATAGGCCCAATGGACGGGATGATTGGGATAACGAAGTATATTGATCCATCTGTCCATTTCAGCTAAAAAGTCTATCGATAAAGTGGTCGCCTGATTGAAAAACTCCTCCTGCTGATGTCTAATTTCTTGCTGTAAATCTTGAATTGTTGTGCCTTGAATAAATCTGATCGCAACAATAAAGCAGGAGGCAGAGGACACTAAATGATGTAAGCCAATCTCCTGATTTTTTTGCTGGGAGATACTAATATATTGAATACTAGCTTCATATGGCGCTGTCCAGTGATTAATAAATACACCGTACACATAATACGTATGCCCTTTAATATATAGATTCTCCTGCTTATCAGCAACTGTAAGCGCAAGCTTGCCAAAGCGAGTAGCTTCTTGAATATTGTCGAAACCTGCATTTAATAGTAGAGCATAGTTAATCAAGACCATGCCATTTTTCGAAGTAGTTCCATGCTGCAATTGCAAACGTAATCCCTTCATTAACAAAATACCTGTTAAATTTGGATTTAGTAAAAAAGCGCTTGCTGTCATACTAATAATTAAATGAATCAATACATCAATTTCCTCGCTATCTGTTGGCGGATGCTGCAATAAATCCTCATCAGACATATGACGTAAAGCCCATTTTAACAATAAAAACTCCTTTAAAAGCTGTGATTTTTTAGGATGTTCTGTAATATTGATACGCGCAACCTGTAAGCCTGCTAGCCCCGCCTTCAAGCCAATTGTAGGGCTATCAGATTCAATGTATAGCACCGTTTTCAAACTATTTACCAGCAGCTTTTCCAACACCGTTTCTGCATGCTCTAACGCTTCTGTTAAATGGATTTCTGATTGTGCATAGTGCCCTATTATATATTCACACTCACCTAAGTTGGCATATAGTTTGACAGATTGCTCTCTCAACATGACCCAGTGATTGGCAGGTAATAGCTCTTTACTCGTTGTAAAATAATAAAGTGCATTATCAAAAAGACCCATACACTTCGCCTCTAGCCCTAGCTGATAATTCCATAGCACTAATTGCTGCCTTTCCTCTTGCGTTAATAATACTTGCGCATAATTATAATGCTTCACAATCTCATTTAAACGATAATAATCCCCCATATTAGCTTCGTTCTCTGTTAATAGCTTACCAATTTGATAATGAAGCCTCCTACGCTCTTGCAATGGTAAATCATGATAAGCTACCTGCTGAATACGATCATGGACAAATTGAAACCTCATCGGCATTGTATGCAAAATACCTTCATGTGCAAACTTACTCGCCCATTTAAAATGAGCATCCAATGGTACAATAAAGCCGTCTTCAATTAATCTATTGATAAACGTTAGCAAATCCTGTGCTGATAGATCAACAAGCTTTAATACGGCACTCAGCTCAAACTGGCGGCCAAAACAAGCGATAATGCGCAATACGTCATGTACATCTATTGCTAATGTAGCCATTCTATTTTCAATAAAGGTTAATAGCTCCTTCTTTAAAAATAATTGCTGAAATTTTTGCAGGCTAAACTGCCATTCCTTTTGCTCAGCTTGAAAATAGATTGTGTTATTTTGCTGTAGTGAACGCACAGCCTCTTTCACAAATAATGAATTACCCTTTGTCACATGAAATAATTGCTGGGCAAGCATTTGTATGGTTTCTGGCTGTGCATGGAAGGATGCTTCTAGCCAATGCTGCACGGCTTGCTCTGTCAAAGGAGGTACATGAATCATAGTATCATAAGAAACAATTGGTGCTCCCTGCGACTCGCTTTCTTCATTAGGACGAAATGCGCTAATAATCATAAAATAGCCCGCTCGATGTTGCTCATAAATTTGTGCCATAATATCCATGGTACTGCTTGTAGCCCAATGGACATCGTCGACAAACCATACAACGGGCTTTTTTTGTAGCGCGAATGTCATTAATATTTTTTGAATCGACAGCAATATATGAGATTGGAGCTGTTTTGTATTTTCACGAACTTCCTTTGGAATCTCTGTTTCCTTCTGAATAAACCATTTCAGCTCAGGCAATAAACGAACAAGCTCCTCTGTAATGACAAGCTTGACATCCTGAAATAATTTTTGCCATAGCTGAACAGATTTTTCTCCTTCCATATAAACTAATTTCAATAAAGTTCGTAATGGGTGAGCATCGATTGTATAATCGTTATCTAGCTGTAGCTGCTCATACTTTGTTGTAATAAAATACCCTTTGGCAGCCGCAATTTCTCCCTTTAGCTCCTCAACAAGCCTTGATTTACCACATCCAGCCTCTCCTACAATCGTTACAAGCTTTTTATCACCTCTTGCTACTTGCTGAAAGATGGAGGAAAGCTCCGCAAATTGCTGTTCTCTGCCATAAAGCTTCGTCGATAACCCTGTGCTTATACGCATATCCTGTTCGCCTAATGGAAAATCGTCAAGCGACTCATTTGCTAGCAGCTTGTGCTGAATGGAAAGCAAATCCCCCCTTAATCCAATGGCACTTTGATAGCGTGCATCTGGATTTTTTGCCAATAGCTTGTCAATAATGTGCCAAAGAATCGGAGGCAAACTATTTTGAGCGCTTATTAAGGCTGCTGGCTTTTTCGTCACAATTTCATAAATAAGATCAACAGCGTCCTCCGCCTGAAAAGGTAATTGACCGCCCACTATCTCATAAAAAATCACACCGAGCGCATATAAATCAGAGCGGTAATCCACGGCTGCATTAAGCCTTCCTGTTTGCTCTGGCGCATAGTAAGGCAATTGCTCTATTTGCTCATATGGATTGTCAATAACAACGGGTGACTCCGCATCATACTTAGCGCTATACGTTGAGCTTAATAGCTTTATTTTTAATGAGTTCGGATTAATTAAAATTTGCTGTGGATTAAGGTGCAAATAAAGCAGTTCACTTTGCTGCATTTTTATACAAATATTTGTTAGCTCAATAGCTATTTGTAAAAATTGATGTAAAGAAATATGATGATAGGTCAAGCGCTTTAAGGCCACTCCGTTAAAATTTTCATAAATAATTGCATATTGGCCATCAATATAATCAATAGCAATTGGCTGTAATAGCCAAGGATTTTGCTCGTGGGCAAACAATGAAAATTCATATTGCAGCTTTGCTCTTTTTTCAGCAGAGTTATGATGAATGCTTTTCACAAGGACCAAGCGATTATATTTTTGCATATACATTCTTTGCAGATGCCAATGCTGTGTTGATTGTAAAAGAATACAATCATTCATAGGCAGTTCCTCCTTTCGTTATAGGGCTTAGTTGAATGGTTTGGTTATGCTTGTTTTTATCAGCTAAATCATCCATTGCACCATTCTTAAACTAGACACCTCTCCATCTTTATGTATTTACTACTATAAAAAGCGAAGGTTAAAAATTGGTTAAATTATTGAAGCTTTTTTCTCCTACTGTAAAAATTTTTTGCGATAGATATGCGGTGAGTAGCCTGTATATTTTTTGAATTTTTCAATATAGTAGCTAACTGTACTAAAGCCTGTTAGCACTGCAATCGTTGTAATGGATTGCTCATGATTTTGCAATAGCTTCAGACTTTTACGAAGCTGATAATATAGCAAATATGTAAAAGGCGTCATTCCAACAACTTTTTTAAAAAAGCGACTGCATTCTGCTGGGCTGATATAAATATGTGCTGCTAAATCTGCCAATGTAATTTTCTGATGATAATGGCTATGTAAAAAATCAAGCATAGCCTTTACTCGTTCATGTTGGACAATTGTGAGGGTATCCATAATTTCCGTTGTTAGCATGGATTGTGTAAGCATTGTTTCCTATATGGTTAACAGCTCCCTTCAAACCTGTAGCTCAAAAAATGGCACTTACGTCTGCAATAAATGAGCAATGTCGTTCACCCTGCCAGCTAACGCTACTGTAAGCTTGACATAGGATAATCAATTATTCGTTATATAAGGCTCAATATAGTTCGTCATAATAACACTGTCTGCATATCCTCCTATTAAAAAAGGGTCTATATTAATACAGTATGTTCCATTTGGTAAGGCTTTGCTTCATGTAGCCTTGCTGTATTAATAAACAATCCTTCCCCTGCTTCAAGAACTACTGTTTCCGTTTCTATTCGATACTGTACATACCCACTTTTAATATAAAAAAATTGAATTTCCTTATGCCAATACAAAGGTAAAACATCCATGCTTGCTAGGCGCAATATTGTTTCATACAAAGCAAGTGGAAATGCCTTTGAGCCGTGCAATGTAAGCTCCTGTAAATCCTTCGCTATTTTAATATGGGGTTTGACCACCTCAATATTTTTAGCTGTATAATTCGATATTTATTCAGTTGGAAATCTTTTATAATCATCCTATATTGATAGTTTAGGAGATGTGATGATGTGAATCAAATTATCAAGAAAAAACGTACACTCGGCTTGCTACTTGTTATTTTAGGAGCAAGCTTTTGGGGAATTGGTGGAACGGTAGCACAACGGCTGTTTCAGCAGGACAATATCCCTGTAGAATGGCTTGTATCTAGCCGTTTGCTATTAGCGGGTGTCTTGCTGCTCGCCCTCTATAAAATAACCCACCGCCAAGCATCCATATTTGTTATATGGCGCACAAAGCAAACAGCCTTGCGACAAATTTTATTTAGTTTACTTGGCATGCTAGCTGTTCAATATACATATATGATGTCGATTGCGATTGGGAATTCAGCAGTAGCAACATTGCTACAATATTTAGCACCGCTATTTATTATCGCATACTACTTGCTTACAAGGCAGAGCACCTTAACAAAACAAGATGGTATAGCCGTTACACTTACACTTGTCGGGACTTTTTTATTACTAACAAACGGCTCTTTTTCTACCTTGTCAGTTCCATTTACGGCTGTGTTCTGGGGTATACTCTCTGGACTTTCGCTCGCCTTTTATACAATCTATGCTGGACCACTATTACAGCAATTTCATTCATTGCTTGTTGTTGGCTGGTCCATGCTTATTGGGGGAGCCGTGATGAGCCTTTTCCATCAGCCATGGGTCATTGAATTATCCACTTGGACATTTTCCACAGTGGCTTATTACTTTTTTATTATTATTTTTGGAACCATGCTTGCCTTTTGGTTTTTTATTGCAAGCCTACGTTATTTATCGCCAAAGGAGGCAAGCTTATTAGGCAGCCTTGAGCCACTAACAGCCGTCATCACCAGCGTATTGTGGCTAAAAATTTCCTTTGGCAGCTTTCAATTTATTGGCACATTGCTAATTTTGCTAATGATTTTATATCTCACCGTCTTTCAGAAAAAGCAATAAAGCCTATTACAACAGTGAATACCTCCTAAAAATATGTAGAAAAATATAAATTTATACATAAAATTTACATATTTTATATATCTTTTTTCCTTATTTCGCTATTATACTAAATATAATAATGGATAAAGGGAGGTATTTTTATGGGTAAAAAGGTTATTTTCTTTGAGGTTGAAGGTGGCACAGATAAAGGACCTGATGGCTATCGTCCTGATACGATGCCAATGGTGGATGCACTACAGCAGCGCGGACAAGAAGCAGAGGTTATTTTCTTTAATGTAACGAAAACACAGCAAATATTTGACTATGTGAAGGAACATGGTATTGCCTATGTATCACGTATTAATCCTGGTAACTTACAGCATGAAGAGGCGTATTTTGCTATGCTACGCGAGCTATGCCAAGCTGGTGTGATGGGAATGCCACATCCAGATGCGATGATTAGCTATGGCTCAAAGGATGCTTTATCAAAACTTACAACTACTAATTTAGTGCCTGATGATACATTTGCCTACTACACAGTTGACGCCTTTAAGGCACAGTTCCCTATCTCCTTAGCTTTAACAGAGCGTGTGCTCAAGCAAAATCGCGGCTCAACAGGTGAGGGCATTTGGCGCGTTCATGTAGTCGAACCATTAGCTGAAGGCATGACAACCGTCCCGCTTGACGCAAAAATTAAATGCACAGAAGCAAAAGATAATCATGTAGAATACTGGCAGCTTGGCGATTTTATGACGTTTTGTGAGCAATATATCACAGGACCAAACGGTATGCTAATTGATATGCGCTTCCTTCCGCGCATTACAGAAGGCGAAATTCGTTTATTAATGTTACGTCACCACCCTGTCCACGTTGTCCATAAAAAGCCTGCAGACACGGCAGATGCCTTTAGTGCCACACTATTTTCTGGAGCTCATTACCGTTATGATGCTCCCGAAGATTGGGCAGCACTTGTCCAAAATTTTTTAGCGCAGCTTCCTCAAATAACAAGCCTATTAGGTAATTATGACTTACCACTTATTTGGACAGCTGATTTTATGCTAGACACGAATGAAGCTGGCGAAGATTGCTATATTTTAGGCGAAATAAATTGCTCCTGTGTCGGCTTTACTTCAGAGCTATCCTTCGCTCATCGTGTAGCAGAAGAAATTTTAGCCTCTATCCATGAAAATACCCCCATCGCTGCTTTAAACAAATAAAAATCCACTAGTACGTGGATTTTTATTTGCGCTTATTTATATATATACCTTAACAGCTTGTATAAATTCGTAAATAAAGTAGCCTGCAAAGCCTATTAATAAAAGGCCTGCTATAACCGTTAATATTTGAATCATTTTACGATTCATTGCCTTCCGTGTAACCGATACAATTGCTAGCAAGCCAATATCATGGAGTAAAATTCCACTGAGAACACCCGCAGCAATGATTAAAAAGCTTGTTGGCTGCCCCTGTCCATACGATTTCGCTAACACAACACCGAATACATTCACTCAAAACACCAGATTCCCCGGCGAAACAGCGACCAATAAGCCATTAAAATACGAGGCAAAAAATGATTTCGTTACCTTTTCTCCTGCCAATGTAATATCATGATCGGCATTTTTAATCGAATCATAGCCTAAAAACAGTAAAAACCCCGCTCCAATAAGCCACATAGGAATTTGAATAATTGGCATTGCTAAAATAGAGGCTAGCCCCATATAAAGAGCAAACACCAATACAACATCAATGGTCATACCACCAAGCCCTACAGCCCAGCCATGCATAAAACCATTTTTCAGTCCTTGCTTTGTCATTTCCACTGTAATTGCACCTACAGGCATGGCAATCGCAAGCCCTACCAATACATATGCTACATATAAACTCAAACAAACAACTTCTTTCATCTTATCGATAAGCTTCATACGTCCGTTTATTCGCTTAATATAGCATAAATATACTTAAAACGAAATAATTATTAGTATATTCATAAAAAAAGCATCCCTTATACAAAAGGGACGCCTCTAGTCATATTCTTTATTATAGCATCTGCTTTTTCCATTGCGCTAACAGATCCTCAGATTTTGCAATATCGATTTTTAATACGACCTGCTTTGTGGTGCAGCGTTTTTTTGCTTTGCTCCATGCTTCCTCTAAAGCTGGTAAATAGCTTAAATTTTTGCTAGCTGCTACTAGCTGAAAAAAAATATTACCTTGAATATAGTGCCAGCGAGGGTTCATGCCATCTAATTGAATGGCTTCTTCAATTAGACGTAGTGCTAAATATGGACTGCCCTCAGTACGGTTTAAAAATTGAGCGAATGCTCCCCAATAGAGTGCTTTATTTGGTTGCAGCTTAATCGCCTCTGCAAATTGCACCATCGCCTTATCATGCTCTGTTGCAAGGACATAATATTCTGCCATTGTATAATAGGCATTTGCCTGTGCGCCAACCTCACCTGCTAATAATTCATCCACTACTTTTCCAAATAGTTCATGGTCTTGGCTCCCTAAATAGGCAGCAAGTACATCTCGTTCAGGATATGAGCCATCTGCTCGCTCCACGCTTTGCTTAACTCTATCGTTCGTCGGAATTGGCATATTGGCATAGCCATTTGCCTCTAGCAATGCAATATGCTGTTGCAATGTTTGATATTGTTCCTTCTCCATTGCTGTATCGTTGCTGACAATAATCTTTGCTAATTGATAGCTTTCCTTTACTTGTCCACTCACAAATAAGTCATTGACTTGCTGAACTTGCTCATCCAATTGTTTTACCACGCTTACAATCCTCACCTTCGCCAAACGAAAAATCTCATTGCTAGTGTACCATCTTTCAAGGAGCAGCAAAAGGGAGCCTTCCTACAATTCTTTTAATCGAAAGGCTTTAACATGCTGCTCTAATGTATGTGCCATCTGCGTTGTTTCATTAGAGCCTTGTGCTACTTCATCAATGCTTGCTGTTGTTTGCTGTGCAGCTACTGTAATCATATGCATTGTTTCTTCAATATCTCGTATTGACTCGGTTAATTGTTGAATCATCTGTACAATTCGATCTGATTTTTCATTTTCAGCCGTTAACGCATTGGAAATGGCAATCATTTCTTCCACTGTTGTCGCCACAGCAGTAGAAATATTGCTTAAAGATTGTGCTGTTAAAAGAACAGTTTCTGTGCCTTTTTCAATATATTGCGTATTATCATTTGTTGATGTCATTACTTGCTGCACATGCTTCATAATATCTTGAATAAGCTGTTCAACCTGTAGCACCTCTTCATTTGACTGCTCCGCAAGCTTACGTACCTCTTCGGCAACAACCGCAAAGCCCTTGCCATGCTCTCCTGCTCTAGCTGCCTCAATGGAAGCATTCAAAGCTAGTAAATTCGTTTGTGAAGCAATGTTCGCAATAGATGTTGTAATTGCTTGAATTTTAGTTGCAGATGTTACTAAGTTTTCTACTGTGTGTTTAACTTCATCCGAGCCTTTATGAATTAATGCCATATCATGACTAATATCCTTTGCCAGTCGCTCACCCTCTGTTGCAAGCTTCATTGTTTCTCGCGCATTATCGGCACTATTATTAGCATTGCTTTGAATTTCTTGTAAATCCTCTGCCAATGAAGTAAGCACATCTGTCGCATTTTCAGCATGGTGCATCCCTGCTGTTACGGCACTGGATGCTTCCTCAATATTATTAGCCACGCCTTGTATGGTATTTGTCATATCGTTTAAAGTTGAAGCGGTTTCATCTGCATTCGTTACTAATGTTACAGAAGTTGAACGCATCGTCATAAGCATATTTTGTAAATTAGCGGTCATACGATTCAGCGTATTTGCTAAATCCTCCACCTCATCTTTGCTACGAATCTTTGTTTCTTCGACTGCTAAATTGCCATTTGCAATCTCTTTTGCCTGCTGAATTAAAATACTAATCGGTCTTACTTTACGACGGATTAAGAAGCCAGTAATAATAGACGCAATGAGCATTGGGAAAATACTAATTAAAATACCGCTTCTTACAACATCCCATGTGCGTTCCTTGACAATATTCGCATCAAAATCAATAACACTGATGGCAATAATCTCTTTGTTTGAGTCATGGTCTTGATAAATTGGTGCATAGCCTGATAAACGCTCCATCCCAGCAAAATCGTAAGGCTCTGAATAAGTTGGGTGTTTATGTGTCAGCATCATATCAATGGCCTCTTGATCTAAGTAAAATGCGTCACCAGGTGCATAGCCCTTCTCTATTAAATGGTCATTAAGCGCCAGCAATGTACCATCGAGCGCTAAAATATACTGCGTTTGAAAAATATCTTTATGATCAGTTGTCCAATTTAAATCCTGTCCAATCTGTGCCTGTGCAGCTTTATCGCCAGCTATCGCCTTCGTAAGTTCTTCAGGATTAATCAAGCCTGTTGTAATATTGGCACAGCCATAAGCCTCCACACCAGCAGCGTCATACAATTTATTGTATGCAGTTATGTATGTTGCGAACGATGTAATCCCTAGCATCACCACTAAAATACCAGCAATAATCGTTCCAAGCTGAAAAGTTAATGAATTGCGTAAATTCACGATTCACCCTCTCCCCTTTCTTGTCATACTTGTATAAGCATTCCTCGTTATTTCTCATCATACTATAAAAAGATGTATTAAAAAAGCATCTTTAATGATTCTAGCAAACTAAAAACATTGGATAAATGTTCTGAATTATGCGATAATTGAAATGGTATATTTTTTCTTTGAGCACTGATGACCATTACATCTTAGGAGGGCTTGCTATGAATAGACGTTTTCACTTGATATCACTTATTATAGGGAATTTATTAATAATAGGCGCTATTTTTATTTACGCTGTGCAAAGTCAAGTACAAGTGGCCATCAGTACATATGCTCTTGTAATAAGTTTTTTAAGCACATTGCTTATTATCTTTTTCTATGTATGGGGAGATGACAAGCAACAAATATCCAGTTAAATTCCCTTTACAAATGGCATTCTCCTCCAAATACATCAAGGGATTGTAGAAAAATAAATTTTTTTGGAGAAAATTTTAAAACAATGATTGAGTAGTATAACAATTTTCTGTATAATCGGCTTGTTTGACAATACTTTTTATGAACTTGGGGGTAGACAATTGGGTAAAGCATTGATTATCGGAGCTGGCGGAGTTGCCAGTGTTGTGGTACACAAGTGTGTTCAAAATTCGGACGTATTTGAGGAAATTTGTATCGCAAGTAGAACTGTTTCAAAATGTGACGCTCTAAAAGAAAAACTTGATGGCGGAAAAACAAAGATTCAAACTGCACAGGTAGACGCAGATAATACTGAAGAGGTTATTGAGCTTATTAAAGCTTTCGGACCAGATGTAGTCATTAACGTTGCATTACCTTATCAGGACTTAACGATTATGGATGCTTGCTTAGCGACAGGTGTACACTATGTGGATACTGCAAACTATGAGCCACCTGAAACGGCAAAATTTGAATATAAATGGCAATGGGCCTATAAAGAAAAGTTTGAAAAAGCTGGCTTAACTGCACTGCTTGGTAGCGGTTTTGACCCAGGTGTAACAGGCGTCTTTACAGCTTATGCACAAAAACATGAGTTTGATGAAATCCACTATATTGATATTGTGGATGCAAATGCTGGTGATCATGGTTATCCTTTCGCAACAAACTTCAACCCAGAAATCAATATTCGTGAAATCACAGCGAATGGTCGTTACTGGAAAGAAGGCGAGTGGATTGAAACAGCACCACTTGAGAAAAAAGAAGTGTATAACCTACCAGAAATCGGACCAAAAGATATTTACCTTCTATACCATGAAGAGCTTGAATCCCTTGCAAAAAATATCAAAGGTTTAAAACAAATCCGCTTCTGGATGACGTTCTCTGAAAAATACTTAACACACTTAAAAGTGTTAGAAAACGTAGGTATGACATCAATTGAGCCAATCGAATTCGAAGGGCAAATGATTCAACCAATCCACTTCCTTAAAGCGGTATTACCAGATCCAGCTTCACTTGGACCACGTACAAAAGGTAAAACAAATATCGGCTGTATCATTCGCGGTCTAAAAGATGGTAAAGAAAAAACATACTATGTATACAATGTATGTGATCATGAGGAATGCTATAACGAGGTTGGCTCACAAGCGATCTCTTACACAACTGGCGTACCAGCTATGATTGGTGCAATGCTTGTAATGAATGGCGAATGGCGTAAACCAGGCGTTTGGAATGTAGAAGAATTCGATCCAGATCCATTTATGGATGCACTAAATAAATGGGGTCTACCATGGCAAGAAAGCCATAATCCAGAATTGCTTGACCTTGATTTAGATGCAAAGGAAGTAAACCGATGAAACCAATTGATTTTTCAAAAGTTCCATCCCCTTCCTATGTAGTGGATGAGCGATTATTAACAAAAAATCTTGAGCTTTTAAAATCAATCCAAGAGCGTACAGGCTGTCGCATTTTACTAGCCCTTAAAGGCTTTTCCATGCATTCAACCTTCCCTTTAGTTGGGAAATATTTAGCAGGTATTACAGCTAGCTCATTGCATGAAGCGCGACTTGGCTATGAAAAAATGGGCAAGGAAGTGCATGTTTATGCGCCTGCTTATATTGAGCATGAAATGGACGAGCTACTAGGCTATGTAGATCACATTGTTTTTAACTCATTTAATCAATGGGCACAATACAAAGATAAAGTAAAATCGGCTGGTAAAACAATCGAATGTGGTATTCGCGTAAACCCTGAATACTCTGAGATTGAAACAGCTCTTTACGATCCTTGCTATACAAATTCTCGTCTTGGCACAACGTTAGCTAATTTTGATAAATCACAGCTTGATGGTATTGATGGCTTACACTTCCATGCAATGTGTGAGCAAAATTCAGATACTTTAGAGCGTATTATTGAAGTTGTTGAAGAAAAATTTGGGGATGTTTTGCACCAAATGAAATGGTTAAATTTCGGCGGTGGTCACCATATTACGCGTGAAGATTACGATGTAGAAAAGCTTGTAAATATCATTAACTACATCCAAGAAAAGTATAACTTACTTGTTTATCTTGAGCCAGGTGAAGCCGTAGCGCTCAATACAGGCTATCTAGTCGCAACAGTGCTGGATATTCAGCAAAATGGTATGGACCTTGCTATTTTAGATACATCTGCAACATGTCATATGCCTGATGTACTTGAGATGCCATACCGTCCAATGATTATCGGCTCTGGACAAGCCAATGAATTCGCACACACATATCGCTTAGGCGGGCTAACATGTCTTGCTGGCGATGTCATTGGTGACTATTCCTTTGAAGAACCATTAAAACCCGGTGATCGTCTTGTCTTTACAGATATGGCTCACTATTCAATGGTGAAAAATCATATGTTTAATGGTGTCAACTTACCTGCTATCGTTTCTTATAATGATGAAGAAGGTATCAAGGTCATTCGCGAATTTACATTTGAAGACTATAGCGGCAGGCTATCCTAAGCCACTTCTAAAAGCCCCTCCAGCACTGGAGGGGCTTTTAGCTTTTGCTGCGCATCGCTATCCTACATTTCGTGCGCTCTATCCGTCATTTCGAGCATTCTATCCGCTTTATGCTTCTTCCCTTTCATTTTCCAGCATTTTATGTAAATAAGCGATAATCTCGCGAATGCCATCTAATGAATTGACGAGTATTTTTGGGTCAACATACGTAATCATGCGGTTTTCAAGATTGGCTACGGCTGTAAAATAACGCGTTTTTGCATAATTAACAAGACCTAATTGCTGCAATACCGTATCATCGAAATCAAGAATCTCGCGCGCTTCTGTTACAAGTAAGCCATAATTAACAACATCGGTATTTAACACGATCACGCGAGCTGTTTCTGTATTGGATGAACGATTGTACAAAATTCGTTCAAAATCAAGCACAGGCACAAGCTCACCTCGAATTCTTGTAAAGCCTAGAAGATAGTTTGGTAAATGAGGAATAGGTGTTACCTGCTCTAATTTTTCAATAGAAATCGTTTGCTCCACAGGTACTGCATATTCCTCTGTACCACAAGCAAAAACAACTGCTTTTACACTCTCCATGCGTTCACATCCTTCTATTCAACGATTATTTCTTCGCAGACTCTTTCACAATTTCAACAAGTAAATCTGCTAATTTTTCTAATTCTTCTACAGGTATTTTTTCATTTGTTGTATGAATATCCTCATAGCCAACAGATAAATTTACCGTTGGAATACCAAAGCCTGCAATGACATTCGCATCAGACCCTCCACCTGAAACACCTAAGACAGGTGTACGGTCAATATTGCGTGCCGCTGCCATTGCCACTTGGACAACTTTATCTGATTCTGTTACACGGAAACCTGGATACATTAGCTTTACTTCTACTTCAGCACGTGCCCCTAAAGAAGCAGATACTTGTTCAAAGGTTTCTTGCATATGCTTTGTTTGTGCATTTAGCTTTGCTTGGTCGATTGAGCGTGCTTCCGCTAAAATTGTCACTTCATCGCAAACAATATTTGTCGCTTGCCCACCCTCAAAGCGCCCAATATTCGCTGTTGTTTCTTCATCTAAGCGGCCTAGCTTCATTTGAGCAATACACTTAGAAGCCACTGTAATGGCTGAAATGCCTTTTTCAGGTGCAACTCCTGCATGTGCAGTTTTTCCAATAATTTTGGCAAAAATTTTCGCTTGGAATGGAGCTGCTGTGACAATACCGCCTACTTTGCCATCGCTATCCACAGCAAAGCCATATTTTGCTGTAATGCTAGAAGGGTCTAACTCCTTCGCTCCAGCAAGACCACTTTCCTCACCTGCTGTAATAATAAGCTCGATATCCCCGTGTTCAACTTGCTGTTCTTTTAAGCGCTTCACCAGCTCCAGCAATGCCGCAATTCCTGCTTTATCATCCGCGCCTAAAATCGTTGTACCGTCTGATACAATATAACCGTCTTCACGTAAAGATGGTTGAATACCTTTACCTGGCACAACTGTATCCATATGAGCAGTAAAGTAGATTGGCTCTACATCCAATGTACCTTTTAATGTTGCAATAATATTGCCAGCTCCATGCCCATTGCGCGTATGTGCATCATCTTGAATAACTGTCAATCCCAGTGCCGTTAATTTCTCTACTAAAATTGGTGCAATTACTTGTTCATGCTTTGTTTCTGAATCAATTTGAACAAGCTCAAAAAACTCTTCTACTAAACGACTTGTCATGTTGTAAAACTCCTTAGTTTACGTGTTTTTCCACGTAATAGTATACTCATTATTTTAGCACAACGTTCATGGAGTTGACATCATTCAACATAGCCTTAAAAAAAGCCTAGGAAAAGATTTCCCAGACTTGCTTTAACCATTTAAAATAGCTTCCTTTTCCTGCTGTAATGTTTGTAAGTAGTGAACAGCCTTTGTACGTTTATCTTGTAAGCGTAAAATTGTATTATGTACATCATCCTGTATACGAGAAACCTGCTCTCTTGCCGTTGAAATTTTCGAGTGCACAGACCAAGCAGAAAAAATATCATCGAAAAAGTAGTCAGCAAATTTTACAAAACCATCTGTTTCTACATGCAGTGATTTGGTAGACATTTCATGAATATCTAATAATTCATTGTGAAAGCGTTGCAAGGCAATTTGTGCATTATGTAAATAGCTTTCTGATTGATCAAGTGCATCATGCTTCAAATGTGTAGCGATAAGCCCACCGCCAAAGAATGTATCCCATGTAGAGTAGCCACTTGCCGAATGTAATGAAGCTGCTGCTTGCCCTAGCTTTGTCAGTGCTACTTCACCCGCCTCCTCAGCCTCTTGAATTTCAAGCATTAATTGCTTTGTTAGCATCTCTTCCTCTGCTAACTGTTCAAGCCTTTGTGCCTGTGCTGGATCATGAATTTGTAAGTAGCCTTGCTTTTTCGCATGAATATGTCGCAGTGTTTGCTGTAATGCTTGCTCATCTATTTGTGCTAATTTTTGTGTTACTTGGGCTTGATCTGCTGTTAAGTCTGCTTGCATTTTTTTAGCTTCGTTGATTTTTAATTCTAGCACTGCTGCTTTATCAATTTTTTCTGCTCGCAGCTCATCTTGCTGTCCTGTCCATGTACGAATCATATTCATAAATGAGAAACCATCTAATTTATCAAGTTTTGTGCGAAGTTGCTGAAGTGCTGTAGAATATTTTGTTATTTCCTCTTGTGCATGTTCAATCTGCTTATCAATTAATAGACTTTGCTCATTTAACCTTGTCTTAGTTCTTAACTGTGTATAAATCCGTTCCTGCTCTTCTTGTAATTGCTTCCATTCCATTCGACTCAACTCCTCTTACTATAAAGTACGAATGAAAATGAAAAATGTTTCAAATATTTGTTAATAATTTTCATTGATTTTTAGTAAAAATAAGGCCTAGCAACTATATAGCTGCTAGGCTTATCTTATGTTAAAGTGGAATATTTCCGTGTTTTTTCTCTGGACGTGTTTCGTGTTTGTTTGCTAGCATATCAAGCCCTTGAATTAGCTTAATACGAGTATCGCGTGGGTCAATAACATCGTCTACCATACCGCGTGAAGCTGCCACATATGGATTTGCAAATTTTTCTTTATATTCTTCAATTTTTGCTGCACGTGTTGCTTCTGGATCACTGGATTGAGCAATTTCACGCGCAAAAATAATATTGGCAGCACCCGCAGCTCCCATTACGGCAATTTCAGCATTTGGCCATGCAAAGACAAGGTCAGCACCGATTGATTTAGAGTTTAAGGCAACGTAAGCGCCTCCATAAGCTTTACGAAGAATCACTGTAATTTTTGGTACAGTCGCTTCTGAGTAAGCATAAAGAATTTTTGCACCATGACGAATAATACCACCATGCTCTTGCTTAACGCCTGGGAAGAAGCCAGAAACGTCTTCAAATGTGATGATTGGGATATTGTAAGCATCACAAGTACGGATAAAGCGAGCTGCTTTATCGGAAGAATCAATATCTAATCCACCTGCTAATACTTTTGGTTGGTTACAAACAAGCCCAACGGACTCACCAGCAATACGCGCAAAACCAACGACTACATTTTTGGCAAACTCTGCATGCACTTCCATAAAGGAACCTTCATCCACTACTTGCTCAACAACTTTACGCACATCATATGGACGTGTTGTTTCAATTGGCACTGTATCCACGATTTCTGGGCGATAGTCATCTCCCTCAGGTCGTGCTTGTCGAGGTGCCTTTTCCTTATTATTTTGTGGTAAATAGCTTAATAGTTTTTTAATTTGATTGATTGCCTCTTCTTCAGATGGTGCACGGAAATGGGCATTACCACTTACAGCATTGTTTACTTTAGAGCCACCTAGATTTTCAGCAGAGATTTTTTCACCTGTTACTGTTTCAATTACTTTTGGACCTGTAATAAACATTTGAGATGTTTTATCAACCATTAAAATAAAGTCTGTAATAGCAGGCGAATATACTGCACCACCAGCACATGGCCCCATAATAACAGAGATTTGTGGAATAACACCTGAATAAATAGCATTACGGTAGAAAATATGACCATACCCATCTAGCGATAGTACACCCTCTTGGATACGCGCACCACCTGAATCATTAATGCCGATAAATGGTGTACCATTTTTCGCAGCTAAATCCATCACTGTCGCCATTTTTTTAGCATGCATTTCACCAAGAGCTCCACCAAATACTGTGAAATCTTGTGAGAATAAGTAGACTGGACGACCATTGATTTTACCAAAACCAGTTACAACCCCATCTCCTGGTCCCTCTAGCTTGTCCATACCAAAGTCTACTGTACGGTGCGTAATAAATGGATTAATTTCAAAAAATGTACCTTCATCTAGCAACAATTCAATACGTTCACGAGCTGTTAATTTCCCCTTTTCGTGCTGCTTGTCGATACGCTCATAGCCACCCCCAAGCTCAATTACTGTCTTACGGTCATACAAGTCATTGATTTTGTCGAACATATCCATAATAATCACTTATCCCCTTTTCCACTTTTATCACATAATTCATATAACACCCCGAAGGAAGATTTAGGATGCATAAAGGCAACCTCTGCACCTCCAGCACCTGGTCCTGGCTCTTCAGATAGCAAACGTACACCTTTTTCACGAAGCTCTGCCATACGTTCACGAATACCTGTTACACCGAAAGCAACATGGTGAATCCCCTCGCCACGCTTTTCAATAAACCCATAAATTGCACTTTTCTCACTCATTGGCTCCAATAATTCAATTTTCACATTACCTGCGTCAATGAATGCAACACGAACTTGCTGTGATTCTACTTCTTCCACTTTCATCAACTTTAAGCCTAAAGTTTCAGTATAATATGTAATGCGTTCATCTAGATCGCGCACCGCAATCCCGATATGGTCTACTTTCTCCATGGGCACATCTCCTTCTGTTATGGTACATAACCTATTTTACAGAGTTTTTCGTCAAAACTCTACCACTTGAGAAATTTTTCAGATTTGCTAAACTATTTATAAGAAAAGAAGGAGCGAACGAGCATATGAGTAATAAAAAATTTCAAAAAATCGTTGTCTATACAATGGTAGTAATTATGCTAATTTCATCTTTGGCATTTGGCTTGTCTATGTTTCTTTAAGACAAAGCAGAGGCGTCCATCTAGTTATGGGCGCTCTTTTTTGACCTTTAAGCCTTTAAATGACTGCTTTATTTCTAAATACCTGTCCATTTCCTCAATAAGCTGATAGAGAGCTGCCTGCGCAATAAATTGCTGATGATTTTGTGGCAGCGGTAGCTGAGAAAAATCCTGCTTCACCCGCTCCAACTTCTCTCGGTAATGCCCTGCTGTATTTCCTGAATGCACATGTTCGCCAAGGTCTTGTAAAAAATCTGCCACAAGTTCTGCCTCTTGTACTATAACAGGTAATGTGGTCACTTTTGGCAGCACTCGTTCAATAATTTCTAACTGCTGCTCACGCATATCAAAATAAATATAGTAATCATTTTTACGCCGCATAAAATGGTTTTCAACATCTTTAAATGCCAATGATTTAGCATTTTCTAATGTGCTAACCGCTTCAATAATTTCTCGTCCATCCCACAGTGTATCTCCTTGACGTAAATAGTTTGCAACTTCAAAAAAAATCTTGCTATATAGCTCCTCAATTTTAACTCGATAGTAATTTAATTCCTTTTGAATATCTGGCATATACATATTAACGGCTAATCCTGTTCCATAGCCAATAGCCATTAATGCTAGTTCATTATAAACAAGTGGTAATGAAAAACTACCTGCTGCATAAATATGCATCATAATAACGGCACTAGAAATAAATCCATCCGTAATCTTTAATGATACAATTGTTGGAATAAACACAAGCAGCATACCTGCTAATGTTAATGGATGATAAGAAAAAAGCTCAAAGCTACCAAATGCGAAAACCATCCCAATCATACTGGCTGCCAAGCGTGTATAGGCTGCATGGATAGACCTCTTTTTCGTTGGCTGTATACATAATATGGTTAAAATACCAGCAGACGCGTATGAGGCTAAATCAAAATACTGGGCAATGGCGATCGCAATTGCCGCTCCAATTGCTGTTTTTAATGTACGATAGCCGATTGAAAACTTTTTCAAGCCGACTGCCTCCTGTCCTTTCATGCTCTCTTCTTATTATTTAGCCAATATTACGAAAATTCTACATGTGTATCATGAAAATTGGCAAGCTATCTATTACATGATGATAAGTAGCAAGCCTCTATAGATAGCATCTATCTATGAGGCTGTTACTTATGCAATTTTTTATGCAAGCATTATCTTACAGTTCATCACAATATTCTTCAAAGTTTGCTTGTAGATTTGTGACAACAGACATTGGGTCATGTCCTTCAATTTCATAGCGACCAACCTCTGCTACTACTTGTCCATCTTTTAAAAGGACAAAGGATGGCGAGGAAGGTAAATGATCTTCACCAAAATGGTAACGTGCAGCCGCAGTAGCTTCTTTATCTTGTCCTGCAAACACTGTGACAAGATGGTCTGGGCGTTTATCATAATGTACGCATTGTGCTGCTGCTGGACGCGCGATACCACCTGCACAACCACAGACAGAGTTCACCATGACCAATGTTGTTCCGGGACGTGCAAACGCCTCTTCAACAGCTTCTGGCGTTGTTAGCTGTTCATAACCAGCTGCCTCAATCTCAGCACGTGCCGTTTTTAAAATTTCCTGCATAAATAAATCGTAATCCATATTCATCTAACGATAGCTCCTTTCAAGTTCGCGCCAGTTTCGCATATTTTATAGTAGAGATATGACGCTTATACATCTCTTATCATAGCAGTTTGCGACAAATTTGTGCACCTACTTGCTCATATCATCGCTATCGATGGTTACTTTTTTAGTTGTTCATCGTTAAATAAACGATCAACACCTTGTGTAACAGTTAACTGTCCATTTAAAATTTGGCGTTCTAACAGCTGCACTTGCGCCTTACGCTGTGGATTGCCATAAAACATATCAATTAAATGATCTGTAATCATTGATTGGAACCATTCTTTTGTTTGGTTTTGGCGTCGAGTCGCCCAATAATTATTGCTTTCCACAGTTTGCTTAAATTCCTCAATTGTATGCCAAACCTTATCAAGCCCTTGCTTTTGTAATGAGCTCACAGGCATCGCAGTGGACATCCAGCCAGGTGTAGCAGGCTGTAGGAAATGCAAAATTTGCTTATATTCCGACACCGTTTTTTTCGCCAATCGTACATTATCACCATCTGCTTTATGCACAACGATAGCATCAGCTAATTCCATAATGCCCTTTTTCATACCTTGTAGCTCATCACCAGCACCTGTTAACACAAGCAGTAGGAAGAAATCAACCATGCCACGGACATATGTTTCACTTTGACCAACCCCAACGGTTTCAATTAAAAGCACATCATAGCCCGCTGCTTCACAAACAAGCATTGTTTCACGTGTTTTTTTATGAACCCCTCCTAGAGTACCTGCGGATGGAGAGGGTCGCACAAATGCAGTTGGCTTTTTCACTAACTCCTCCATGCGGGTTTTATCCCCTAAAATACTGCCGCCTGATAATGATGAGCTTGGATCGATCGCCAGCACAGCTACTCGCTTCCCCATCTCACAAAGCATTGTGCCAAAAGCTTCAATAAATGAGCTTTTTCCTGCGCCAGGCACACCTGTAATGCCAATGCGAATGCTATTTCCTGTGTATGGCAGTAGCTCCTGCAAAAGCTCCTGTGCTTGCACCTTGTGTGTGGCATTGGAGCTTTCAATTAAGGTAATCGCCTTTGACAAATGTGTGCGAGAGCCTGCTCGCACCTTTTGTGCCAGCTCTGGAATATTGAGTTGCTCTACCTTTTTCTTACGGAATTTTTTCGGTGTACCATAGTGCATCCCATCATGTGTTGCCTCAATGCCGTCCATGACAAATAGTGCGCTGTCCTCTACCTCTTTATTTTTGTCCATTATTCAGACACTTCCTCATAGCCTAAACGTCTGTAAATTTCTTCAATAATCTTTTGTGCCGATACTGGAATCACTGTACCTGGTCCAAAAATAGCTACTGCACCTGCCTTATAAAGGAAGTCATAATCTTGTGCAGGTATAACACCGCCAACAATAATAATAATATCCTCGCGCCCTAATTTTTCTAGCTCCTTCACTAATTCAGGCACTAATGTTTTATGACCCGCAGCTAGGGAGGACACACCAATAACATGTACATCGTTTTCTACAGCCATTTGCGCTGCCTCAGCAGGCGTCATAAATAATGGTGAAATATCGACATCAAAGCCTAAATCTGCATAGCCTGTTGCCACAACCTTAGCACCGCGATCATGTCCATCTTGACCCATTTTAGCGACTAAAATACGTGGACGACGCCCTTCATTTTCTAGGAATTCCTCCGTCATTTGTTTCACTTCAGCAATTTGCTCCTCATCCGAGAAGTTGGCAGAGTAAACACCAGAGATGGAACGGATGACAGCCTTATGACGACCAGATACCGCCTCAATCGCATCTGAAATTTCACCTAAAGATGCACGAGCACGCGCTGCATCCACTGCTACAGCAAGTAAATTTTCTGTGCCATCTTGTGCTGCTTTTGTTAAACGAGCTAAATGCTTTTGCACCTCTGCCTCATCACGCGCAGCCTTCATTGCCTCTAAGCGCTCAATTTGCTTTTGTCGAACAATGGTATTATCAATATCTAAAATATCAATTGGCTCTTCTTTCTCTAGGCGATATTTATTGACGCCAACAATCGTTTCTGTTTTCGAGTCAATTTTTGCCTGACGCTTGGCTGCCGCTTCCTCAACCTTCATTTTTGGTAATCCTGTTTCAATTGCTTTCGCCATTCCTCCAAGTGACTCAATCTCTTCAATCAACGCCCAAGCGGATTTTGTAATTTCTTCTGTTAATTTCTCCACGTAGTATGAACCGCCCCATGGATCAATGACTTTTGTCATTGCTGTTTCTTCCTGTAAAAATAGCTGGGTATTTCGTGCAATACGTGCAGAGAAATCTGTTGGTAAAGCAATCGCTTCATCCAGCGCATTTGTATGAAGTGATTGTGTATGCCCCATTGCAGATGCATTCGCTTCAATTAATGTACGTGCCACATTGTTAAATGGATCTTGCTCTGTTAAAGACCAGCCAGATGTTTGTGAATGCGTACGTAATGCTAATGTTTTTGGATTTTTCGGATTAAATGTTGACATCATTTGTGCCCAAATACGACGTGCTGCACGCATTTTAGCAACTTCCATATAATAGTTCATACCAATTGCCCAGAAGAATGACAGACGTGGTGCAAATGCATCAATATCGATACCCGCTTTTAGCCCTGTGCGTACATACTCCAAGCCATCCGCTAATGTGTAGGCAAGCTCGATATCATTTGTTGCACCAGCTTCTTGAATATGGTAACCAGAAATCGAAATCGAGTTAAATTTTGGCATATATTTTGCTGTATATTCGAAAATATCCGCAATAATTTTCATGGACATTGCAGGTGGGTAAATATATGTATTACGCACCATATATTCTTTTAAAATATCATTTTGAATCGTGCCTGCTAATTTTTCTGGTGTTACCCCTTGCTCCTCTGCTGCCACAATATAAAAAGCAAGCACTGGCAAAACAGCTCCATTCATTGTCATGGAAACAGACATTTGATCCAATGGAATTTGATCAAACAGAATTTTCATATCCTCCACAGAGTCAATAGCAACCCCTGCTTTCCCTACATCCCCTGTTACACGTGGGTGGTCTGAGTCATAGCCACGGTGAGTAGCTAAATCAAATGCCACAGAAAGCCCTTTTTGCCCCATTGCTAGATTGCGTTTATAAAAGGCATTGGATTCTTCTGCTGTGGAGAAACCTGCATATTGACGAACTGTCCAAGGACGAGCTACATACATGGTAGGGTATGGACCACGCGTATTAGGTGCAATACCTGCCACATCGTTTAAATGCTTGACATCTTGAATATCATCTTTTGTATAAATATCTTTAATTTCAATGCCTTCATTCGTTAGAAACTTATCGTCTGACGCTTGAGGTGCTTTGGTTGTTAACACTTTGTCGATTTCGACTGCACTAAAATTTGGCTTGCTCATCGTTGGACCTCCTTCATGCTTGTGAACACGGACTGTAATTTTTCAATAATGTTCTGTCCTGCAAAAATAAAGCCGTTTAAGCCATTTGCTAACCAAGCTTGCTCTTCATCTTTAAATTTACCTGCCACATCCACAATAATATGCGCTGGTTTTTCGGCTAAAATAGCTGTCACAAATGCCTTTGTATCATCATCATTACCCGCAATGACCACATACTTAGCCTCCGTTGCCTTTAGCCAAGCAACTGCCTCTTCCACAGTTCCGACTGGTTCACTTTTTTCCGGAACAAGACCAACTGTATTTAAGAAACCAGTGACAAAATCTGCGCGTGGCTTAGAGCTTTTCAATGTACCTAATGCTACAATGCCTGTTTTCACATCAGCCGCTGACATTTCTGCACGAAGCTGTTCAAATGGAGCTGCAACACGTTTAATATGTGCAAACAATGGGTTTGTTGCCTCTTCAAGCACGTCCGCTGGGTTTGCATAAATATTCGTACCAATTAATGATTGCTTACGTGTTTGTACTGCTTTAATGCGAGATTGATAGGATGTTTCGATTTCCTCTGCAAGCTTACCAGAAGCTGTATATTCATCAATACCGCCTGCTGCCTCAATAGCTAAAAATAAAGCCCATGCCTCTTTCACAAAATCTGCTGTTAGCGACTCAATAAAGTAAGAGCCACCTGCTGGGTCTATCACCTTTAGTACATTTGTTTCTTCTTTTAAAATTAATGATACATTACGAGCAATACGAATAGACTGCTCTGTAGGCTTTGTTAATACATCATGTGGATGCACCGTAAAGACATCTGCACCGCCAATTAATCCTGAAAGCGCTTCATTTGAAGAGCGTAATAAATTCACGTAAACATCTAATTTAGAAAAGCTTCTTAACGATGTTTCAGCAACAGTAGGTACTTTTAAATTTTCTGTGACGCCATATGCCGCTAAAAATGCCTTCCACAGCACCTTAAATGCACGAAGCTTTGCAATCTCTGTAAAAAATTGCGTATCAATCGCAAAGGTTACAAAAAATTGCTTTGAAAATGCTTCAAAGCTTTCCTCTTGCCCTGCCAGCTTTGCAGCTAATGCCAATGCATAAGCTAGCTCTTGTACAGCATTTGCACCTTGATAATGATAAATCGTTGTATCTGCATTGACTGAGCGCACGTTCGGAAATGCAGGTAAAGAAATAGTATCTTGTGAAACAATAAAACCTCGCACTGCTTGTTGTTGATCGGCAGCGATGTGATGAAACACAGCTAACAATGGGTCCTGTGCATTTTCAACAGTGATTTTAAACGAATATTCAGAGAAATATGGTGCCAGCTTTGCTAATACCTCTTCTGTCCACTCAAAATGTACACGGCTATCAATGGTGATCACTTCATTGCCTCGCGCTAAGCTATCATCTAGCTGTGTAAAAAAGGCTTCACTTGTATCAGCATGAACTTGCTGCGCTACTTGAAATACTGGACTACTTTGTAGGGAACGAATAGTCGCAACTTGTCGATCAAGCTCATCGCCAAGCTTTGTTATTAAACTTTCTTGCGTGTAAAGTGGCTGTAATGTGATACCTTCACTTGTTGTTGTGAAAAGAGATTCAAATGGTTTCCCCTTTAAAGCTTTGATTGCTGCATCTTGCCAGTCAGTATAAGCTGGCTTCTCAAATTCAATATTTTTCATGTTATTTGACATGCGGACGCTTAATCAGCTTCCCCCCTTAGTGTTTTCTAATTGTTATTCTACATGACAAATTGTCGCTCGAAAAGTATAAAAAAATTCGGAAGCCCTTATATAACGGGCTTCCGACAAGTCATCAGTAGACTGACGTTGAAGATTTACTTGTATTTTCGAGTATTTCTTTTACTCTATTTAGGAATTTACCACATACAAGTCCATCCAGCACACGATGATCTAAAGATAAACATAAATTCACAATATCGCGTGCAGCAAATACACCGCCAGGTAAAACAACAGGCTTTTTGACAATGCTTTCCACTTGAAGGATCGCTGCTTGTGGATAATTAATAATGCCCATTGATTGCACAGAGCCGAACGCTCCTGTGTTATTGACAGTGAATGTACCACCTTTAATATCATCCATTGTTAATTTTCCTGCTCGAACCTTAACGGCAAGCTCATGAATTTCTTTTGCAATGCCTTTAATAGACTTTTCATCCGCATGCTTGATAACAGGCACAAAGAGAGCATCATCTGTTGCTACAGCAATCGAGATATTAATATCATGCTTTTGAATAATTTTATCTTCAGCCCATGTAGCATTCATCATTGGGAACTCTTTTAAGGCCTGTGCTACCGCTTTGACAAAGAATGCGAAATAAGTAAGATTAAAGCCCTCTTTTTGTTTAAATTCATGTTTCAAGCTATCACGATAAGCAACTAAATCCGTTACATCCACTTCCATCATCATCCAAGCATGTGGCACTTCATGTACACTTCTTACCATATTATTGGCAATTGCGCGACGTACCTTCGTCACAGGAATTTCAATATCACCTGCTTGTACAGGCTGTGCTGGTGCAGCTGGTTGTTGCTCCTTTGCTTCAGGTGATGATACTGGCTCAGCGGCTGGCGACGGGGCTACCGGTGCTGATGCAACCTCTTTAGTAGTAGGCACATTACCACTGTCAATTAGCTTTAATAAGTCTTTTCTTGTAATACGTCCACCTTCACCCGTTCCTGTAACATGCTCTAATGCAATATCATGCTCCTGTGCAAGTCGTAAAACGGCTGGTGAATAGCGCACTTTATTCTTACGTGCTTCTTTTGCTCCAGCAGGTGGTGTTGACGCAGATGGCTGCACCTCCTGTTTTCGTTGGATGCCTGCATTTAAAATAGCTGAGCTAACGGCAGATTTTTTTTCTGGAGGTGGCGATGGTAAATCATTATTTCCTGCGATTTCAATGGAGCAGACAACAGCACCTACCGGTAATGTTTGTCCTTCCTGTGCAATAAGCTCCGTAATCACCCCTTCAAATGACGATGGAATTTCTGCATTTACTTTATCTGTCACAACCTCTGCAAGCGGATCATATTTTTTGACTGTATCGCCAGGTTTGACAAGCCATTTTTCAATTGTACCTTCTGTGACACTTTCACCAAGCTGTGGCATTGTAATATTTTGAACTGCCATCCTTTATTCCTCCCATCAATTAAACCTAAGCGTCATCGCATCTGATGCAATAGGCACTTCAGCAGATATTGGCTTTCTTGCACGTAAGCCAATATCTGCTTGCTATTTGATTATGTTAAAATGCTGCTAGTTCTCGCATTGCACGTTCAACTTTTTCAGGATTGATCATAAAATATTTTTCCATTGTTGGCGCATATGGCATCGCTGGCACATCAGGCCCTGCTAGGCGTTGAATTGGCGCATCAAGCTCAAATAAACAATGTTCTGCAATAATCGCTGCAACTTCACTCATAATACTGCCTTCTTTATTATCCTCTGTGACAAGCAAGACTTTTCCTGTTTTGCTTGCTGCCTCAATAATGGCTTCTTTATCGAGCGGGTAGACTGTACGCAAATCAAGGATATGAGCGGAAATACCATCTGCTGCAAGACGCTCTGCCGCTTGGAGGGCAAAATGCACAGCTAAACCATACGTAATAACCGTGACATCATCCCCTTCACGCTTCACATCTGCTTTACCAATTGGCAATGTATAGTCATCTAGTGGCACTTCACCTTTAATTAAGCGATAGGCACGTTTATGTTCAAAGAATAGAACAGGGTCCTCATCACGAATAGCTGCTTTTAATAAGCCTTTTGCATCATATGGTGTTGAAGGGATAACAATTTTCAAACCCGGTGTCCCTGCGAAAAGTGCTTCAACGGATTGCGAATGATAGAGTGCTCCATGAATACCTCCACCGAATGGCGCACGAATGACCATTGGGCAAGACCAGTCATTATTAGAACGATAACGGATTTTAGCTGCCTCGGAAACAATTTGATTCACTGCAGGCATAATAAAATCAGCGAATTGCATTTCAGCAATTGGACGCATACCATACATCGCAGCACCAATACCTACCCCTGCTATCGCACTTTCTGCCAGCGGTGTATCAAGCACGCGATATTCGCCAAATTGATCGTATAGACCTGTAGTAGCTTTAAATACGCCACCCTTACGACCAACGTCCTCTCCTAAAATAAAAACGCGCTCATCGCGTTCCATCTCTTCTTTCATCGCTAATGTAATCGCATCAATATAAGACATTACTGCCATTACGCGTCACCTCCGTCCACTGGTGCATAGACATATTTCAGTGCATGCTCTGGCTGTGCATATGGAGCAGCCTCCGCATAATCTGTTGCTTCGTTCACTTCTGCCATCACACGCTCTTCAATTTCAGCACGTACTTCTTCTGATAGTACACCTGCATCCATTAAATATTTTTCAAATAATAAAATCGGGTCCTTTGCCTTACCTTCTGCAATATCTTCAGCTGTACGATATTGGCGGTCATCATCATCTGAGGAATGGGCAGTTAAACGGTATGTCACTGTTTCAATCAAGCTTGGACCTTCTCCACGTCTTGCACGGTCCGCTGCCTCTTTGACAACCTTATAAACTTCAAGTGGATTTTTACCATCAACCGTTACGCCCGGCATGCCATAGCCAATACCACGATCAGATACTTTCGCACAGCCTAACTGGCGTTCCACTGGTACTGAAATCGCATATTGATTGTTTTCTACCATAATAATTACTGGTAGCTTATGGACACCTGCAAAGTTTGCGCCCTCGTGGAAGTCACCTTGGTTAGATGAGCCTTCGCCAAGTGTCACAAATGTAATAAAATCCTGCTGTTGGATTTTCCCTGCTAATGCTACACCAACTGCATGGGGAACTTGCGTTGTTACAGGAGAGGAACCTGTTAAAATACGATTTTTCTTTTGACCAAAGTGCCCCGGCATTTGACGTCCACCAGAGTTTGGGTCTTCCGCTTTGGCAAAGGCTGATAGCATCAACTCTCTTGGTGTCATACCAAAATGTAAAACAACGCCCATATCACGATAATAAGGTGCGATATAGTCCTTATTTTTATCAAGCGCAAAGGCTGCTCCAACCTGTGCTGCCTCTTGCCCCTGACAAGAGATGACAAATGGAATTTTACCAGAACGGTTTAATAACCACATACGCTCATCTAATCTTCTTGCCATTAACATTGTTTCAAACATTGCCAGTACATCCTCATTTGATAACCCTAAATCTTCATGTTTAATTTGAACATCTTGCATATGAGCACCCCTTTCATTCTATAGACCTCTACAATCGACTAAAAATGGATAGCACGATCATCCACGGCTAAGGCTGATTCTGCCAAAACTTCATTTAATGATGGGTGTGGATGAATGGCCTGACTCACTTCCCATGGTGTTGCATCTAGCACTTTTGCCAATGATGCCTCGCCAATTAAATCTGTTACATGTGGTCCTACCATATGAACACCTAAAATATCGTCTGTTTCTTGATCAGCAATAATTTTCACAAAGCCCTCTGTTTCACCATTTACTAATGCTTTACCAATTGCCTTAAATGGGAACTTACCAACCTTCAATGACAAGCCTTGCTCTTTGGCAGCACTTTCTGTTAAGCCTATACTAGCAACCTCCGGATAAGAATAAACACATTTTGGCACTTTTAAAGCATCTAATGCTACTGTTTTCCCCGTAGCAATATGCTCAATAGCTGCCAGCCCTTCATGAGAAGCAACATGTGCTAATTGCAAGCCACCAATCACATCCCCTATGGCATACATATGTGCTTCTTTCGTTTGATAACAATCATTCACTTGAATAAAGCCATTTTCCACATGAATTTCTGTATTTTCCAAGCCAATCCCTTGTGTATTTGCTTCACGCCCTACACATAATAATAGTTTTTCTGCTTTAAAAACTTCTTCCTGCTCATTCACCTTCGCAGAAATGAAAACGTTATCATTTTCAATTTTGAACGTAGTTGTATCGAGTCGCGCATTTGTTACAATACGAACACCTCGTTTTTCCAATTGCTTTGTTACTTCTTTGACAATATCCGCATCCTCTGCTGGCAAAATAGTTGGTCCATATTCTACAACTGTGACATCCACCCCAAAATCACATAACATCGATGCCCATTCAATGCCGATCACGCCACCACCAACAATTAATAATGATGTTGGTAACTGCTCTAGCTCCAAGGCATGATCTGAGTTCAATACATATTGACCATCAACTGTTAAGCCTGCCATTCCTCTTGGCTTCGAGCCTGTTGCAATAACAACATTTGTGGGCACAAGCATTTCATTTTCTGTACCATTTGCCATTTCAACAGAAATTGTTCCTGGCATCGGTGAAAAAATAGATGGTCCTAAAATTCGGCCTGTGCCATGGTAAACATCTATTTTGCCTTTTTTCATTAGTGCATTTACACCTTGACTTAGTTGCTCAACAATGGCCTGCTTACGAGCCTGTACTTTGTCAAATTGCAATGTCACACCTTCAATCGTAACACCATATTCACTAGCTGTTTTATTTGCCATTCGATATACTTCTGCACTTCGAAGTAGGGCTTTACTTGGAATACAGCCTTTATGCAAGCACGTACCACCTAGACGCTCACGTTCCACAATCGCTGTTTTCAAGCCTAGCTGTGCAGCACGAATCGCTGCCACATAACCGCCTGTACCTCCACCTAAAATGACAACATCATAATTTTGAGCCATATGGATTCCCCCTTTTGAGAAAAGTGCTAAAGTATCAATCTATTTATCTATGCTTTAGCTTCACTGTGCGGTGCTGTTAAAAATGAAGAGCTTCTATCAAAAGCTCTTCATAAAAATTTCATTATACATATTAAAAATTCGCTTTAGCGACCGTGTAAAATATTTTTTTCATTTTTTAAAAATTGGCTACGAGATTTGGCTACACGAGCAATACGCTCCTCTGCTAAACGATTCGCTGCCACATATGTTGGAATACCATCGCGCTTTGAAATTGCAAAGATTTTTTCAATGCTATCATAAATTCCATCAACGCGTTTCATTGCACGCTCACGATTATAGCCATATAATTCATCCGCAACATTAATCACCCCACCAGCGTTAATAACATAGTCTGGCGCATAGACAATCCCTAACTCATGCAGTACATCTCCATGACGTGAATCTTTTAGCTGGTTATTTGCGGAGCCAGCAATTACCTTTGCCTTTAGTTGCGGAATTGTTTCATCATTTAAAATTGCTCCTAATGCACAAGGGGAAAAAATATCAACTTCTTGCGCATAGATTTCATCAGGCGCCACAGCAATTGCGCCAAAGTCAGTAACAACTCGATCAATTGCAGCCTGATTAATATCCGTAACGACAAGTTTTGCCCCTTCATTATGTAAATACTCGCAAAGTTTGTAGGCTACATTGCCTAAACCTTGCACAGAAACTTTTAACCCTTCTAATGAATCCGAGCCAAACGCTTCTTTTGCAGCCGCTTTCATACCACGATAAACGCCATAAGCTGTTACTGGAGATGGGTTACCTGATGAACCAAATGCAGGAGAAATACCTGTTACATAGTTTGTTTCCTCATGAATTAAATCCATATCCGTTACTGTTGTCCCTACATCCTCTGCCGTAATATAGCGGCCATTTAATCCCTGAATAAAGCGGCCTAATGCTCGAAACATCTCTTCATTTTTATCTTTAAATGGATCACCAATAATAACCGTTTTTCCGCCGCCAAGGTTTAAACCAGCTGCAGCATTTTTGTAAGTCATTCCTCGTGCTAAACGTAATGCATCTTCAATAGCATTTTCCTCTGATGCATATGTCCACATACGTGCTCCACCAAGTGCTGGTCCAAGTGTTGTATCATGGATAGCGATAACCGCCTTTAACCCTGATGCTTCATCTTGGCAAAATACCAATTGTTCATAATCATACTTTTCCATATACTTGAAGATTTCCATGAAACTCGCCCCTTTGCTTTGGAAGGTACATCCCCAAAATGCCCATCCTAATCAAGTTTAATTGTACAATTTACTTCTTCTTGTCATTATGCTCACAGCCTCTAAAATCAGCAGGCTGATCTCCCCTTTTTTAGCAGGTATTTAGACCCCAATAGTGGAAGAAAAAATTGTTTAGTAATGGATAATATTGCTCCACTTATTTTTACAATACTGACAAATTCACAATTTCGCAACTATTATTACATATTCTTGTTTAAGTAATAATTTTCTAAATATTCACTCAATATAAAATGATTTTAAAATAATGATATTTCAACATGGATTGTGCACTCTCATCCATTCTTTTTGAGGACAGTAAATCATGTCGATTTTTGCTACACTTCAATCAACCTCTCTACTAACTTTAGTTTGAAAATTTCAGCTATATTTATAAGTGTGCTTCAACCTTCCTTGACATTCCATCACCCACAAGTACAATTAAGGTAGAAATAAGGAGGAGTATCTATGGCCCGTTTAGCTGCATTTATTGTCATGCTGATTCCAGGTCTTATGGCTGCAGGTGGCATTAAATTTATGCGTGATACATTGTTTGGTAAGCTTATCTCACCTTTCCCATTTTTATGGCTGCAATTTGTAGTAGGAGTTATTCTCTTTGTTATAGGCTTTGGCTTTTTCGCAGGATTTTTACTTCATCGTGATAGAAAAAAGGGAAAAGTAGCGCCTCGCTTCCAAAAAAAATAAAAATAGCTATCCAGTAAGTCTTCGATGACTTATTTGGATAGCTATTTTTATAGACGTTGCTGCGCTGCTAAAACTTTATCAGGATAATCTGTAATCCAACCAATTACAGCAGGATGTGGATTCGTTAAAAATGATTCTGTACCATCAATCGCATAAAATCGACAGGCTTTGTTACTACCTACGCAAGCCTCTAAATATCGAGGCTTATAGTACCTTTTATGCATATGCACAGTATCTGCGGCTCGATAATCCGACAATAAATCCCATTTTATTTTTTTCGTGGCAATCAATGCTGTTTCATATTCAGGACGCTGTTTTTTGACAATTTCCAGCAATTCATAGTGAAATGATGAAAAATGGCTGCCTGCTGGCACTTTTAAGCCATCCAACATATGAATAAGCGCATTTTTTTGGTCAAGAATCGTGGACTTTAGCTCAATATTCAAAGGTATCTGATGCAGCATTGCCCATGCTAAAACGGCATCAAAAGACGGCATTTTATAAGATGAAAAAAACCGTTTCCATGGCTTGCCTAATTTAAAGCCTAGCAACTCCTCAAGCGTACAATCGCTCACTAGCTTATTGCTACCGACCAGCCTCGATAACTGTGGATCATGGTATACAACGGGCAATCCTTCTTTTGAAAATTGAATATCTAATTCAATCCCATCAGCTCCTAGCTCCATCGCCTTATCAAAAGCTTGCAACGTATTTTCCAGCGCATAAGCAGAGGCTCCGCGATGCGCAAACACAGGAATGGTTGATGGATTAGACATTGAGCTCACCAAATTCTAATAGGAATTTACCATTGGTCATTTTATTTAATAAGGACGATTTTCTGCCAATTTGAATATACGTACCTGGATAGGCTTCTTTCGTCACAATAATCTCCTCTTTTCCCACACGACGCATTTCTTCCATCAATAATTTAATTTCACGATCTAATGTTGCTGCCTCAGCCTTTAATGCGTTTAAAGCCTGCTTTGTTACTTCAAAGCTTGCCGTCTGCTCTTTAGATAGCTGATTCAAAAATGGTAATAAGCTTTTTATTTTTTCCTCATGTGCTAAAATTTCTGCTTGTACCTGCTTAAGCTGTATCGCCTTTTCCTGCATCATTAACTGACTTTCCTGCTTATTGACGCTTTCAATAATCAAATCTGTTCGACGCTCTAATCGATTACCTGATACCGCTGTAACAATCGTATTTTTTGCTATCGTACGTCCACCTATAATTTTTCCTTTGCGTTCGTCAACAAAAATAGAATTTGCAGAAAGCTGTGATCCTAACGCATAAAAGCCAATATGAATACTATCAGCCGCAAGTAAATTTGCCTCATTGACATGTTTAACAAAAATATTGCCGCCCGCCTCTACAACTGTTGTGCCAAGCCCAAAGATGCCCCCACGAATATAAACATCACCTTCAATGGATTTAATTAATTTGGCACCGCTTACACCTTCAGCTCCATCAATTGAAATATCGCCAGTGGCAATTACAGTATAACCATTTGTAACGGTTCCTTTAATACTCAGGGAACCATTAAACTCTAGATTTCCTGTTTCCACGCCAACATCACCATGGATAGGAAGGTGTCTATTTACACCAATCAATCCCTTAACATCATCTAAAGCGCCTGCAATTTTAGAACGAATGACGATTTTTCCGTCCTCTTCCACTTCATAGGCTGATTTTGTATCATAACGGATAGGAAAATCCCTTCCCGGAGCAGCAGCTACTACTTCACCGAGCACATTTTTTCCGGGTATACCCAATGTTGCAGGAATCTTTTCACCTAGCCACGAACCTTCTGAAATTTCTGAGATAAAATTCATATCATAATAATCGGCTTTTCCATCCTCACGTATTACTGGTTTTCTCTCGGGTTTAGGTAAGTATGTAATTTGCGCATCTGTTCCTGCTATAGGTGGTGTCCCTTGAGCAATTAAAAATGCCTTGCCTGGTTCAGCTTTCAAAATATCAAAATCTAAAACCCCGTAAACAATCCCTTTTTCTTCGAGTGTTTCTAGAATTTGCTGTGTCAATTTCTCTTGATGCTGCTGAATATATTCATGCGTTTCATATATAAAAATAGAGGCTGACATTTTATCACGTGCAATCTCAGCTTCAATATTTGGAAGCCAGCGTCCGATTTCAACAGGATTTGTGCTTACTGTTGTCAGTACATTTTTTAATATTGCAAAATTAGATAATTTCAGTCGTGGATAGCTACGTAAAATACTATCAAATTCTTTCAATGGGAAACCAGCACTAAACGTAAGCATAAATACCTTGCCATTTTCTTCAGAAATTTCGAAGTTTTCATTTCGAACTAGAATCAAGCTACCTCCTCCTTCCCTCTATATGTAAGTATATACAATCTACTTACATTTGTTTAGCGACCATTGTCACTATCAAAAAAGAAAATAGAACTACTTAATTATTAAAAGTTCTAGCAATATCTTATTTTTTCTAATTTATTTAGATATATTTCACTACCCAGGCAATTATTTTTAATAAAAAAATCCTTTTAATCTAATATTAGCTCGTTAGGCTAATTTGAATAAGTAATAACCAATCCATACGGAATAAAGTTTCACTTATGCTATGCAATTTTATAAGTTAGTCCCTTCTTACTATTCATCCAATAATATTAGGAAAGTGCTTTCTGCACAATATGTAGCACCAAGTCGCCTCACTTGCACTCGTGTCATATAATACAGAGCAATTTGACCATCTATTGCTAAACGCACTTCAAATAAATCATTGTCCAAATGTGTTATTTCTAATGAATTCATACCATCTAATTGAAAATTGACTGTTTTCATTATTATCACCTATTTATCATTTCGCTTCCTTTATTCTTCTCTATTATATGATAATTGCATACCATTTGTTTTCATTGCTTTATGCACATAAAGTAACAACTTGTTTTATTTTATAAGTTGTTACTTTTTTTATTCTGTGTTACGCTTTATTTACAGTTGATTGTAAAGCTTTATTAAAGAGCTTTTATGATAAAACTTATTTTAGGAGGATATGATGAATTTAAAAAAGATTAGTATTTTATCAGCCTTATCACTTTCCTTATTTCTAACAGGATGTGGCAAGCAAGAAGAAAAAGATGTTAATGCTAGTGTGGGGGAAGCTGTTAATTATACGATAACTGGGATTGAACCTGGTGCAGGAATATCTGATGCTACACATAGAGTATTGGATGGGTACGAAAATTTAGCAGACTGGGATATTGAGGAAAGCTCGACAGCTGGGATGTTGATTCTTTTAGATGAGGCAATTCAAAACGAGGAGCCTATTGTCGTAACAGGCTGGACACCTCACTGGATGTTTGAAGAATTTGATTTAAAATTTTTAGAGGATCCTAAAAATATTTATGGCGGGACGGAAAGCATTCATACCCTTGCAAGACTTGGCTTTGACGAGGATATGCCGAATGCCTATAAAATTTTAGATGCCTTTCATTGGGAAGTAGAAGATATGCAAGCTGTTATGGCAGAGGCGGAAAAGTCCTCGTTTGAAGAAGCCGCAGAAAATTGGGTCACAAATAATGAGGAAAAGGTGAATGAATGGCTAGCAGGCACAGAGAAAGTCGATGGCGAAACCATTCGAGTCGTTTCTGTACCTTGGGAATCCGAGCAAGCCTCATCCAATGTCATCAAATATGTCTTAACAGAACAAGGCTATAATGTCGAGCTAACAGAAGTCGATCCAGCCGTCATGTTCCAAGCTGTCGCTATGGATTCTGCTGATGTAACTGTTGCCCCATGGCTACCGATGACACACAAAACCTTCTATGAGCAGCACAAAGACAATGTGATCGACCTAGGTCCAAATATGGAAGGCGCACGCTCTGGCTTAGCCGTACCAACATATGTAGATATTGATTCTATTGAGGACCTTGAAGCAAAATAAATAGACAAAAACCATGCATTTTGAGTGATGTTCAAAATGCATGGTTTTTATTGTTAGAACGATTACATGAAACTTCAAGACTACCCTGAGATATATTTAATAATGTAGCCATTTAAGCTAAAAACTATTTCTCTCATTAATTATTTAAATAGTTTTTTAGTAATTCAACTTCAAACAATGCTTTTTTGGCTAATTTAGTCGTTTCCGTAAGCTGTTGTTGCATTTCTGTGTTTTCTGCTGTTTGCTGCATAATGACATCTACCTTTGCCTCAAGCTTATCTAATTTTGCGCCTTGATCATCTACCTTCGACTCAAGCTTATCTAATTTTGTGCCCTGATCATCTACCTTCGACTCAAGCTTATCTAATTTTGCGCCCTGGTCATCTACCTTCGACTCAAGCTTATCTAATTTTGCACCCTGGTCATCTACCTTCGACTCAAGCTTATCTAATTTTGCGCCCTGGTCATCTACCTTTGCCTCAAGCTTATCTAATTTTGCGCCCTGGTCATCTACCTTCGACTCAAGCTTATCTACCTTTGTTTCAAGCTGATCTACTTTCGTTTCAAGTTTATCTACTGAACTCTTTAATTCCTGCATTCCTTCTTGTATCTCGCCGAACATTTTAACTAAGGTATGAAATTCATTATGTTCCATCTTATATTCCCCCACCACGATAAAATATGTTAGTAAATTATATCATAGAAAGCTGTAGCTAACTATATATGTATCATTCTCTGCCATTCTTAAACTAGACAATAAATAGCTCAGACATACTCTATGACAAGAAAGAATAATTTTATAGCTGTATCCGAGATTACTTTTTAAGGTTGCTTAGGAAATGCTTATGATCGACATGCAGCATGATATTTTCTAACTGTAAATCAAATTCAGTAATCTTATTGTCCATTTTTCTACGCAAAAAAACACACTCCTATTTCATCAGTTTGTATGTAAACCAATAAACTAGAGTGTGCCTGAAATTCGTACATATACAATTAGTTATTTATAGCCCTTAAAGGAAGTTTATTGCCAAATAAATTTCCTCTCTTTAATTCCCATGATACTCATAATCCCCTACATATCAACGTTCCTCAACACCTAGCTCGCCATCATATCAATGCGAATTTTATCGGCAATCATGGCGATAAACTCGGAATTGGTTGGCTTCGATTTGAGATGGTGGACCGTGTAGCCAAACATGGACGAAATAGATTCGTAGTTTCCACGATTCCATGCAACCTCGATGGCATGACGAATGGCACGCTCCACGCGTGATGGTGTTGTGTTGAACTTTTTGGCGATCTCTGGATATAAAATTTTTGTCACAGAGCCTAGTAGATCAATATCCTCAAAGACCATTTGAATAGCTTCACGCAAATAAGAGTACCCTTTAATATGTGCAGGTACACCGATTTCCTTAATAATTGCTGTGATGGTGCTATCTAATTGATGTTGGTTTAATTTTTGAGGCGCTGCTGGCTGTAAGACACTTGCTTTTTTCGGAATTGCTGCCTTTTGTCCTGCGCAGTGTAAAATCTTTTGCACCAATTGATCGAATTCAAATGGCTTGAGCATAAAATAGGAGGCTCCTAATTCGACTGCTTGCTTCATCACATCCTCCTGCCCAAAGGCGGTTAGCATAATGACTTGAATGGATGCCATTTTTTCATTTTGATACATGGACTCTAATACAGCTAATCCATCAAGATGCGGCATTATTATATCAAGAAGTAAAATATCTGGTGTAAATTCCTCAAGCATTTGAAGACAAACTTTTCCGTTTGGAGCAGTGGCAATAATTTCTATTTCAGAATGTCCTTGAAAATACTGCTCCATTGTTTTTAATAACTCACGGTTATCATCCGCGATCGCTACTTTTATTTTTGTCATTTCAATTCCTCCTTCTGGACTTGCTTTGAACAGCTCAAAGCGATAACCTAACCCCTAATGCCTTTTTTGGCACACTTTGAAAATTTCGACATTTTCACTTTAAAAACCTTTTCTATTTCCAAAAATGAGTATGTAGTCTGATACTTTCTTTTTATATCGACAAGTTACGCTAAAGAACGGCAAGTCACCGAACATCTCTATTCCCTATTTTAGATAAAAAAATAAAATAAAACTATAGTTTTTTAAATATCCTGTCATCCCGGAATATATTTGGTAAAAGAAAGGATAAGGGCAAAAATCCGCGTTGATTTCTGCGGAAAAAGCAAGATAGAACAACAAAAGCCACCATGCTTTAGCTGACTTCTTGCTATCTTATCCACAGACCATAAGGCGGATTTTTGCCATTTATTCTTTTTATGAGGACTTACGTAACATTTCTGCTACTGTTAATGCGGCTCCTTTTTTCGGCTCCTCCACAAACATATGTGTCACAGCACCGACAAAACGACCATCTTGAATAATAGGGCTGCCACTCATCCCCTGTAAAATACCACCTGTTTTTTCAATCAGCTTGTCGTCAGATACGACAAATTCAAGACGTTCATTTTCAGCTTTTGTAATTTCAATGGAAAAGGTTTCTACTTTACTGCCCTCAATGGCTGTATAAATTTCTGCTTTTCCCAGTTTTATATCTTTTTCATGCATAATTTCAATGGCTTTGGGTAATCTTTGTTGATAGCTATCTTCCCAGCGACCAAAAATACCATATATCGTATTTTTATCGATAGTACCTAGTCGCTCTTGATGTTTTTCAATGGAGGATATTTTATAACCCGGTTGACCTGGTGTGCTTTTGCGAATTTGTTGAATCGAAGCTAAAAAAATGGAGCCAGCTCTAAAAACGGGAGCTTCTTGTAGGGTTGAATCGATAATTTGATGACCAAGTGCACCATAATTTTTTGTCTCTGGATCAATATATGTCAGTGTTCCTACTCCATCTGTTTCATCTTTTAAAAAGGAAATGACATGCTCTGCTTCTTGGTTTTGTAATTCAAGTGTAATTTGTTTACCCTCACTGTTAATCGTCCATTGCTGCTGTCCCTTTTTGGCAACAGCCTGTTTGGCATCAGCCAATGTTTTTACAGGTGTATCATTAATTTTTTCAATAACAGCGCCCCCTTTCATCCACTGATTGGAAGCCAATAGTATATCATGTGCAACAAATACATGTGACAACTGAAGCTGAATGCCAATTGCTTCACCCATTGGAATAAGCTTTTTTGCAGCAAAAGCTTGAATGGGCATCATAAATAAAAAGATGAGCATAGGCAAAATGACTAATTGACGCCAACGACGATTCATACGACACCTCCTTTTCATTTTTGTCTTTTTACTATGTGTTGTTGTGGCATTCTTATAAGCGGTAAATATTTGTGCAAAATGAAAAAACCCAAAAACAGCTTTCACTGCTTTTGGGATCAATCAGGCATGTTATCAATAGGAACACTGGCTATTTTTCGTTGTAAACGTGTGCAAGTATGGATTTCTCCGATGGATGGAAGCTATAGCTGCGGAAACCTAATTTACTATGGGAAATAATACATTTAGAGATCACTATTCGCGCATTTGCTGTTTGCGTTCCTCTGCCATTTTTAAAAGCTCTGTTGCATGCTGCAATGTTAAATTTGTAATTTCTGCACCAGACATCATACGGCTTACTTCTTCAATTCGTGCATGTTGATCGATTTCTGCTAAAGATGTAAATGTGCGATCATGCTCGACTTCTTTTTTAATAAAGTAATGATGATCTGCCATCGCCGCAACCTGCGGTAAATGCGAAATACATAAAACTTGCGAATTAATGGAAATCGCTGCAATTTTTTCAGCAATTGCCTGTGCTACACGACCACTTACACCTGTATCCACCTCATCAAAAATAATGGATGTAATACCATTAGAGGATGAAAAAATTGTTTTTAATGCAAGCATCATGCGTGATAATTCTCCTCCCGATGCAATTTTTGGTAAGGACTTTGGTGGTTCCCCAACATTTGTAGAGATATAGAAAACAATTTGATCTTTACCATTGGCATCGAAATATGGTAATTCATCGAAATTCACAATAAATTTTGCTTTTTCCATATGTAATTCACGTAGCTCTGCCATAATTGCCTCACTTAACTGTTGAGCAGCAGCTTTACGCACTGTTGAAAGCTGTCCAGCTAGCTCATTTAATGTAGCTTCCATCGCAATCACCTTACGTTCTTTCACCTGCAAAATTTCATCACGATTCAGCAGCTCACTTAACTCAGTTTTAATTTTTTCATAATAGGCTAAAATATCTTCCACTGTTGAACCATACTTGCGCTTTAAATTTTGCAGTAAGGCTAAACGTTGCTCTACCTCATTTAAACGAGCTGGGTCGAATTCCAATTCATCTAAAGCATTTTTCACCTGATAAGCAGCATCCTGTAACGCATAAAAGGCAGTTGTTACCGCTTCAGATGCTTCTTTAAATTGCTCATCCACCGTTGCAGCATCTTCTAATGCATCCATCGCATTCCCAACCCAATCAAGTCCCTTTGACTCCCCTTGAATGGCTTCATAGGCTGCGCTAGAGCGTTCAAAAATTTTATTAAAATTCATCAGACGACGGCGTTCATCTAATAGCTCATCTTCTTCACCAAGCTTTAAATTGGCTTCCTCTAGCTCTTTGATTTGGAATTGGTACAAATCAATGCGTTGTGCCATTAATTGCTCATCAATGGAAATAGAGGCTAGCTCCTTTTTGAGTAAACGGTATTCCTCATACTGTGTACTATAGGACGCCTGAATAGGCATAAGCTGCTCCTCTGCAAAATGGTCAAGTAAATGAATATGTTGCTTCTCATCCATTAGCTCTTGATTTTCATGCTGACCATGAATATCAATTAAGCTAGCTCCAATATCTCTTAGTACCGACAATGGCACAAGTTTACCATTCACACGGCAAACACTTTTGCCAGAATCATGAAGGTCACGACGTAAAATAATGGTATCTTCTTCTATTTCAATGCCAGCTTCCTCTAATTTTTTCAGCACAGGATGATCGGTACTTGAAATTTGAAATAAGCCACCTAATTCTGCTTTTCTTGCGCCATGACGAATAAATTCAGAATTGCCACGTCCACCTGCAAGTAAATGGACAGCATCAATAATAATGGATTTCCCTGCGCCTGTTTCCCCTGTTAATACAGTTAAGCCTTCGGAAAAACTAACAGTTAAATCCTCAATGATGGCAAAGTTTCGAATACTAAGCTCTCTTAACACAAAATGTCACCTCTGAAGTAAATTCCCCGCTATTTTATAGCATATCTAATAAACGTTTTTTTGTATTTTCACGTTCATTTTCATCTCGACAAATAATTAAAATCGTATCGTCCCCTGAAATTGTCCCTAAAATTTCTGGCCAATCTAAATGGTCGAGCAATGAGGCAATCGCATTCGCATTCCCCGGAAGAGCTTTCATCACTAAAAAATGCGATGCACCGTCAATACTAACAAAGGCATCTGCCAATGCACGATGTAATTTTTGAACAGGATTGAAACGTTGGTCAGCGGGCAAGCTATATTTATAACGTCCATCCTGTAATGGTACCTTTACTAAATGTAGCTCTTTAATATCTCTTGATACTGTAGCCTGTGTCACATTATAGCCTGCTTCTTTTAAAAAATCGACTAAATCATCCTGTGTTTCAATCTCATGATTAGCAATAATGTCCCGAATTCGTATATGTCTTTGACTTTTATTCATGATCGTCACCTCTTATAAATAATTAAATATATGTATATTCACACTACCATTTTCAACAAAAAAGCACAAGAAAAAACACGGCTCTTTATATGAGCACGTGTTATTTCAAGGCATTATGCGCTTCTTCTACGAGTGCATTAAATGCTGTATATGCAGGAATTTCTTCCTCCCCGATAGGATTCACTAAATGGAATAAAAATTCAATATTCCCTTCCCCACCTGTAATGGGTGAGAAGGAGGCATCCTTTACCACAAAGCCAAGCTCTGTTGCCATAGTAGCTGTTTTTTCAAGCACTTCAAGATGCACCTTTTTATCGCGAACAATACCTTTTTTACCAACCTTCTCTTTGCCCGCTTCAAACTGAGGCTTCACCAATGCCATGACATCGCCACCTGGCAGTAGCAATGTTTTTAACACTGGTAAAATTAACGATAATGAAATAAAGCTAACATCAATTGTCGCAAAATCAGGCAAACCCTCTGTTAAGTCTGCCGCAGTTGTATAGCGGAAATTCGTTTTCTCCATCACGGTAACACGTTCATCGGAGCGAATTTTCCATGCTAATTGGTTAGAGCCTACATCGAGTGCATAGCAATGTCTTGCACCATGCTGTAAGGCACAATCCGTAAAACCGCCCGTAGAGGAGCCAATATCAAGCATTAGCTTCCCCTCTACAGACATATCAAAAATTTGCAGTGCCTTTTCTAGCTTTAAGCCACCGCGGCTTACATATTTTAAATCAGAGCCCTTTACTTGCAGTGGAGCGTCAATCGCAATTTTTTCGCCTGCCTTATCAATGCGAATTTCATTTGAAAAAACAAGCCCTGCCATAATGGAGCGTTTGGCTTTCTCTCTTGTTTCACACAATCCACGCTCAACAAGTAAAAGGTCTACTCGTTCTTTTGGTTGTTTTGTCATTATTTATTCAAACCTACTTGCTGTTTTTGTTGAAGTAATACATGCATACGTGCCACTGTATCCTCTGCTGTCATATGAATTTCCGCAAGTAGCTGGTCAACATTGCCATGCTCAATATATTGATCTGGAATACCGATACGATCAATTAACGCATGTAAGTAACCATGGTCGTGTGCAAATTCCAATACCCCACTACCAAATCCACCTTGTAAAACAGCTTCCTCAATCGTTAAAATTGGTTTATGGCTAGATAAAATACGATGTAGTATCTCCTCATCCATCGGCTTGATAAAACGCGCATTCACCACTTCAATTTCAATACCTTGCTGTGCCAGCATATCCGCTGCTGCCATTGCCATTGGTATCGTTGTACCAAATGTTAAAATAGCTGCATCTTTCCCCTCACGCAACACTTCCCAGCTACCAATTGGTAAAGCGACAAGCTCCTCATCCAATGGTACACCGATGCCATTACCGCGCGGGTATCTTAAAGCGATTGGACCACCATCATAATCAATCGCTGTTTTCACCATATGCTGACCTTCGTTTTCATCCTTTGGCATCATAATGGTCATATTTGGAATATGGCGTAGGAACGCAATATCAAAGACACCCTGATGTGTTTCCCCATCTGCCCCAACTAAGCCTGCACGATCAATACCGATAAAAACATTTAAGTTTGGACGAGCAATATCATGTAACACTTGGTCATATGCACGCTGCAGAAATGTCGAATAAATCGCTAAAAATGGCTTCATTTTTTGTGTTGCTAAACCTGCTGCCATTGTCGATGCATGCTGCTCAGCAATCCCAACATCAAAGAAACGATTTGGAAAATCCTTTTGAATACCTTGCAGCTTTGAGCCAACAGGCATCGCAGGCGTAATTGTCACAACGCGTTCATCCTCACGGGCAATCTTACGAACCGTTTCCGCAATTAAGCTACTCCATGCAGGGCCTTTTGTTTCCGATTTAACAAAGGCACCATTTTCAATTTTATAGGGTCCTGTGCCATGCCAGTTACCAATTGTATCATCCTCAGCTGGCTTATAGCCTTTGCCTTTTTTTGTAATGACATGAACAAGCACAGGCCCTTTTACTTTTTTGGCATGAGATAATGTTGTTTCAAGCGCCTCAAAATCATGCCCATCAATAGGCCCTAAATATTTAAAGCCTAGCTCCTCAAAAAATACACCCGATACGACTAAATATTTCAGGCTGTCCTTTACACGTTCTGCTGTTGATGCAAGCTTGCCACCAAGCACAGGAATTTTATTCATTAAAGATTCTAGCTCTTCCTTCGCCTTTGAATATTCCTTTGCAGTCCGTAAACGTCCTAATACATTGTGTAAAGCCCCAACATTGGGCGCAATGGACATTTCATTATCATTTAAGATAACAATCATATTTGTTTTGGCATGACCAATATGATTTAAAGCTTCTAGTGCCATGCCACCTGTTAATGCACCATCCCCAATAATCGGAATAACAAAGTTTTTGTCTTTCTTAATATCACGTGCTGCTGCCATACCCATGGCTGCTGATAAGGACGTCGAGCTATGACCTGTTTCCCACTCATCATGTTCACTCTCCACGCGCTTTGGAAATCCACAAAGCCCTTTGAACTGACGTAGTGTGTCAAATTGACTCGCACGACCTGTTAAAATTTTATGCACGTAAGCTTGGTGGCCCACATCCCATAAAAACTTATCCTTTGGACTGTCAAACATTTTATGCAGCATAATCGTTAGCTCTACAACCCCTAAATTGGGTCCAATATGCCCACCTGTGACAGAACATTTTTCAATTAAGAAGGTACGAATATCTTGTGCAAGCTGCTCAAGCTCCCTCTTATTTAAGTTTTTTAAAAAGGATGGACTAGTTATTTTATTTAAATCCACCTTTCTCACACACCTTTTCAATAAAATATTCACCGTAATTGTGTTTCCACCATTATAACAGTGTTATCAATATGCTAAAAGCATGAACCCTTCATTGTTTGGCATTTTGCAAATGTTCTCACCTATTCTAGCATATTCTTTTCCTTTAACGCCTTGATTTTTCTCTTAGTTTTTACGATGAACAATATAAGATGCAAAATCACGCAATAAGCTGGCATCTATTGATAATTGATCCAGCGCATGAATGGCATGTTGATAATGCTCCTCCAGCTTTGCTTTGGCTCCCTCTAATGTTAAAAGAGCTGGATATGTGCTTTTATCACTAGCCACATCCTTTCCAGCTGTTTTGCCAAGCTCTTCTGTTGTGCCTTCAATATCTAAAATATCATCTTGAATCTGGAAGGCTAGACCAATATGATGTGCATACTCTTTTAAGATTGTACGATCTTGCGCCGAAACATCCGCTAATACTGCTCCCGCTTCAATACTAAATCGCAACAGCGCACCTGTTTTATTAACATGCACCTGCTCAAGCTCTTCCAAATTAAGCTGACGTTGCTCACCTTCCATATCAAGCACCTGTCCGCCAACCATGCCCTCTGCTCCTGCTGCAACACTTAATAGTTCGACAAGCTCCATGCGTTTTTCAGCAGCAATATCCATACGTGCTAAAATACCGAATGCAAGTGTATTTAAGGCATCACCTGCAAGCGTGGCAAGTGCCTCTCCATATACTTTATGGTTCGTTGGCTTGCCCCTTCTAAAATCATCATTATCCATGCTTGGTAAATCATCATGGATTAAAGAATACGTATGAATAATTTCAATCACAGCGCCTACCGTGAAGCCATCCTGTAAATGTTGACGATAGAGCTCAAGTACCGCTACTACAAAAAGTGGTCGAATACGCTTACCACCAGCCTTTAAAGAATAGAGCATCGAGTCCTTTAAATTAGCGGGCGCCTCAATTTTTTCAACAAGCGCAAACATTGTTTCTTCAATTTGTGGTGTATTGCTTTCGATAAAATATTTTAATGATTCATTCATTGGCTAGCTCTCTCCCTTTAATGGATCAAATGCTGTTGTTTCACCATTTTCTTGTACAATGGATACTAACTGTTCCTCTGCATGTTGCAGCTTATAATGGCAAAACTTTGATAGCTCCATTCCTTGCTTATATAAATCAATGGCATTTTCCAACGGCACATCGCCTTGTTCTAGCTGTCGAACAATTTCTTCTAGTGCTGCCATCGCCTCTGCAAACGTTTGTTGTTTTTCTGTCACAACGATTCCCCCTCATTCTTTGGCAAGATATTCGTCACTTCAGCCATTACCTGCCCATCATGGAAGGTCAGTGTTAGCTGATCCTGCTTTTGCACCTCATTAGCTGATTGAATCACCTGCTGATCTTTAGAGGCTACTGTAAAGCCTCGTGTTAAAATCGCCAGTGGATTTAAAGCTTCCAGTGTTCTAACCGTTGCCTCAAATTGCTGCTGCTGCCTTGTCACATAATACGTTACAGCGCGTGTTAATTGTTGCACTTGCGCTTCAAGCTCCCGTTGATGGAAGGCCAGTGCTTTTTTAGGTGAATGCTGCTCCACCGCACTATGTAACTGCTGAAGTTGCGCCGTTTTTCTCATTAAATCTACCTGCATCGCTTTTTGCAAGTCCGTATCAAGCTGTGCCAACTTTTCCGTAAATGGTCGGTAGAGTCTTTCGGGCATTGCCAAAGGGTACGACTGTTGGAGCTTATTTAGACGCTGTCGCTCAGCCAGAAGTTGCGACCGAACCATTTGATAAAGCTGTGATTGCTGTGTAAGCACCCGCTGATAAAGCTCCATTTGGTCTGGCACAGCTATTTCAGCTGCTGCTGTTGGTGTAGGTGCACGTAAATCAGCGACATAATCTGCAATAGTTGTATCTGTTTCATGACCAACTGCACTAATAATAGGAATGCGACTGTCAAAAATGGCGCGTGCTACAATCTCCTCATTAAAAGCCCATAAATCTTCAATGGAGCCTCCACCTCGTCCAACAATTAGCACATCACATTGTGCATCCATATTGGCACGTTCAATATTTTCCACAATATTAGGTGCTGCCTGTGCTCCTTGAACAAGCGTTGGGTAGATCAGCACTTTCGCAAGCGGGTAACGTCTGTTTAACGTTGTACAAATATCCCGAATCGCCGCTCCTGTTGTGGATGTTAAGACACCAATTGTTTCAGGAAATGTTGGAATTGACTGTTTCCACTCAGGCTTGAATAGCCCTTCTTTTTGTAGCTGTTCTTTTAATTGATGAAAGGCAACAAATAAGCTACCAATGCCATCAGGCTGCATTTCCTGCACATAGAGCTGGTAGGCTCCATAGTTTTCGTAAACGTTTACATCACCGCGAATAAATACTTGCATGCCTTCCTTTGGTTCAAATGCTAATTTTGTAGCTGCGGTTTTAAACATTGTAGCCGCAATTCGTGCTCCATCATCCTTTAATGTAAAGTAAATATGACCTGATTGATGAAGCTTCACATTTGATAGCTCACCCTTTACATACACCTCACGTAAATGTGGATCAGCATCAAATTTTCGTTTAATATATTTTGTTAATGCTTTTACTGTTAAATAAGAAGCAGAGGACATATTTTCGGCTCCTTTACTAAAATCAAGTTTTTCGCAAAACTACACCTATCATACCATTTTTTATGGTGATTGACGTGTCAAAATGCAGTTTCGCTAGAAAAAATAGTTGTCTTGTACGCTACTGACAACCAACTATAGCATATTCACATGCTTTCTCACTATTAGAAACCGTTGAGGATAATACATCACAGAAAAAGTTCCACATTTACGCTCTAAAAGTCATCTTAAAATGAAACATAAGCTCTTCTATTTCGTTACTATGGAACAATGCTAAAAGGCATCGAGAAATTTAAGCTCGATGCCTTTAGCAACAGTCTAAAGGCCTCTCAAAACAACCGTTGAAATGACCTTTCCTATCATATTTATTTTGCAAGCGTATTTTCAGCTGCTTGCACTGTGTTGAATAGTAACATTGTGATGGTCATTGGACCAACACCGCCTGGTACAGGAGTAATAGCAGATGCAACACCTTCTACCTCTGTAAAGTTTACATCGCCACAAAGCTTGTTATTGTCGTCACGGTTAATACCAACATCAATCACAACCGCCCCCTCTTTTACATGCTCTTTTGTAATAAAGTTTGCACGTCCCACAGCAGCTATCAAAATATCTGCTTGCTTTGTAAATGAAGGTAAATCTGGCGTTTTAGAATGTGTATACGTCACCGTTGCATCCTTTTGCAATAATAGTTGTCCCATTGGCTTACCAACGATATGACTGCGCCCTACGATAACAGCATGCTTGCCTGCGATGTCAATTCCTGAATACTCAAGAAGCTTCATCACGCCAAATGGTGTACAAGGTAAAAATGTTTCTTGGCCAAGCATCATTTTCCCAACGCTAACAGGTGAGAAGCCATCCACATCTTTCTCAACAGCGATTGTCGCAATCACTGTATCCTCATCAATATGCTTTGGCAGTGGCAATTGTACTAAAATACCATGAATATCCTCACGTTGATTGAGTAATTGAATTTGTGTTAATAATTCCTCTTGTGTCGTTTCCTCTGGCAGTTTTACAAGCTCTGAAAACATCCCAATCGCTTCACAAGATTTTTGTTTATTTCTCACATATGTAGCTGAGGCTTGGTTATCTCCAACTAAAACAACCGCTAAGCCAGGTGTTACCCCGCGCTCCTTTAGACGGTTAACGCGCTCCGCTACCGCATTACGAATTTCTTGACCAATTTCTTTACCATTAATAATTGTACTCGACATAAACCTTCGTTACTCCTTCCAATTCAACACATTATTCTTGTTCTGTAAATTTAGAAAGTACACCATTGACGAATTTAGATGACCCATCATCGCCAAATGTTTTACATAACTCAATTGCTTCATTCAGCACTACTCTTTTTGGTGTTTCAGGCATGTACAATAGCTCGTATACAGCTAGGCGTAAAACCGTTCTTTCAATTTTCGGCAGACGAGCAAGTGACCACTTTTCAAGATGCTGCTCTAAAGTAGCATCAATTTCCTCCAAATGTTCAGCTGTTCCAGTAACAATCTTTTCGTAGAAGACATTTGTCGGTTGACCTTTAATATGGGCCATTGCTTCTTCAACTGTTAAATCTGTATTGTCTAGCTGAAACAATACTTGCAACGCTTTTTCGCGTGCCTCATGTCGTTTCATGTAAAGCTCTCCTTCTTAAGTGGCATTAACGTTTATAATAGCATAAAATCGCCAGAGAAACACGATTTCAAGCAAGTTTTCAATAATCTGAAACCTTTTTTTACCTAAATTAACTATTTATTTTTCACCAATCAAGTAGCAGCATTGCACACAGACAATTGGCGATTCCTCATGAAGAAGCTTTTCCTAAAACCTCAAGCAATGAAAAAATATAAACAAATCCTTTGACCCTATAGTTACTATAGGGGTTATTGTATTACATGGACATATTCTAGATATCGTTTTAAAGGAGAAAGTTATGAGCAAGAAACAACATGTAACACTAGCAATTTTATTATCCAATCTCTTTATTGCCTTTTTAGGTATTGGCTTAGTAATTCCTGTACTGCCAACTCTTATGAATGAGCTTCATATTTCAGGCTCTGTCGTTGGCTTTATGGTAGCAGCCTTTGCCATTACACAGCTAATTGTATCGCCAATTGCAGGGAAATTGGTCGATCGTATCGGTCGTAAAGTCATGATTGTCGCAGGTCTTTTTATTTTTGGTCTTTCAGAGCTACTATTTGGGCTTGGCCGCTCAGTTGAAGTTTTATTTATCTCTCGTATGCTAGGTGGCATTAGCGCAGCCTTTATTATGCCAGCGGTAACTGCCTATATTGCGGATATTACAACAATGGCACAGCGTCCAAAGGCTCTTGGCTATATGAGTGCAGCAATTAGTACAGGGTTTATTATTGGGCCTGGGCTTGGTGGATTTTTAGCTGAATATGGGACACGTATTCCCTTTTATGCTGCTGGGGTACTAGGCTTTATCGCCGCCCTTCTATCACTATCATTCTTAAAGGAACCAACGCGTGTTGAAGACAAGGAGGAGGCTACACCTTCTATGCTTGGCAGCGTCAAGCGAGTGTTTACCCCGCTTTATTTTATTCCATTTATTCTTATTTTTGTGCTATCGTTTGGTCTTGCAGCCTTCGAATCGCTTTTTAGCTTATTTGTTGACCATAAATTTGCCTTCACACCAACAGATATCGCCATTATTATTACAGGAAGCGGTATTATTGGTGCATTGGCACAATTAATGCTATTTGATTGGCTAACAAAGAAAATGGGAGAAATCAATGTTATTCGCTACTCGCTTATTTTATCAGCTGTTTTAACATTTGCGATGACGATTGTTAGTCATTATTTCGCTATATTATTTGTGACATTCTTTATTTTTGTAGGCTTCGACTTAATACGCCCTGCCATTACATCCTATTTATCTAAAATCGCAGGCAATGAGCAAGGCTTTGTTGGGGGCATGAACTCCATGTTTACAAGCCTTGGCAATATATTCGGACCTATTTTAGGTGGTAAATTATTCGATATCGATTTAAACTATCCATATTATTTTGCAACCATCGTTTTAGCGCTTGGCGTAATATTAGCGATGTTTTGGCGAAAGCCCAAACATATTGAATTATAAGACAAAGGATTGCCCCTTATCATAGGAAGTGGGTTCATCTATATCACATAAAATACCTCTAAGGTGAGTGTGTACACACAACGTCATTTTAGAGGTTTTTCTATGCTCACAGACAGAAGAGAAATAGATTTATTTCACTTCTGTCTGAAATTTAGGTAAAATAAACCAGAAGATGTATTTTCACAACTTGGGAGGTGCTACGTTATGCGAAGAAGTAAGCGATTTAACCTGGTAGTTGCAGCCACTATTCTTGCCCTTTGTATAACTGGTATTCTATTTTATGCAGAATATGGAACAAAGAGTCTTGTAGATGAACTCGTTACAAACCCTGATAAATTTGAAGAAGTTGTTGACAGTATTACTGTTTGGGAAATGAATGGTGGTGTCGATAACAAAAGTATATTAATCGCAACTAAAGAGGATGCGTTATATAAGGAAGTACGCAGCATGTTAAATAATTGGGAGGTAAAGCGGACATTATTTAAAAGCTCGGATGCTTCGAACTCCTATTATAAAATAGTTTTCACTGATAACGATCATCCTACTAATCCCATTAATCTATTAATTTCTAAAGATGAAATGCTGAACATTCACGCAAAAGAATATGAACTTGTTAAAGGCGATTTAGATGACTTACTTAAAATTACTAACTAACTTCCTAAAAGCAAAGGATGATTCAAAAGACATCATTCATCAGCAATTTAGGCTACTTAACTCCGTAGAATACGGTTACTAAGTAGCCTAATTAAATGTGTTATGTTATTTTATCAAATTGCTTATTTATGATTCCTGTGCTGTTGCTTCTTCTTTTTCAAAATGAATGCCTGTAATATGTACATTCACTTCCGCTGTTTCGAGTGCCGTCATATGAAAAATTGCTTGACGTATTTGCGTTTGTACTTCCTTTGCGACCTTAGGAATGGTATATCCATATTTCACAGAGCAAAATACATCGATTGCAATATCACCAGTTTCTGTTACACCTGATTTAATGCCTTTATTGTGTACTTTTTTGCCAAAACGTTCAGCAACACCTGTAGCAATATTGCCACGCGTTGCAGCAATACCTTCAACCTCATTTACTGCGATTCCCGCTACAATCTCGATTACTTCAGCCGCAACCTCTATTTTCCCCAGCTCTTCTTTTCCAGAAGGTGTTGGTTGTACGAAAGATTGTCCTACTTTCTCTGCCATACAAATATCATCCTTTCCCTTGCACATCACAAACAAATGCTGTACTTACATTTATTATACTATAAAAAAGAACGTTTGGCTGTCGAAAGCCATTTTATCCGATAAATTTAAAAAATTGGGCGATAAAGCCTATTTTTTATTCGATAACTTTCACAATCTAATCAATACATTTAACACCAGTAATTCAAATAAACAAAAACCTCCTAACTACTAAAAGTTAGAAGGTTTTAAAATCGCAAACGCTTACTTAACTGATTCAGCTACACCTAACACATCATTCTCTTCCAAGAACTTTGTATTGAATTGTGCGGATTTGAAGACATCATTGTTCATCAGTGCTTGGTGGAATGGAATCGTTGTATGAATACCAGGGCCCGCTACTTCGAATTCGCTAAGGGCACGGTTCATTTTCGCAATCGCCTCTTCACGTGTATCTGCATGCACAATCAGCTTTGCGACCATTGAATCGTAGTATGGTGGAATCGTATAGCCTGCATACACAGCCGAATCAATACGAACGCCATAGCCACCTGGTGTCACATAGGTTTCCACCGTGCCTGCTGATGGCATAAAGTTTTTATAGGCATTCTCTGCATTAATACGGCATTCAATCGCCCAACCCTTTATTTGAATATCCTCTTGTTGAAATGGTAATGCCTCACCAGAGGCAATCTTTAATTGTTGCTGGACAAGGTCAACGCCTGTAATCATTTCTGTGACAGGATGCTCTACTTGGATACGTGTATTCATTTCCATAAAGTAGAACTTGTCCTCCTGATAATCGTAAATAAACTCAATTGTCCCTGCACCTTCATAGTTACATGCTTTTGCTGCTTTGACCGCTGCCTCGCCCATTTCTGCGCGACGCTCCTCCGATAATGCTGGGGATGGCGCTTCCTCCACTAGCTTTTGCATACGACGCTGTACCGTGCAGTCACGCTCGCCTAAATGCACCACATTGCCATGGCTATCTGCAAGCACTTGGATTTCACAGTGACGGAAATACTCGATAAATTTCTCTAAATACACGCCCGGGTTGCCGAATGCTGCAGCCGCCTCTTTTTGCGTAATATCAATGCCTTTGACAAGGTCTTCCTCTGTACGCGCGACACGAATCCCTTTTCCGCCGCCGCCAGCCGTTGCTTTAATAATGACAGGGTAGCCGATGTTCGCTGCCCACTCTTTTCCTGTTTCAATATCGGGTACAATGCCTGTCCCCGGCACAAGCGGCACGCCTGCTGCTTCCATTGTTGTGCGAGCAACATCCTTAATCCCCATAATTTTAATGGAGTCAGAGGATGGTCCGATAAATTTAATGCCTGCGTTTTCACACGCCTCTGCAAAATCAGCATTTTCAGCGACAAATCCGTAACCTGGATGGATCCCATTTGCCCCTGTTTTTTCAGCCACACTTAGCAGGGCTGGAAAACTAAGGTATGAATCTTTTGATAATTTTGGTCCGATACAATATGCTTCATCGGCTAATTTCACATGTAATGCGTCTGCATCTGCCTCCGAGTAGACAGCCACCGATTGAATGCCTAGCTCTTTACAAGCACGAATAATACGCACAGCGATTTCGCCGCGGTTGGCAATTAACACTTTTTTCATGGGTTTTGCACTCCTTACTCAGCTTTTACAAGGAATAATGGTTGACCGTATTCTACTAATTCTCCGTCTTTTACAAGCACTTCAACGATTTCCCCTTGTACCTCTGCTTCGATTTCGTTGAATAATTTCATCGCCTCTACGATACATACAATTGTTTCGTTGCCTACTTTGTCCCCTACTTTTACATAAGCTGGTGAATCTGGGTTTGGTGCTTGATAGAACGTCCCAACCATTGGAGATACAATTTTATGTAACGATGGGTCATTGGTTGCAGGTGCTGCAGCTGGCGCTTCCTCTACCTTAGCTGGCGCTGGTGCTGCTGGTGCTTCTACTGGTGCAGTTTGTTGTACAACAGGAGCCGCTACTTCCTTTTTAGGTGCTACAGTTTCTGTCACTACAGCATTATTTTTCTTTAATTTTACTTTTGCGCCATCTACTTCATAAACAAACTCATCAATGGAAGACGCATCGACTAATTTAATAATTTCACGAATTTCTTGAATTTTGAACATTTCTAACTCTCCTTCTGAAATAAAATCTACTACCACTAACTATTCTATATTTTTTCGAATCAATTTGAAATAGTTAAATGAAAATTAAGTAAATATGAACAAAATAAAAGGCTTTCTTTTACTAAACGAAAGCCTTTTCATAGCGCTGCTATATAACAATGTTTTAAAAGCAAACTAAATATTTGTACTTTTCTGCACTTTTTAATAATTATTAGCACTGAACTTTACTTGTACATCACTCGCGCCTTCCATCTCTGTTCTAACAAGATAAATAATTTCATTTGCTTGCGCCTTTGATAGTTCCTCCGCCATCACTGTAACAGAAATTTTTTCGCCGTCAGCACGAACAAATGCATCAGAATAACCTAATGATTTAATGAGCATTTCAAGCATCGCTTCTGCTGATTCGCGCTTAATCAGACCATCCATTTCATTAAATGCCTCGTTTTTCTCCTCAGCAGAATATTCCTCTGATGCAATTTTTTGAGTTAATTGCTCACGAAGCTGACTTCTTTCATCACTAACTTGCATACGCATTTCTTCAAATAGATGACTTGGTGAGGATACTTCTTGTGTGACATCGTTTGTTGCTTCCTGATCTGTTACACCTGTTACGGCTGTTTGCTGTAATGTATCATCCGTAAAAATAGTAAGCCCATTAAACTGCTTTGCTGGATCAACCAAATAATAGACTGAAATAACTGCTACTAAACTTAATAATGTCATAAACCAAACTGTTCTTCTACGTACGCGCATTTACTTTTCCTCCTTATTTTCCATTGGAACAATAATAATTCGATGAATTGGCAGCTGCATCACCTGACTCACAACTGCACGAATTTCATTTTTCACAAAAATATCGGACGCACCTTCTGACACAACTAACATACCTGTTACGTTTTTTGTGCCCTGCTCAGTCCCTCGAAAATATTGGCTAAATAGTTTATTGTCACCCTGCTCATCTGTCATCTCTCCATAATAAAAATAGACTTTGACCTCCCCAACACCTTCCATAGCCTTTAATGTTTGTTCCAATTTTTCTTCATTTGTGAGCGGCGATTGCTTGTCGTTTGTTGAATTCGTTTGATACATTGGTAAAATGATGAAAATTCCCACGGAGGCAGTTATAAGTATGAAAACCATCAATGACGTTGTTTTTTTGCGTGTCTTTTCCACATCACTTGTACATGGCCTCCTTTCATCTTCTCTTTTTCAAGTGTATGTACGCTTGTTTCTTCCTATGAATTGATAAATGGAATCTTTAATAGCAATTGTAAAAATACTAATGTAATGACCAATTTGGTGAGTGAAATGATATCTTTATCATCCGTTAAAAAGACAAATAGCTGGCATATAAAAAGCAATGCTACTAACAGAATCACTCTATCTCCCCCCTGCCATTACTTGTACAAACACAATCAGGAAAAAACAAGAAAACATAAATGAAAAAGCAATCAAAAATGATACAGCACATAGCGTAAAGAGTGATTTACTTACTTGATCAAGCAATCGACAAATATCATCAAAAGCAATCGGCTCTAAAATAGCAGCCAGCATTTTTAATGAATAGGCACTAACAATTAGTTGAATGGTTGGAATAAAGGACACTGTAATAACAGCGATAAAGGCACTAATACTTGTAATGGAGGATGTAAATTGTGTCATATGCTGAAACATGGAAAAGCTATCAACAATAAAAGACCCGACAACAGGAATATTTTCTTCAATTAATTTTTTAACAGGCTCTGCTACAGCGGCATTGACACTAAATGCTGCTACACCGCTTGCCGTCATTAATAGCACATAGCATATAACAGAGGCAGAAACGATGCTCATAATCGTAAAGCGAATCAATTCTGCGATACGTGTAAAAGATATTTCTTTCACAATGACACTGCATACATCAAAAACAATGGCAAAAAGCACGCCAGGAATAAGCCATTTACTGCTAACAATTGTAAGAACTTGTACAAAAAACAGTAAAAAGGGCTGCCAAGAGGCAATGGCTGTAATACTGCTGGATAGCAGAAAGCTTGACGTTAGAATCGGGTAGAATGCTGTAAATAAATGGGCTAGTCCTTGTGCAATTTCATCAATTAATGTAAAGGAATTAACAATAACAGGACCAATCGTTGCTAAAACAATTAGAAAAAAGAGTATCCTTGTCCCTTTTTCAAATGCTGGTATGACCATATTGACAATTAATATAATGACGACATAGCTGCATAACATGAGTGTCATCTTGAGCAAGAGAAAGAATGGGTCGATTAAAAACGATAGTATTTGCTCCTGCAATGGCCTCGCTCCTTAGTTTAGCCTTTGTAAAATAGACGACACCTCCTGTAGAACAGCCAAAAATTCTTTGAACCAATACATCAAAATCACAATCTTCGCTGCGGCAAAAACGATGTTCCCGAGCACTTTATAGTGATGCTCTACAAGCAGCAATGACACCCATTGTCCTACATAGAACAAGCTAGCACTTATTAAAATCGCTTTTGCATAAGGCAGAAACGCCAAGGTTTCTAAAAGCTGCTTCATAAATGGCAATAAAAGTGTCGAGAACAACATGCTAAAAAGCAAAAATGAAAACATAACACTAATTAGCGCATGGAGTGGCTGTATAACTTCTTTTATCAGCAGTAATAAAAGCAGCATGACAACAGCAACAAGTACAATTTCCATCTACACTACCCAGATGATGTTAGCCATTGGAAAAATGTGAGAATTTCATTGAAAAATAGACGTAAAAAACGGAGCAGTTCTGCTGTCATATATAAGTAGGCAATAAAAAATAAGAAAAATGAGAACTCCTTCTTCCCTGTTTGATCAAAGAAAACATGAAGAAGCGCAACAACTAGTCCCACTCCAGCAACTCTTAATACGTCTTGTAATTCCATTCCTACGCCCCCTCGTGTACAGCAATATATGTTGCTCTACAAAAAAAAAGACCTCTATACATATGTATAGAAGTCTTCTTGACAAAAATTTTTAGAGTAGCTTGTCCACAATGCTTTTAACAGTGCCTGTTTGCTGAATGAGATAGCTTTTTTCTCCCATCCACATCGATAAATATTCAGCATTGCCTTGCTCCGCACTTTCCTTCCGAATCGTTGTTGTTAAATAGTGCTGTAATGGATAGGGCGCTACTGTTGCATCCTGCATCTGCTGTGTAAACGTGTTTGCTAAGCCTCTCGCTGGTTTGCCTGTAAATGCACGCGTAACCGTTGTTTGCTGTTCTTTCGACGCCAATACTGCATTTTTATACAATGGCGAAATTTCACATTCCTCTGCTACGAGTAAGGCTGTGCCAATTTGAACCGCTTGTGCTCCGTTTGCCAATGCTCTCTGAATGGCTTCTTTTGTCACAAGTCCACCTGCTGCAATAATTGGAATGGTAATTTGCCCAGCTACCTGCTGTAGTAAATCATCTAAAGGAATTAGTTCCACTGGTGCTGTCGTAAAGGAGCCTCGATGACCGCCAGCCTCTCCGCCCTGTAAAACAACCGCATCTACCCCTGCCTGCTCGACAAGCTTTGCCTCTTCTAATGTAGTAGCTGTACCAATTGTATAAATACCATTGTCCTTAAACTGTTGCAGAACCTCGGCTGATGGAATGCCAAATGTAAAGGAGCAAATGGCTACCTTTTCCTCAATAATCGCTTGCACCTGCCCTGCAAAAACTTCTTTGGACACAACACTTTGTACAGGTGATAGTCCTAGTTCATCATAAAAGGGTTGTAGTGCCATACGCGCTTGTTGTAAAACCTCAATATCAATTTGTGGCTCCTCTTGCACAAATAAATTGACTGCAAAAGGCTTTGTCGTTAACTTCTTTACTTCCTGAATAAATTGCTTTGTTTGCTCGCCATCTAAGTAACCCGCACCAACTGAGCCTAATAGCCCCGCCTCAGCACAAGCCGCCACAAATGTTGGTGTTGTTACGCCTGCCATTGGTGCTTGAATAATTGGATATTGAATATCAAATATTTTTTGTAACATGTCCCTCACTCCTTACTACTATTGTAAACACTTTTTCCAACGTTGACCATCTATCTAATGATAGAAAGCTAAAGGTTGTCGAGAAAAAAGTGACCGTTCCTCTATCCAATGGCACAATCCCCAATAGTTTTTACGTGATATGTATAAGAAAAAATCAATTATGCTCCATCTAAGCTTCTATTTGCCGCTATAGAGTAAATCTTTAATCCGTGTGGGTTTTACAGCTTGTCGCCTTCGCACAAAAATATTTGCTAATACGAGATAAAATAAAAGCCCACCCTTTTAGCAAAAAGAGCAGGCTACATATTTATATTGATTATGCACGAGAAACGTAAGAACCTTCTTCTGTGTTAATGATTAATACATCGCCTTGGTTCACGAAGAATGGTACTTGTACGATAAGACCTGTTTCAAGTGTTGCAGGTTTTGTACCGCCTGAAGCTGTATCACCTTTAATACCTGGTTCTGTTTCTGTTACTTCTAGCTCAACAGTGTTCGGTAATTCAACACCCAGCATTTCACCTTGGTAAGATTGGATATGCACTTCCATGTTTTCTTTTAGGAATTTTAATTCATATTCAATCGCATTTGAAGATAGCTCAGTTTGCTCATATGATTCTAAGTCCATAAATACATGCTCGTCACCTTGTGCATATAAATATTGCATTTTACGGTTATCAATTTGTGCTTTCTCTACTTTTTCACCAGCACGGAATGTTTTTTCATTCACAGAGCCATTACGTAGATTACGTAATTTAGAGCGCACGAATGCAGCACCCTTCCCTGGTTTTACGTGTTGGAAATCTAATACGCGATATAATTGGCCATCCACAATAATTGTTAGACCTGTACGGAAATCGTTTACTGAAATCATTTGTGTTCCTCCAAAGTTTATAAAATAATAAGTTCTTTTGACGAATGTGTCAGTCGTTCATTACCTGTTTCTGTAATTAAAATATCATCCTCGATACGGACGCCACCGATTCCTGGTAAATAAACGCCTGGTTCAATCGTCACGGCCATACCTGGCTCTAATACTGTATCAGAACGCATTGACAAGCCAGGGCCTTCATGTACTTCAAGACCAATACCGTGTCCTAAAGAATGACCAAATGCTTCGCCATATCCTTGTTCCTTTAAGTAGTCACGTGCAATCGCATCCGCTTGAATACCTGTTAAGCCAGGGCCAACTTTTTCAAGTGCCAATAGCTGTGAAGCAAGGACTGCATTGTACATATCTACTAACTTTTCAGATGGTTCTCCAACTGCCACCGTACGTGTAATATCCGAAATATAGCCATTGTAGAGTGCGCCAAAGTCTAATGTTACAAAGTCGCCCTTTTCAATTACTTTATCCGTTGCAACGCCATGCGGTAATGCTGAACGAAGACCAGACGCAACAATTGTATCAAACGAAGACTGAGTTGCTCCTTGTTTACGCATGAAAAATTCCAATTCATTCGAAACCTCAAGCTCTGTTTTACCGGGCTTGATGAAGCCTAAAATATGTGTAAATGCGTGATCAGCAATTTCACACGCAGCCTTAATAATATTAATCTCTTGTTCCGTCTTAATCAAGCGAATTTTTTCAATTAGTCCAGAAACCGGCACTAAATCAGCTTGAATAGTTGCTTTATACAGTTCATATGTGCCATAGCTGACAGTATCTTTCTCAAAGCCCAATAATTTGATACCCATTTCATTGACCTGTTTAGCAATTTCTTCAATAATTGTTGCTTCATGCTGAACAATTCGGAAGTCCTGTACTTGTGCAGTAGCCTGCTCTGTATAACGAAAATCTGTAATAAACACCGCATCATTTTGGGATACAATTGCTACGCCTGCTGTCCCTGTAAAACCAGTCATATAACGACGGTTATAGCCATTTGTAATTAAAATGCCATCGATGTTTTGTTCTTGAAGTGCCTTACGTAGCTTTTGTAATTTCAACATAATCAATTCTCCCTCTCAATAAATGTACGTAGTGCCAGCTCATAGCCTTTCGTACCTAGCCCGCAAATTTGCCCAAGGCAGGCTGGAGCAAGATAGGAATGATGACGGAAAGCTTCACGTTTATGGATATTCGAAATATGTACTTCAATTACTGGCACAGCAATCCCTGCAATCGCATCATGTAGTGCGATACTTGTATGGGTATATGCACCAGGATTAAAAATAATACCATCGTATTTTTCGTCCTCCGCTTCATGCACCCAATCAACGAGTACCCCTTCATGATTGGATTGACGGAATTCCACTGTAGCTCCTAAAGAAGCCGCAAGATTTTGAAGATTCTCCCGAACATCATCTAATGTTTCATAGCCATAAATATGTGGTTCTCTTTTGCCCAGTCGATTTAAGTTAGGTCCATTCAAACATAATAACTTCACGCTTCGATTCCCTCTTTCTATGTACTTGTCATTTATTTTATCATACACGGCGCATACAGCAACTAATTTCCTTTTTGTGCTGTATGCTCCTGCTGATGAAAATTGGCGGTTTCTAATAAAAAACGCAATAGACAAATTACAATCACGATAAATGGAATCGACAGCTTTTTAAAGGAAGAAAGCTGTAATGGTAAATCTAATGCTATCCACTCGATGGAAATCGTCACCAAAACTCCTAGTAAAAACGAGGAAAACACGGCTGGAATCACATACACATAGCGCATTGTTAAATATAAGCATAAGCCAATAATAAAGAGCAGAAAAATAAAAAGAGTCCACTGAAATAATTTTGAGCTTTCTTCAAACCAGTTCCACTTTTTATAAAAGCCAATTGGATGCCATTTAATAAGATGAAAATAATGTAGCCCCTTTAAGCACAACGCCAAAACAAAAGCGCTAACTAGGGCTGTAATCACGGCTACTCTCACAGTATATCCTCCTTTTCACATACAAATCATTGCCTAAAATGTATGATTAGTGTAGCCATATAGAAAATTTACTATGCGTAACTCTAGAGGTTTTTCACTAAATTTAGTACAATGATACAGTTGAAATATATAAAGAGAGTGGTGTTGGTCTTGAGCAATTCACCTGTATACGGGGGACAGGCACAATTAGAGGGTGTGATGTTTGGAGGAAAGGAACATACGGTTACGGCTATTCGTCGTAACGATGATTCTATTGATTATTATCATTTTAAAAAAGTACAAAAACCGATGTTACAAAAGCTTAAAAAAATACCATTTGTACGAGGCGTTGTTGCCCTTATTGAATCAGCGGGCCTAGGCTCACGTCATATGCAATTTGCAGGAGATCGTTATGATGTAACACCTGGTGAGGAAGAAGACCATAAAGAAGAAGGCTCAAAGCTTCAAATGATCTTAGGAGTTGCTGTAGTTGGTGTGCTATCCTTTTTATTTGGAAAATTTGCCTTTACACTGATTCCTGTGTTTCTCGCTGATTTTTTCTCCAAATGGATTGACAGCAAAACAGGACAAATTTTACTAGAAAGTGGTTTTAAACTACTATTACTATTAATCTATTTATACTTTATCTCTTTAACGCCATTAATCAAACGCGTATTCCAATACCATGGCGCTGAACACAAAGTAATTAACTGCTATGAGGCAGGCTTAGATATTACAGTAGAAAATGTCCAAGCACAATCACGTCTACACTATCGTTGTGGTAGTAGCTTTATCCTTTTCACAGTCTTTGTCGGCATGTTTTTATACTTCTTCGTGCCAACTGACCCACTATGGCTACGCATTGTAGACCGTATTTTATTAATCCCTGTTGTCCTAGGCGTTTCATTTGAAGTATTACAAGCAACAAATGCTTGCCGTAACCTTCCTGTGCTACGCTTCCTTGGCTACCCTGGTTTATGGCTGCAATTACTAACAACACGCGAGCCAAAGGACGATCAAGTAGAAGTAGCCATTGCATCCTTTAATATGCTACGTCAAGTAGAACAAAAACCTGAAATCGCAGCAACATTGCATCATGATTAAAAAACCCCGAATAGTGAACACGTTCATAAAACGTGTCCTATTCGAGGTTTTTCTTTCTTATTTTAATAATTGTCTAGCAATAATAACACGCTGGATTTGATTCGTTCCATCATAGATTTGCGTTACTTTTGCATCACGCATCATTCTTTCAAGCGGATACATTGTTGTAAATCCGTTTCCTCCCAGAAGCTGTACAGCATCTGTCGTCACTTGCATCGCCACATCTGTAGCATAGTATTTTGCCATTGATGCATATTTTTCCATCTCATCTGTCTGCCCGTCAATATGCTCAGTAGCCGCCTTTACTAACAGCTCTGCCGTCACAATTTTCGTGCCTAGCTCTGCTAGCATACCTTGAATCATCGGCTGTTCACTCAATGGTTTGCCAAATTGGTTGCGTGCTTTTAAATAATCGAGTGCAATTTGAAAAGCCCCCTTCGCAATACCAACTCCTTGTGCACCTACTAATGTTCTACTTCTATTGAATGTCTTCATTAATAGCTTAAAGCCAGACCCTTCACTCCCTAGCAGATTATCTTTTGGCACACGTACCTGATCGAAAATAACAGTACCTACACTTGATCCTCTTACCCCAAGTGTCCTTACACATTCACCAAACTCCAAGCCTGAAGCAGCAGCATCTACAATAAAGAAGCTCAACCCCCTAGTAGGATGCTCTCCTGTTCGTGCTAATACTAAATAAGCGCCCGCTTCTCCAGCATTTGTAATAAAACACTTTTCTCCAGTGAGAATATAGCTACCCTCGTCATACACTGCTTGCGTTTGAATATTCGCAACATCTGAGCCAGCTTGTTCCTCCGTTACACAAAACGCTCCCGGATACTTGCCCTCCGCTAATGCACGTAAATAATTAGCTTTTTGCTCCTCATTGCCTCCTAAATCTAGTAAACAAGTTGTTAACGCCTGTGTGCATAATAAAACAGAAGTTGAGGCACATACTTTCGCTACTTCTTCCACCGCCTGAGCACTTGCATAAAAGGATTGCTCGGAACCATCATATTTTTTGGCAATATGTAAACCAAACAGCCCTTCATCTGCTAATAAACGAAAGTTTTCATGAGGAAAGCTTTGCATTTCATCAACTTGTTGTGCATTAGCTTGTATTTTTTCAATAACATGTCCTATTGCTAGCATACAGAATAACCCTCTCCTTCTTATCCATTAATAATCATAAAAGCCTTTACCTGATTTACGCCCTAAATGCCCTGCCTCTACCATTCTCTTTAACAGTGGGCATGGTCGATATTTAGAATCGCTAAATCCATCGTACAAGCTTTCTAATGCATATAAAGTCGTATCCAAACCACACTGATCCGCTAAACGTAGCGGTCCAATTGGATGATTCGCACCAAGCATCAAGCCTCGATCTACCTCCTCTGGGGCTGTCCCTTCCATCACAAGATATGCAGCTTCATTCATCATCGGTAATAAAATACGATTCACAATAAAGCCTGGATAATCCTGTGCAATAACGGTTTCTTTATGAATTTCCTTGCCATACTGCTGCGCACGCTTTAATGTTTCTTCAGACGTTTCAATAGATGTGACAATTTCCAACAATCTCATAATTGGCACTGGGCTAAAAAAATGTAGACCAATTACTTTCTCAGGTCTTTTTGTCACAGAACCAATAGCTGCAATAGACAGGGAGGAAGTATTACTTGCTAAGATAGCGTTCGGCTGAACTATCTCATCTAGCATTTTAAATACCTCTTGTTTAATAGCTAATTTTTCTGGAACGGCTTCAATGACTAAATCAACATTTTTCCCAAGCTTTATATCTGATGTATAATGAATATTTGCATAAATTTTCTGCTCATCTTCTAGTGTATATTTTTCTTTTTTTAGCATTGATTGAATACTCTTTGTAATATAATTTCTTCCTCTAGCCAAATCAGCCTCTGTTCGATCTGTTAAAATCACCTGAAAACCAGCTAAAGCAAATACTTGCGCAATTCCACTTCCCATTAAACCTGCACCAACGACCATTACTTGTTGCTCCATATGTTCATCTCCTATTCTGCTAAGTTATCCTGTACATTTTTTATAATAACAGCGGCTCCCTGTCCGCCTCCAATACATAACGTTGCCAATCCATATGATAAGTTTCGTTTTTGTAACTCATGAACTAAGGACACGATAATACGAGAGCCTGAACTACCAACAGGATGCCCTAATGCCACAGCGCCACCATTGACATTCACAATATTAGGATTCATATCTAATTCTTTCATCACAGCTAGAGCCTGTGCGGCAAAAGCTTCATTTAGTTCAATTAAATCTATGCTCTCTAGTGTTAAATTTGCCTTTTCTAAAGCTTTCCGTGTAGCAGGTACAGGACCAATGCCCATCACACTTGGCTCGACACCTGCCGAAGCTACTGAAATAATTTCTGCAAGCGGCTGCAAATTATATTTCCTTAGTGCATGTTCCGAAACGATTAACATAATAGAAGCTCCATCGTTCAAGCCAGAAGAATTTCCAGCCGTGACAGTGCCACCCTCTTTTAAAAAGACAGGTTTTAAATTTTTCAAAGCCTCGACTGTCGTTTCACGAGGATGTTCATCCTTTGTAAACCATTTAGAGGGACTCACTTCAATTGGGACAATTTCCTTTTCAAATAACCCTTGCTGAATAGCATTTAATGCTTTATTTTGGCTATTGACTGAAAACTGGTCTTGTTCTTCCCTTGAAATATTGTATTGTTGTGCTAAATTTTCTGCCGTAATGCCCATATGATAGTTTTCCATTGCACAAATCAAGCCATCATATAATAAGCTATCTTCTAGATGCATAGACCCCATTTTTTTACCATCGCGACCGTCTAATAAAATATGCGGAACATTGCTCATGCTTTCTGTGCCACCCGCGAGTATAATTTCCGCTTCACCAGCTTTGATTTGTTGATAGGCTAACGACACCGAACGCATACCTGATGCGCATTGTTTATTAACCGTCATAGCAGGGATGGATTTTGGAAGACCTGCCTTTATCGCAGCTTGCCGAGCAGGATTTCCCTTCCCCCCTGCTTGATAGACATTGCCAATAATAACCTCGTCAATTTGTTCCAAGGGTATTTCTACATTTTCTATGAGCGCTTTTATCGTAGCAGCTGATAAATCAGAGGAATTGAAATATTTTAAGCTTCCACCAAATCTACCGACTGCTGTTCTTAAAGCTGATACAATATATACCTTATTCAATTTCATCCACCTACTCCCTCATTATTCTTTTTATGCTTTTCTAATTGCTGACGTAGCTCCTCTGGAATAGGCTCTGCTTTTCTAGTTGTCTTGTTAAAATTGACATAGGTAGCTGTTCCTCTACTACATAATTGGTTGTTTTGATACATTTCTTCCTCAATAAGATAGCTAGAGTTCCGAATTTCTTTGATATACGTATGGATCGTGACATCTTGTCCATAGTGAATTTCATTGATGTAATCAACGTTTAAATTAACGACAACACACTTCCAATTATCAAAGGATAGCGTAGGTGTAAAAATTTCAAAAATACCCTTTCGACCAGCTTCAAACCAAATAGGTACAACGGTATTATTAATATGACCCATTCCATCCGTTTCGGATACTCGTGGTGTAATAACTGTTGTAAACATAAGCACCTTCCTTATCTATAAAATTGAAAAAATATTATGTGAATAGTGTAAATAAAATAATTGCTAGGGCTGTGGCACACATCGTTAGAACGACGGCCATCATCGCAACAGGCAAATAGGCTCGTTTAAAGGTGTCATGACAAATATTTTTAATCGTTGTCACAATATAACCATTGTGAGGAAGTGATGCCAAGCCATCTGATGCCATAACAGAAACACGATGTAATGCGCCTGGATCAACGCCCATATTTAAGTAAATTGGCGATAAAATCGGAAGAGCAATTCCTAAACCACCTGATGCTGAACCTGTTAAACCTGCTATTAAATTTATACAGATTGCTAGGCTTAATAATGGCGGTCCTGGAATTTGTAACACTGCGTCTACAATTTGTGTAAAGCCAGATGTAACAGCCGCTACTTTCCCAAAGGCAATGACCGCACTCGTATTACATGCTGCCAAAATAGCATCATTTGCTCCACGCTCTAAAACTCGCCAAAAGTCTGTAATATATCTAAACATCGTTACACAGGCAACAACGATTGCCCCTAGTAAAGCAAAAATAGCTGCTGAGGTTGCGGAAAACATTTGTGAATACGTAACCATTCCAGCCACTACGACAACAATTGGAAGTATTGCTAAGAAGATACTTGGTAATTTCTCTTTTTCTCTTTCATTTAATTCTGCATCACTAGCATGTGCTTCGAACTTTTCGCCTCTTTTAACGGAGCGACTGATCGCAAAGTGTAACCATAAAGACCCTACTGCAAAATTAAAGATAGAAACAATCATTCCAATCCAAAAGCCTGAATACGGGGTTGTTCCAAAAAATTCTGTTGGCATAATGTTTTGAATTTCAGGTGAACCTGGTAAAAACATCGTAAACGTTACCGAACCAAACACCAAAGCTGCTGGTATAAACCGTCTTGGCAAATCGGCTGTTCTAAACAATGAAACTGCTAGAGGATACACAGCAAAACCAACAACAAACAATGATACGCCACCATAGGTCATAATAGCACAGGCTAATACAACAGCCATAACAGCGCCTTTCGGTCCAATCACTTTCATAACCCATGTTGCAATGGATTCTGCGGCCCCTGTTTCTCCCATCACTTTACCAAAAACAGCCCCTAGTAAGAAGAGCAAGAAATAGGATGCAAAATAGCCTGTAAAACCATTCATATATGTTCCCGTCATGGCTTCCACAACATCCTGACCAGACGTTATGGCTACAAATACACTCGCTATAATAGCACTAATAATGATGTTGATTCCTCGAACGGTCATATAAATCAAAATGGCTAAGCCAATCATTAACATAATTACGCTCATAGGTTACCTCCTTTTGTTTTTCCTATAGTATTTTTATTCTTCTACCTTCGTATGTTGATTAAACATTGGCTTTCTTTTTTCGATAAATGCGCCAACTCCTTCAAAGGCATCTGGATGTTGAAAGACATCATAGAATAGTTCTGCCTCATGCTGAATTCCTTCCGCTATAGAATGATCAGCGCCATACATCATAGCCTCCTTTATCTTGCTAAGCGTATAGCTTGACTTCATCGCCAACTGCTTCGCCCACTCCTTAGCACCAGTAAGCCCTTCATTGGAAGCGGTTACCTTATTGACTAAGCCAAGTGTAAAGGCGTCCTGCGCGTCAATACTTCCTCCGAAAAATATAAGCTCCTTTGCTTTCGACATGCCAATCAATCTTGGTAATCGCTGTGTACCTCCCCCACCTGGGAAAATACCTAAATTAATTTCAGGCAGTCCTATTTTTGCATGCTGTTCAGCAATTCGAAAATCACAGCATAATGCTAATTCACACCCTCCACCAAGCGTCAGACCATTTAATACAGCAATTGTAGGCTTAGGGAAACGATCAATATAATTATAGAGCTGATGATTTGCATAAACATGTCTATCCATCTGCTTATCCCCTAGCCATGTTGGAAATTCTTTTATATCAGCACCAGCCATAAACGCCTTTTGTCCAGCGCTTGTTAAAATCACAACTCTGATCGTATCATTTTTTTCAATTTGTTGGAAAGCATGCAATAAACCTTCTACAACCTTTTTTCCTAAAACATTTAATGGTGGATGATTGATTTGAACAGTTGCTATATGATTCTCTATCGTGACAGCTACTACGTTTGGATAATTAGCCATTTGCTTCATTCTCTCCTCTTTGTTGTAATTCCTCATCTACTAGCACTCGACGAAGTAGCTTTCCAGTAGCCGTTTGAGGAAGGCTCTCTCTAAATTCGATACTCCGTGGATATTTATAACTCGCCATCTTCTCTTTACTCCACGCAATAATGTCCTGTTCTGTGACAGTGCCAGCATATTCATCTTTCAATACAATAAAGGCCTTTACACTTTCACCTCGTTTTGCATCTGGAATACCGATGACAGCGGCAGCACTTACAGCTGGATGTCTTACGAGCATTACCTCTACATCTTCTGGAAATACACTATAGCCTGAGCATTTAATCAGCTCTTTTCTACGCCCTTGGAAAAATAGATGGCCTCGTTCATCGATAAAGCCAATATCACCTGTATGCAGCCAACCATTTTGAATTGCTGTTCGTGTCGCCTCTGGCTTATTCAAATAGCCTTTGAATACAGCAGGACTTTTAATCAGAATTTCTCCCAGCTGCCCGACTGCCATATCTTCATCCGTATTTTCAGGATTGACAATACGAATCTCTGAACCCGGTAATGGTTTACCATGTCCACCAGCTACAATATCATCAAGCGGCATAACTGTATCAGCCGTATGTGTTTCACTTGAACCATAGGAGATTTCAAAAATCGTAGCATCTGTTAATGCTGTCCAAGCACGCATAATATCTTCTGTTAACGGAATACCAAAGCTTGTACATTGGCAAATTTTTAATGTTGAAAAATCAATAGCTTGAGCATTTGGTAGGTTCATGATATCGACATTCATTGGCGTTACAGTATATGTAACAGAAATTTTATACGTTTCAATTGCCTCTATTAAAGCCTCCGCAGAGTACCTTGTTAAAATAACAATCGTTCCCCCTGTAAAAATAGGTACATTCACGCTAAAGAGCTTACCAGCAATATGACACATCGGCATTACACTTAAATGAATATCATCATGTTGAAATCCATAACATGCTGCCACACCCTTTGTTTTATAGAAAGCGTTACCATAAGAGAGCATGGCACCTTTTGGCAAACCCGTTGAACCCGAAGTGTAAACAATTAAACAAATATCATTTTCCATATCAATAGCTATAGCAGGCACTTCGTCAATTTCTTTCTGTAAAATGCTCATTAAATCACATGTGCCCTCTATTTTTTCCTTTGAAATAATTGGTTCTGGAAATAAAGGAACTGGCTTTTCTGGTAAAAAATCTGTGTAATTGGTAACAATAATATGCTCTAAATCTGTTTGATCCTTTATATTTCTAACAACGCCATATAAATGGTCGAGTGTAACAATAGCCCTTGCCCCTAAATCCTTTATCTCATATTCCAACTCCCACTCTTTAAACATAGGGCTGCACGGACCTTCAATGGCTCCAATTTTTTGTATACCAAGACTGCAAATAATATATTGTGGACAGTTCTGCATATAGAGAGCTACTTTATCACCCTTTTTAATCCCTTGTTTTTGTAGAAATACAGCGAATCGATCCGATAGTTCGTCTAATTCTTGATATGAAATACGCTTCCCATAATAAATAATGGCATCTTGATGCGGGCGAATTTTTGCATGCTGACGTAAATTTTCATGTAAAGGTTGTTCTTTATATTGATTTATCAAATAAAACTCCTCCTTATGACTACGTATTCATTTTAATTTCTGCTCTGTACAAGTATTAATATATGTTTCCGTTTAGAAAAAAGTCAACAGTTTTTTGAAAATTAAATATTTTACAATTTCTTCTTTCTATATGTTTTCTAGCTAAAATGCAGCTTTCTACATTGACTATTTTTTTTCATTCTCCCCTCTATTTCTAGTGCTTATCATCAGGCGGCTGTTGTATATTTACGCTAATTCAACTATATTAAAATTATGAGAAGGAGGAATTTACCATGGTGTCATCTAAAGATGTAGCAAAGAAAGCAGGGGTATCACAAACAACTGTTTCACGTGTACTCAACACACCAGAACTAGTTAAAAAACCTACAATAGATAAAGTGATGCGTGCTATTGAGGAATTGAATTATATTCCAAATGCCAATGCTCGCTCTCTTGTACAAAATAAAACGAAAACGATAGCCCTTTTGTCTGGCCCTATCCATAACCCATTTTTTGTTGACACAACAACAGCTATTATTAACTATGCAAACGAGCAGGGCTATCGGGTACATGTCCAATATGTAGATGACGATCGCTTGCAAGAGGCATATACGTCTATTCTTGAAAATAAAGTAGATGGTGTTATTCTCTCATGCATTTTTTGGGAGGACCCAATGTTTTTTAAATTAAAGCAACTCGATATCCCATTTATTACGTACAATCGAAGACATAAAAACAATGAATTTTTTGTAGAGATTGATAATTTTTATGCTGGTTACTTAGCTGCTCAGCATTTGCTGGAGCTTGGACATACGGCTATTTCTTGGGTTGGTGGTCCACAAAATCGCAGCACATTCAAGGAGCGATATGCAGGGTTTTTAAAGGCGCTTGAGGATTATAATATCGCTAAAAATGATGATTATATTTTTACAATAGATACGTCGAAACAATCCATTCAAGGTCTCTTTCAACATATAACTTCACTAGGTCAGCAGCCAACAGGCATCTGTGCAGCAACGGACTCCATCGCTCTTCATTTACTCGATTGCTTCATCACAAAAAATTTAAAAGTACCAGATGATATCAGTATCATAGGCATTGATAATGTGGATTTAAGTAAGCATGGAATGATTCAATTAACAACAGTCGGTAGCATTTTAGAAGAGAATTTAGGATTTTTAGCTATTAAAGAATTGTTTGAAATGATTGAAAATAAAAAAAATAGTTGCGTTCGTATTACAAAGCCTGTTAAAGTATTTAATAGGCGCACAACAGGTGCCCCAAAACAAACTATTAAATAGTTTGTTTCTTTTTATCATCAAATGAATACGTAACCATTTTTATTTTCTCTCTTGTACAGTTGTTTTTTATTGTTGTCAAAAATGAATACGTAACCATCAATAAATAATCCTAGGAGGTTTATAAGGATGAAAAAAAATTTATATATAGACGGGCAATGGGAATCTACCGCTAACTATGCTTCTTTATATGCTCCCTATTCCCGACAGAAGATTGCTGAAATCCCTCAGGCTAGCGAAGAGGATGTTAAAAAGGCCATTCAGGCTGCTTATAAAGCAAAAGCAGCAGTTGCCAATACGACAGCCTATGAACGAGCACAGGTCTTGGAGCAGTTGGTGCAACTTTTTATACAACACAAAGAAAAAGCAGCCCAAATCATTGCCTTAGAAGCAGGAAAGCCACTCAAATATGCTCTACTCGAAATAGAGCGTACAATCGAAACCTATAAATTTGCGGCAGAGGAAGCCAAACGTTTAGTGGGTGAAATAGTCCCAATGGATGCTGCTAAAAATGGCAATAATCGGTTTGGTTACACACTTGAACAGCCTGTTGGTGTTGTAGCTGCCATTACACCATTCAACTTTCCTCAAAACTTGGTTGCTCATAAGGTAGGACCTGCAATTGCTGCTGGAAACACGATTATTCTTAAGCCAGCATCGCAAACTCCCCTATCTGCTTTATTTTTAGCAGAGCTAATTGAGCAAACCTCTTTACCAAAGGGAGCTTTCAATGTCATTACAGGCAGTGGCAAACTTGTAGGTGACGTACTAATTGAAAGTGACCATATCAATATGATTACCTTTACTGGGAGCCCAGCTGTAGGTATGGATATTCGCAAGCGAGCAGGCTTGAAAAAAGTTACCTTGGAGCTTGGTTCCAATGCAGGCTTACTTATTGATGAGCAAGTAAATCTTGATGAAATTGTTTCAAAATGTGTTGTGGGCTCTTTCTCTAACCAAGGGCAAGTATGTATTTCACTTCAACGCATTTATGTAATGGATACACTGTATGATGAATTTCTTGCTAAATTCGTTGTCCAGACTGAGAAGCTTGTGCTAGGCGATCCTTTAGAAATGACTACAGATATTTCTTCATTAATTCATGCAAATGAAGAGATTCGTGCGCTTGATTGGATTAATGAGGCATTGGCAAATGGAGCCGAATTAGCTACAGGTGGAAAACTGCAAAATCGTATATTGTTACCTACTATTTTAACGAATGTTGCAGATCACCTAAAGGTATCCTGTCAGGAAGTATTTGCACCTATTGTGATTGTTAATCGAATAACGAGCATACAAGAAGGAATTGAAGCCATCAATAAATCACATTATGGATTGCAGGCTGGCATTTTTACGAATAATATTCAAACTGCTTTTATGACCTCAAAGGCATTGGAGGTGGGCGGTGTCATTATTAATGACATTCCAACTTATCGTGTTGATCAAATGCCCTATGGCGGGGTAAAAGAAAGCGGTACAGGAAAAGAAGGGATTAAATACGCTATCCATGAAATGACCGAAACAAAGCTGATTGTTTGGAATCAATCGTAAGGAGAATTAGTATATGGTATATAAAATTACTTTCACACCTCTTAACTATACAGGCTGGCATTCATTATCTCACTTATTGGCAGAGGTAAAACGACTACAGGCAAAGAAAATACTTGTTGTCACTGATCCAACGTTAATAAAAATTGGCTTAACTACTCAAGCCATTCAACCGTTAATCAATGCAAATTATAGCATTGAACTATACACTGAGGTGGCAGCAGAGCCTTCACTAGCACTCGCAGAAAAATTAGTAGCCTACACTCGACAGCATCAATTTGACATGATTATTGGGATTGGCGGGGGTAGTGCATTAGATTTATCTAAGCTAGCAGGTGTACTTGCTGTGCATGAAGGATTTGTGGCAGATTATTTAAATTTAACTGGTACAAAAAAAATCTTAAGCAAAGGGATTCCCACTATTCTAATACCAACAACGTCTGGTACAGGCTCTGAAGTAACCAATATCGCTGTCTTGACATTAGAAAATACAAAAGATGTTGTAGCACATGACTATTTATTACCAGATGTTGCTATTATAGACCCTGCACTAACGGTTTCTCTTCCACCTAATATTACTGCTGCAACAGGAATTGATGCACTTACACATGCCATTGAAGCCTATATTTCAAAAAATGCAAGCCCTATTTCGGACGCATTGGCTATACAGGCTATTCGTTTAATTACGCAATCCATTCGTACTGCAGTTGCAGATGGTAGCAATCAAGAAGCTCGTACAAATATGAGTTATGGCAGTTATCTTGCTGGGCTTGCCTTCTTTAATGCTGGGGTTGCAGGTGTTCATGCCCTCGCCTATCCACTTGGAGGGCAATTCCATGTCCCACATGGAGAATCAAATGCAGTGCTCCTTCCTTATGTGATGGGCTATATTCGCCAAAGCTGTGAAAAACGCATGAAGGATATTTATGAAATAATGGGCTTTCATACAGCATATTTATCGCAGGAGGAGGCCTCTTATCGTTGCGTGGAGGAATTACAAAAAATCGTTAAAGACGTTAATATTCCGTCTACCTTAAGGGAATTTAATATTCCTGAGGAGGCATTAAAGCATTTAACAGCGGCGGCATTGGAGCAAAAGCGAATTTTAGCACGTAGCCCTATGACCTTATTAGCAAAGGATATCTTTACAATCTATCAATCTGCATTCAATGGCATCATTACAGAAAATAAATAGTTATTTTGTGATGTGTTACTTCTTTCTGGACAGATTGGAACTGTCCTATTAAAATCTCTTTTTTAAAAAGACCTTTGTCCATATGTCAAAGGTACAAGAATAATAAAGGTTTGCTAAAAAATAAGCGCCCCCTATAGACAAAGATAATCTAAAGGGGGCAACATACAATCATTTATAGATGTTTGATGACATCTCCTTAAGCCACTATAGCTAGAAGTACACTATTTCATAAAGCTTCTACTTTTTCCTATTGTGAATATCGAAAATAAAAGGAATCTCCAACTTCTGAAGAGCACCCACTTAAATAGTATTCAATGCCTTCATCATCACTTCTTGATGCTATAGTAGAACAGGTCGTGCTTTGGGCTCCTTTTCCAGAACCCGCATATTTATCTTGAGAATTATCATACGTATATTGTATTTTGTCACCATCATAATCTAAATGATAATAAATGGGATCCCCTTCAATCGTATAGGTTGTGATACGAATGGCATCTTTAGCGCCTTTTTGAATATTTTCTATAAAACTGGTAAATTTCTCTAAGTTACTAATTTTTCCGTGAAGATTGACGACATCTCCATTTGCCAATGCCTCTTCCAAAGAATCAGCTTGTTTCTGATCGCTCATTTCAGCTTCCTCTTGGCAACCAAGTAAAACTATTGATAAAAAGGTTACGCACAGCATTAAGCTAAACTTTTTCACACATATCCCCCTCTATAAAATTAGTCGTATTTCTATTGTCTTCGTTTCGCTTAATTGTTCCACCGGTAATGCAATATAGAAATTTCCAAACAAAAAATCATCTCACCTCTATAAAATTTTAGAGCTGAGATGATTTTCATCAAATTTCATTATAAGTAAAAGCACTTAGTGAATCTTCCATCAGTGGGCTTTTGCAGGCTGTAGCTTCCTAATCTATTATTTTTTATACAAAAATTTTAACATATTTTTTGTAAACTCTTCATATGAAGAATTCCTTCCCCGCTGGTTATACCACTTTCGAATCGTTTCTACTAACCAAAACGGCACAGGAATTCCATCTATTAAATGATAGTATTGCTCATAGCCTTTTTTTAAATGCTCCCATCGACAATCATTACCTTGTAATATATATTCAGAAACATCAATTATTTTCGTTTTCCCGTTTTGTAGTAAAATATTTTTTAAATGAATATCACGGGGATTTAGGCCCTTATTCCGTATATATTCTCTTGCATCCTCCACTTCTTTTACAACCTGTTCAGGAATGTGAACACCTTGTAAAATGCAGTCAAAGAGTGTTTTTCCTTCTTCATAACTTAAAACGAGATATTCGTCAGATGAAGCAAAGCATGTTGGGAAAAAAGGTGAGCCCTCTAATAGTTGATAAACATCTGCTTCAACTTGTACTTTGTGTACTTTGTCCTTAGCATATATTTTAAATGCATAAGCTGGGGCAGAAAGAGCTTGAAAAACAGCCGCATCTGTCCCGACACCAATACACTTTAAATCATCAGCTTCACCACTTATGGTTACTGGCTCGTTATTTGGATTTGAAAAAACTTTAATTTTAGAAAGAGAACCTATAGCTTTGTCCCAGTCATTTTCCATATTATCTCTCCCGTCATTAGCATTGAAGAAAACTACACTATCCAATTACTATAATAGAGCTTCTATATAACTGGCACACCTGTAAAGGATTAGGGAGCACTATTTGCATTATTATGTTGCATACCTCCTAAACAAAGTATAACATCCATTTGCTCTTAAACTAACCAGATACGTTATTGAAATTCCTTCTCTTATTTATGAATGTGAAGGTCGCTTCATAACATTTCCACCTAACCGAGATCATCATGACTTTGTCATTTTATTTGGAATTTTCATTGAAAATGCCTTTGATGTAGTAAAGGACGCACAAGTTGGGTGGAACGTGATTCACCTATCAGTTGATAAAGACGATGATGTGTTAGCCAGCCTTGGCACAAATAATAGAGTTGGCAGGACAAATGAATCAAGAAGCATATTTTTGACAATGGCTATCCCACAAAATAGAAATAATACGACAATACGTAATTATTTTTTATTTTTTAGTTCTAACAGTATAGGAGCTATATTTAGTAAGATAGAAACAATTGCCAAAAACCATAATGCCTTTTCCATACTAGGTACTACATCCCCTAAAGCTGACCAATCCTCCACTTTTACCCACCGAGATACAAGGCTATATTCTGCACAGAGTGTCAATGCTGTAAATGATAATCCCATTGCCATCGCAAGTTTATAATCTTTTCCTGTTTTATACATATAAAGATTTATAAAAGTTGCTACTATGGCAATACATCCTAATATTAACCACATCATTATACCTCCATTATATTTTTATTTAAGATTAACATTTATCTACAAATTTATATTAAAAGGTCCAGTTATCTTATTGCGAAATTTAGACTGATCATTAAAGGACGTTCCTTGTTTAAAATGTACCCTCCATTAAAAAAAGTTAGGCAACTTGTTGAAGCTGCTGTCTGTATATTGCAGGCGATAAACAAAAATACCCTGTAAGATGACCTTTTTGAAAGTAGCTATCTTATAGGGTACATATTATATTAACGGTTCCACCTTTTTCCTTTAGGAATTAGCTGCTGCAACAACCCAGATGCAAATGTTAGAAAAAATAAGAAGAAAAAGTGTGTAAATTAGATACTTTTCACTTTCCTTCTTCTCTGTTGTAAAGAATAAAATTTTGATTAGCATCAACACAAATCCAAGACCGCCAAGTATTTTTGCCAGTAGGAACACAGACACCTTTGTTTTTCTCTCCTTTACTTACTAACTGATGAACATTGTGAACCTGTCTTGAATGGATGATCAAAACTCCACATCCATTTGCATTAGCAACGGTTAACGCACCTGCTCCTATTTCATCAAATTGAATTTGATTGCCAATGAACGTTAATAACGGGGGACATTGCTAGAGCGTTTTTGCTTCTTTTTAGATTCTCTATAAATCCTTGTTTTACTAAAATCCCCGTTTGTTTAAGTACATTTTTTCAACCTTATAAAGCAACTGGACTTTTAAGGGTTAATAGCATCCTTTAAGAACTTCTCCGTTAATATTTCTCAATGTTTACTGTTATATTTTCTTCGCGAATTGTTACGTTTGCTGTTTTAGAAGCATTCTTAATAGAATCTTTAACTATTTGTTGAATCATTGTATTATCAACTTTTACATCCTTCGGGAAACTTACTGATACAGAAATATCTTCAATATTACCACCTAACATTATTGCTATTGACTCACTATCAAGTTCCGTTTGTTCTGTAATAGATACTATGATGTCATTTTTTAATTCTGATAATAAATTTCCCTGCTCATCCTCTACTATGCCTTGTTCGCTTTCTAATACTTGAACTTGTTCTTCGTTCTCGTTTCCATTACACCCAACTAACAAAATTGAACATACAACTCCTGAAATTATAGCTTTTTTCATCATTTCTAATTTCCCCTTTCAACAATAAAGTGCATATTCCGCAATAATTTTCCATACATAAGTTTGACGATACTTTATATCACTAAGTTTCCTTGTAACATTTCCTCATCATCAATATTTACTAAGTTTTAGCTGCTTTCTGTAATCAGTAACTTAAGAAGTTGTCTTGCATTTATACTACAGTTTTACATACCTTTATTCATTCAACTGGTAAGATTAAAATCCCATTGTTATTGCATATTCACACAACATAGCTCCCTTCATCTTTAGACTTATATACGGCTCTAATTTATTACCAATAGATGGCACGTTTTGAAATTCAGCTAAACTAACTGGTCGATGCCTAAAATAGGTACTTTGCTTATTTTCACTTTAGCATTTCTAAGTTTTGTTTTTCATTTTTCTATTCTCAACTTATGATGTTCTTGCTCTTTTGGACATAAAAACACCCCTTTAGACAACTATAATCTAAAGGGGTAAAACGCTACGACTTTATTTCAATTCTACAAATAGACATTCTTTACTATTTTACAGACCACATTTTAACTGTGCACCACAGTTTGTACATGTGTTACAGCCACCCATTTCTTCGACTGTACCTTTACGACAAACTGGGCATGTATTTCCTACGTCTGAGCCAATTACTGTTGTGGATTCTAATGCTTGAATTGTGTCGACTAAAACAACTGGACGTGTTGTATGCTCCTCCACTAATTCCTCTTCAAATGATAATTGATCCATATCATTTTCTTCCGCTTTTAGTGTTAGAACTTGTGAATCGCGGCTACCATCTACATAAACCGTACCGCCTTTAGCGCCACCTTTATATAGTCGCTCATAAACTTTTTCCACTTGCTCTACTGTATAGCCTTTTGGTGCGTTCACTGTTTTAGAGATAGATGAGTCAATCCATTTTTGAATAATACATTGAACATCCGCATGTGCTTCTGGCTTCAGCTCCATCGCTGTCACAAACCATTCAGGAAGCTCCTGTTCATTTGCTTCTGGATGACGCTCTAAATACTCTTGGACAATTTCAGCTTTTACTTCAATAAATTTACCTAGACGACCAGAACGGTAATATGTGAAGGAGAAGTATGGCTCAAGACCTGTTGCTACTCCCACCATTGTGCCTGTTGATCCAGTTGGCGCAACCGTTAATAAATGTGAATTACGGATACCCGTTGCTAAAATTTGCTCCTTGATATGAACAGGCATTTTTTGCATAAAGCCTGTTTCTGTGAAGGCTTTGCGTAAGCGAGCTGTTTCTTCGTCTGTAGCACCTACTAAGAATGGGAAGCTACCACGCTCTTTGGCAAGCTCTGTAGACGCCTCATATGCCGTTTCAGCAATGGTTTTAAAAATTTCATCGACTAACGCATTACCTTCCTCTGAGCCATATTCCTTTTCACAGTAAATAAGTAAGTCAGCTAAGCCCATTACCCCTAAGCCAACGCGACGCTCGCCAAGTGCTTGTACACGATTTTCTTCTAAGAAATAAGGTGTCGCATCGATTACATTATCCTGCATACGAACACCCACACGTACTGTTTCACGCAATGCTTCATAATCAACTGTTTGATTGTCCTTATTTGCAAACTGTGCAAGGTTAACAGCCGCTAAATTACACACAGAGTATGGTGCAAGTGGTTGTTCCAATATTGTTATCCTAAAGGCTTTTTATCCTTTAGCTCTTACAGTTCAGTTCCTGTAAGTTCAGCATACATTTTCATTACCTATTTTTGTAATGTTGCGGTCTCGTGCCCAGATTATAGTCTACATGGTAGGATCACTGGGTATGCGTTGCCCCTGACTAACGCTTTACCATTAGCCTTCGGTTCGGATTAGCATCACAGCCTTCCCGCTTTATCCCGCAATTTTTAACGTGAGGCGAGGTTCACCACACGGGTTTGTTGCTACAACGCTTTGCCCATAGGCTTTCGCATTTGTCATATCATTAGCATTGTCGATAAAGAAAATACCTGGCTCTGCAGAGTATGTTGCACAAACATTAATTAAGTTCCATAACTCTTTTGCTTTAATTGTACGGTACGTGCGCACTTTATAGCCCATTTTCTCCCATTCACGCACATCGCCAACTTTATGCCACTCTGTGTTGTAAATGTTCATTTCTTCTTTTGTATATTCTTCAACGGCTGGGAAACGAAGCTCGAAGTCAGCATCGTTTTCAACAGCTTCCATAAATTCTTTTGTCAGCGTTACAGAAATATTTGCGCCTGTTAAAAACTCTGGGTTATGAACCGTATATGTTCCACCATCACGCAATTTATTTTCAGCTTCTCGAATAATCGCCGTATCAAATCCACCTAAACCTTCAATATTTTTATAGTTCAGGATGCCTTGATACATCGCTTCCTCTTGTGCCGTTAACGGCTTAAAGTTTAATTTTTCTTTTGCAAGACGAATAATCGTTTCATCTGTTGTATTTTCGATTAAGTACCGTAAAATACGTGGATTTTGCATTTTTGAAATAATAAATTCCACAATATCAGGGTGCCAATCTGCCAGCATTATCATTTGTGCCGATTCCTTGCGCGGGTTCGCTACACCCACTCTCTATGTCACCATAGACGTTGAGACCATATCTTACATCATTATAGATGCCCTCGCACTTCGGAGTGGCTTCACTCCTACTCTACTCACTTCCGCTTTTATAAGCGTGTTTTCGATGGTCGTTGAACCTTCCTCTTTTTAGAGGCTTGGCTGCTGATTGTCTTTATCCCACTGCTATTTTCAAGCATTCACGCTTACCGTTCCCAGTTACGTTGTAGCTAGCAGTGCATTTATAATGCGTTGTTTAACATTTTCAAAATCGTTTTTGACCTCATCTTCCCAGAAGCGGAGTAATGTAAAGCCATATTTTTCCGCTAATTGATTTTTTTCCATATCCCTCATCATAATTCTTTTTTGAACATCGTAAAAAGTGGAATAAAATTTGGGGTTGCCATGCCAAAAGTCCCCATCACATTCGATTAAAATTGTCGTACCTACTAACAGAAAATCAAATTGCGCTCCTTGCAAAATAAATGAATATTGGTAAGGAATAGCTTCCTCAATCAAGAAGCCTTCAACGATTTTTTCAATACTTGTTTTTCGAAATATTTCTCTTTCTAGTTGTTTTAAAGTAGCTTGTCGAATTTTCTCAATCGTTTCTTGACTATACACTCCTGTTTTACCACTATTCCATGAAGGTGTTCCATTTAATTTTCGTGTTTGTGCTGTTTTGGAAATGATTTTTTCAAAATGAAACTTTTTCAGTTCACAAGGCATTTCTTGATGCCATTTACTCGTATTTTGAGATCTAAGCTTACTTGTACATTGCTTGCTACAAGTCTTCGTTTGACGATGTTTTCCATCAAAACGCTTACCACAAATTACGCATTTTAATGGCTCTCCCTTTCCACGACAACTTCTACTACAAAATTGATTAGGAATACCACGTCTAAGCTTCACGATGTTAGTACATAGAGGATATTGGCACGTAATCATTTCAATGGGATAAAAATAAGATAATAAGTAATTGTCTAATGTTAAATTGTGCTCTTTTTTCAAATGAGCTGTAAACCAGCCTTGTTACATATTAAACAAGTTTGAGGTTGTTTCGCATTATAAACTTCCATATTTTTCACCTCGCTAAAAGTGATCATATTTCCATTAAAGAGTTCCCAGCAATTCACGAGGTTTGTTTACGCAGAAGCACTTAGACAATGCATACCTCTGCGCGAACCTCCTTGTTCGACAAGGTGGGTCAGTTTTGCAATATCATCCAGCCATGAAACAGAGCCAGAGGATTTGCCGTTAACACCGCGTGCTAATGTGTTGCGCGGACGTAGTGTTGAGCCATTCGTACCAACACCACCACCACGGCTCATAATTTCCATTACTTGCTTACGGTGATCACTAATGCCTTCACGCGAATCAGCGACAAATGGCATCACGTAACAATTGAAAAATGTCACATCTGTTTCAGAGCCTGCTCCATAAATAACACGCCCTGCTGGAACAAATTTCAAGGATACTAATTGCTTATAAAATTTTTCAAACCATTCTTGGCGTTTTTCTGGTGTTTTTTCAACAGCAGCAAGCCCTGTTGCATTTCGTTTGGCAATTTGTTCATAAAAAATTTCAAGAGGCTTTTCTATCACGTCAATTGAACGCGTAATCATACCCGTTTCTTGCTCTTTTGGATCATCTAAAGCACTACGATAATCTTCCTCAATCAAAATTTCTGCCGTCTTTGAAGACATGTCCAGTTTTTGAATTGTCCCTAAACCACGCGCAGGGAATTTTGGATCAGCTTTGACCGTTAAAACAACAAAATCACCAGCTTTGAGTGTTTTCTTTTCTGTGTCTTTAAATGAATAGCGATCAATCATCACCAGTCTTGATACACCTTTATGTGTAATATGCATATCAGGCGTTACTGGATGAACCTGCGGGAATTGTTCAATATCTTTGTTTAACTGTTCAAATGAATTGTTTACTTCGGGTTGATGATTTGTGAGTACCATCGTTTTGCCTCCCTTGTTTTCTGTGTTACAAAATAAATACACAATATTGCGTGTTGCTAAACACTACATATTGTGTATTTGTCTTTAAAAAAGATACTATATATAGTTTTTTAATTCAACTCTTGCTTTTTTTCATAGACTTAGAACTACTTGTTACAACTAGGCTTGGGTGCGAAAAAATATTTTTTATTTCCTAAAATTCCACTCATCACATGCATATTTTTTTTCTTCTAGTGCATGCACATACGCTAATTGCTCCTCAGAAAGTGTAAATGGTTTTAAGTCAATTTGCAACGATTTTGCAAAGCCATCGCGGAAAGCTGTCACACATTGTTCAATCGTTACAGGCTCTTTAACAAGATTGTTAATTGCGACTGCCTTTTCTGGTAGCTTTCTACGCATACGCTCCTTCGCTTCCTCACTAGAAAAATTAAAGACTGATAATAATTTCTCTTGATCGAGGTCTAATAAAATAGCCCCATGCTGCAAAATAACACCTTTTTGACGTGTTTGTGCACTTCCTGCTACTTTTTTCCCTTCAACAACTAATTCATACCAGCTTGGTGCATCAAAGCATACTGCACTTTTTGGACTCTTTAAGTCTGCTCTTTGTTCCTCTGTATTAGGCACACTAAAATAAGCATCCATTCCTAAGTTATGGAAGCCTTGCAATATTCCTTCACTTAGCACACGATATGCCTCTGTCACAGACTCGGGCATATTCGGATAGCTTTCCGTCACAATAACGCTATATGTAAGCTCATGCTCATGCAGCACAGCTCGTCCACCTGTTGGTCGACGTACAAAGCCTAAGCCCTGTTCACGTACAGCCTCTAAATTAATATCGCGCTTCGCTTGTTGAAAATAACCAATCGATAATGTCGCAGGCTCCCACTCATAAAAGCGAATCACTGGTGGAATTAATCCCTCACTATGCCAATCCAGCAATGCCTCATCTAATGCCATATTAAAAGAAGGACTACATTTTCCTGAATTTAGAAAGTACCAAGTTGTCATCTTTTCATCTCCTACAAATATAAAATAATACTTTAGGCGTTCATGTTACATATATACTTTTGTAGCACGACTAAATCTGCCACAACCTAGTTAATTTTATCAAACTCATTGGACTATCGCTAGCGCATCTTTTATAATAATAAAGAAGATAGAAAGGGGTAAGAAAATCTTGGACATACTTATCACAATCGGTGTCGTTTTAGTAGTCTTAATTGCATATATCGGTATTAATGCACTACGACTCAAAAAAGCCGTCACAAACCTAACACAAGAACAATTTATAGAAGGCTATCGAAAAGCACAGCTCATCGATGTGCGTGAGCAAAAGGAATTTGATGCTGGTCATATTCTTGGTGCACGCAATATTCCTTCCACAACACTACGTCAGCGTTATAAAGAAATTCGCCCAGATTTACCAGTATACTTATACTGTCAAAATACAGGCCGTAGCTCACGTGCTGCACTATTTCTTAAAAAACGTGGGTACAACCAAATCTACCAACTTCAAGGTGGCTTCAAAACTTGGACAGGTAAAATAAAAGCAAAAAAATATTAAATTTTCTATGAAAAAAGTCGTCTCAAAGCACTAGGAGGCGGCTTTTTTTATTAATAACGCCCTGTTGTAGAGTTTCTACTATTTGGTTTATCATACTCCTGATACTTTATAAAACCAAAAGAAAAAGCTGACTTCGACATTTCCGTTGAAGTCAGCTCCAGCTATTTATATATCTGTTGCGTACATATTGTTATACAGCAGCTCTAATTTTTTCGAAAGCTTACTATAGGCAGTTTGCCAAGCTTTACGAGCCTTATTATTATCCTCTGTTGCTGGCACATATAAGGCATGAACTTCTTCCACCTTTTTTAAATCACTTTCTGCCTGTGTAAGCTTTGCATAATTTTTAATAAGCTTCTTCTCTGCCTCGCTCAATGCATCATAGGTTGTACGAATTTCTTGTACCTTTTCCTGTAAATTTGCAGTATACTCTCCTTTTACAAGTAGCCCATTGATAGCTTCAATCACGCTTAAAGCACTATCATTTGTTTGCTGTTGTTCCTGTTGCTTTGCTATAATTGCTTGTCTAATCGCTGGCTCAATAAGACTTACTTGTTTAGCTGTTAGCTTTGCAAATGCCTTAATAACCGTGCTTGGATTTTTTTGAAACGATTTATCATATTGTTTCATAAAGGATTCAACCTTTTTTACATCAGCAAGTGCTGTTTTTAATGTCGCATAATGAGTAATTAGCTTTTTATCGCTTGCGCTTAAGCGATTATATTGCGTAGAAAGCTGCTGAATGTGCGCTATCGACACATTATATTGCTCTCCTGCAACAATTTGTGCAATCTCAGCATTAAGCTGTGTCGTACTTGGTGCATGCTCATCAATAATGCGATTATTTAATAAAGCCTCATATTGTGCTTTCGCTAAATATTGTTGATTGGCAGGTAATTTCGCATATGCCTTTTGCACGGTTTGAATTTTTTTCGCCTGCTTCGCAGCATCTGTTTCCTCTCTAGCAGCCTGCACTTTTTTATGGAAGGATTGCACACCTGAAATATCCTTTTTCGCCGCTGTCAATAAATGATAATTTGTCACATATTTCCGTGCCGCTGCGGATAAATCTTTATAAGCTGCTGATGCTGCGTCAACCGCTGCCTCTAATTGGACAAATGTATAGCTTGTGACATTTGCAAATTTCGCAATATCCGCCTTTAATGCCTCTGCAGCCGCTACATCAGCAGGCACTTTCTCATTGCCATCCACTGAAACCTTTGGTGTATTGAGTAAAAAATCATCTGCATTATAGACAAGCGATTGCTGCAAAGTGGTTAGTTTTTGATAAGCTTTCAATGTACTCGTATAGCTTGATTGCAGCTTACTTTCCTTGACACCCGCTACTTCAGCCAGCTTTTGATAAGCATCGATACTTTTAATCACTTTTTCAGCTACCTTTAAATCCTTTTGTAGCGTAGCCAGACTATTATAGTCTGTAATTTGAGCTGCTGAGGCTTTCGTTAAGCCTTTATACTCCTTGATCATGCGATTGACATTATTGACATGACTTTGCCATGAACTAGCAGATGGATGAATGGGATAAGCATCCTCTCCAATATAGCTCTCAATATCACGATTTAATGCGTCGATTTGACTTTCTTCTGCACCCTCTGCCAGCAATAACTGCTGTATATAGGCGTCTGGTACTAGCTGCAATTGTTTATACGTTAATTTCTCATAGGCAGCACGAATGGATTTTGCAGCCGTTACTTGCTTATTTGGTGTATTGCTTGGTGATAACTTATCAAACAATTTTAGAAATTGCTCCACCTTTTTACTATCCGCTTTAGCTTCCTGTAAAATAGCTTGGTTTTGTACAGCCGCACGGTAATGTGGTGATAATTTAGCAATATCCGCTTCAATCGTCGCAATAAGCTGCTGCAAAGCATCTTTATCTGTAGCTACATATCGCACATACGAATTTTCGTATCGTAGTAATTGAACAATTGCTTGCTGAATCCTTCTAACTTCCTGTACTTCCTCTACATCATTTGGCTCATTTTGTAAGCTTTTAATGCTTGTATACAGTGCATCCTCTACATCTAAGCTGCGTTGCAATAAATCCAATTGCTCATATGCCTCTGTCAATTCTTGAATATATTTAGGTAGGTTTTTCTCCTGTACCTCCCCGATTTTATCCATCTTATCATTTAAGCTGCTAACTAGCTCTACATCTGCAAGCGCTCGCTTTAACACCTCATAATTGGACACATTGCCTCTAGCTGCTGGCGATAAAGCCTGATACTTACTTTCCAGTGTTGTTACTTGTGCCTTAAACGATTCTAGGCTTGACACATTATAACGATTATCATGAACAAGCAATGCCTGAATATCATTCATTAATGTATCGATTGGCGCTTTCGACACTGTCATAACATCCGAAAAATCTGATTCTACAATAGAGTCGCCAACCTTTGCCTTTACTTTCACAATAATATCTTTGATGCCCTTATCAACAGCATCCTTTGGTATTGTATAGGTACTACCAGTTGCTCCTTCAATAATCGTAAAGGCATTCTCTCCAAGTTGATAAAACCATTGATAACTATATGTAATTTGACTACTCTGTAAAGTAGCACCTGCTCTATCTGTTACTTTCGCACCTGCTACTTTTATCGTTTCCCCTGGTGCAACAAAATCGGCTGTTGCATAGCCCTCCAATGTCGGACGTGCAATTGTTAGATTGAGCTGTTGAATCGTCCGTGGGGCACTTTGATATTTTTGCCCTTCTGTTGTAGTAGCTTCGACAAAAATCGTCTTGCCTGCAGCCTCTACAGGTACTGTTAAGGATGCAGAGGTTGCCCCAGCAATTGGTTTATTCGTTGTTGTAGGGGAACCATCTTCACTGTCAATTTGCTCAAGATAATACCATTGATAGCTACTAACAATCGTATTAGCTGGTAATTGATCCACCTTTAATACTTTATTGACTATATTCTGCCCTGTGACTGAAATCGTTTCTGTCGCTCCCGCTACTGTTGGAGCAACAAGTGCTACAGAAGAAATCGTTGCTGCTGTTAAAAATAATTTCTTACTCACTACTAATAACCTCCTCTATCCATCTAATGAATTATATCGGCTCTACTTCCAATATTTCCTTTGTTTAGAGGATATTTTTCTAAAAGGTGCATTTCTTCCTAAATTATCATTGCTACACTTGTACTATTTTGCTGTATCGTGTTAAAAAAATAAAAGCCTTCTAATCTACATTCATAGCAACTACGAAGTGATTAAAAGGTTAAAAAGATTGCATTATCCTCGGATCGTATAAGTAGGACGTTTTAATGTGTTGTATGCATAAGGTTGAGGATTATTTGCTTCACTTACTTGAATGCGAATGGTCATCCCTTCTCCAGCTTTCGTATCTAACGCAAATTTGCCATTAAAGGCTTGAACACGCTCCTGCATCCCACGAATCCCCATCGAATCAGCAAGGATAATATCATCCATATTACAGCCTACACCATCATCCGTATACATAATTTCAAAGCCTTCCTCAGTGCCCAGCAAATGCACTTCAACGGTATCAGCGTAGGAATGTTTCAGTGCATTGTTTAGTAGCTCCTGGAAAAGTCGATAAATCATTAAATTTAAACGCTCATCCTCTAAATACAGACGGTCCATCGTATAAATCAATAAAAAATCAGCACGTTTATGAATTTTTTGAATCAGTTTTTCAAGTGCCGCATTTAATCCCAATGTATCCAATAACGGCGGCTTTAAATTTTCACAGTAGCCTCTTAAATCATTTAACGAGGTCACCATCTGTTCATGTACTTTCACAAGCTGCGATGGTATAGCTTCTGTATCTTTGGCATGTATGAGAACATCCATCTCTCTTGCTATATGAAGTTGCTCTTGTAAAATCGTGTCATGCAGCTCTTGTGCCAATTGATATTTCTCTTCCTCAAAGCGTAGCCATAGTAATTTATTCAACCATGGTAGCTGTTGATTATCAGCTTCTTTCATATGCTTTAACTGATCTAACAGCTCCTCTACCATTTTCGTATTTTCAATAAAGTTATTTAAGTACAGTAGCAATAGCTCAAGCCATAGCAATTCTTCATCCTTCAGATAAATCGTTTGGCAATGATCAATCACGAGCATTCGTTTATAATGAGTATCTTGATGAATAAAGGCTATATAATAATGCTCTGTTTTTTGAATGTCGCCCAAGCTCAACCGTTCCAGCAATCCCTCATCAATTTCATACTGCTTATATGCCTTGGGTTGATTTGTTAAGGTACTGTGGTGCGTATGAAAATCGTAGGTAAGCACTGAAACATTTTCCACTTCAAGCTGAAGAATTACTTCCTGCACAAACCGCTCCAATAAATCTTCAATTTTCACAACTCTTCCAATACTATCAACGGTTGTATACAGGCGGTGAATATAGTCGCCCTTTGTGGAGAAAAGAATCTTGCGCTTGCGATAATCAACCCGCTCTTTTATGTAAAACAACGCTATTAATGAAAGAAAAGCAAAAAAGAAAATCTCCGTTAAGCGCGTCATTGATAAATCTGTTAAGACATAAAGCCCTAATAATAGCCAAAGGGTAAAGGCAAAAGAAAAATTAAAATAATAACGCAGCCTAGAAATAAAATACTCCATATCAAATATACGCTCAGTAAGCTGTGTGAAAATAAAACTAAAAGGGATTAACAGTAGAAATAATGAACTTATTTCTGCAGAGAGTAAAAAATCATTGAAAAAAATCTCTGGCAGCGCATAAAGAAAAAGGAAAGGTATAAAAGGAATAATAATGCTACTTAATAATATTTTTAATTCTGGTACTTTGTATTTAATATAACTAGCAATCATTATGCTAAGAATAATTACTAGTAATAAGAAAAATAAACTTAAAATAACATTAGATATGAGAGAATGAATACTATCGAAAATTATCCCCAATATACTTAAACATATTACAATAAGAGGGAGTATGTAAAATATCTTAATATTTTTCACAAACAACCATTTAATGCCTAAAAAAATAAAATATTCCTTTAGAAACTGCAATAACAGCACTAGGCAAAGTAGCATACTACCACGGTTTACAATAATGCCAAAAGTATTTAATACACCTGAAGCACCTATGCTTAAATAAGCCAAAGAAACAGTTAAAATAAATAGTATTAGTAAATTAATTAAAATAGTATTTTTCGGTTTTAAATATAAATATATAGCGATTACTAATGATAAAAAATAAAAAATTGATGGTATGAGAAAAACAGAATAAAACGGTTGGGTGACATCAAAAGGTTTGATATTTATATCGACTAGACTTCCATCAGGCTTCATTATAGATAATTCATTTGCAGATCGAATTACTAAATCATGCTTAATATTAGAAACTTTATCTATATCATTCCCATTTATACTTAATACGATATCCCCGGGTGATATTTGCTGTTTGACTGCCCAATCTTTATAATAAGGATTCGTTACTATCAAAACACCATTATCTTCTTCAACTTCTATATTAATAAAAGGTTTACTATAAATGATAAATAATAAATAAAATCCTATTATTAAATATACACTTACAGTAAACCAAAACCATTTTTTATTATTTAACTTTAATTCCACAAACGACTTTCAGTACCTAATTCTTCATTAAACGAATCCAAAATTGCCTTTTGCTCTAGCTCTGAGATACCGATTAGAGAAGCTTTTTTTTCTTTTAACAATGTTACTAACGACGGATTTTGCTCTAAATACTGAATCATGTTAATCATAAAATCTCCCCATTCCACTAGTTTTTTATAGTTACATCGTATGTACCCAATAGCCCTTAATATAAGGAATTATTAACCATATTTGTAACTATACCTTTATTATACTACCGCTTTCCGAGATTTCAACATAATTTTCTAAAAAATTCAAAAATATTAGAAGAAATGTAATGTTCTTTCTTATTTTTCGCTATCTTCTCCCTATAAACTGACATAAACTTTCAAATAAATAAGCTTATTTAGTGAAGCATGCATAGAAAGCGGCTAGCCCCTTTCGCACCCATTCAGCTAAATAAGCTGTTTTCTTTATTATATAAGTATTGGCTTTTTCTAACATAAAAATATTATGTAAATGAAAAATTTGTCACCGCCCTTTCTCGTATTGTCACTTATTTTTCATGTTCCTGCTGGACACATGCTTGATAAAATGACAGCAGTAATTGGTCAATCTCCTGCTTTTTCACAACTTTATTTAACCATTCAGTTGGAATATCCTCTAGCGGATAATACATACCTGCCAGCGTTCCAGCAATCGCTGCCACCGTATCTGTATCCTCACCTAAATTGACAGCCTTTAAAACAGCCTCCTTAAACGTTGCTGTAGTGCCAACACACCATAAAGCTGCCTCTAACGAATGGATAATATAGCCGCTTGATTGAATAGCATCCTCAGCAAGCTTGAAAAAGTCCTCCTGAAAAATGCGATGATAGGAGGCAAGTTCTGCCTTTGCATCCCCTTGTAAATGATTATTTACTAATAAATGGACTTCCTGTAACGCTGCTGCGAGCGAATTATTTCGGTATAAGCTTAATAATATCTCAATATAAATGATAGACCCTACAAGAGAGCGGGGATGGGCATGTGTAATCGCTGTATATTGTTGAATAAGTGCTGCGCGTTTCGTAAAATCTAGCTCATTTAGCATAGCAAATGCTATTGGAGCGATTCTCATCAATGCACCATTGCCATTATCAAATTCGCCTGTTTTTCCGCAATGCTCAGGTAAGCTACCCTTTTTATAGTTTGACACTGCCTCAGCCGTTGTAATTCCTATATCAAACATTTCGTCAAAAGGCGTGCAGTAGCCCTGCTCCATATATAGTACAAATTTATCCATTAAGCTCGCCGTATTCCCTTGCTCAATGATGTTTTCGACTAAACATAGTGTTAACGAAGTATCGTCCGACCAAGTGCCGGGCGGCTGATTATAGGTGCCATATCCAATCATATCCTCTACATAAAAAGTACCTCTAGGCTTAAATTCAACAGGTACGCCCATCACATCGCCAATGATTCCTCCATATAAAGTCGCTAGCATTCGTTCCTTTAGATTATGATTAGCCATATCATTCACGCTCCTTCTCTAAAACAGCACTTTTTTATACTACTACCTCAAATTATTGTAAGAAAAACATCTTTTTTGTATTACCATAAAAAATACTTATCTACTCACGGTATTTTTGTCTGCTTGTATGTGTTGCTAAGTCCGCATATCTAGTGGTAATAGGTAAACGGCTATCTTTTTCAATCAAATGGAGCGTAATTTGAATGGAAGTAGCTAAGTCTATCCAGTTCCCACATGATACAAAAATAGGCTTAACATCTTTTCTTGTTCTTAATGCTGCACCATATATTTTACCATTCACGTTTATATCTGTCGCATCACCTTTGTTATTTTCAGGCATTTGAAAATCTGTATCGTCTATTTTTAAATAGCTTTTCGCAACACCGATTGTAGGTCGGTTTAAATAAAAGGAAGCATGTGTGGCAATACCCATATTGCGATAATGCAAATAACCATTTCCATCAAACATAAAAATATCTGGTTGATATTGAAGTTTTTGCGCTGCCTTTATCACTAACGGCAGCTCTCGAAAAGCTAAATAACCAGCCATATAGGGTACATCTATTTGTGCATAATAGTCAACCTCCTCAATAATTTCTTTTGTTGCATAATCTATTACAACAATGCAACAAACTCCATAATCTACTTGATCTTTCGTCCAATAGGCAATATCAACGCCCGCTACTAAACGAATATCCTCAAGCTGAAAACGATTTTGCAATGAAATTTTAGTTCTCCACTTTTCTTGCTCTTTTTTAAATGCTTGTTCCATATCTTTTCTTCCTTCCAGCTACCCTCTTTAAGGCTTGCTTACAGAGATAATATGACTCCTCAATCGGATTTTTACAGCCTATTCATACGAGATAAAATCTATCGGGATATAATCAGCAAGCCATACTTGTTGGTTTCCTCGATAAAATGTAACACCATTGTTGCGAGCTGCTTCCGTATCAATCCATACGATTACTGGCTCTGGTGCTTTCCGTTTGCCAACAATCCATGCTGTTTCCCTATCTTCTGATAGATGGACATATTGTCTGGACATTGGTAACAAACCCGTTTCACGAATACTCTTCATTAATTTTGGTGAAGTACCATGATATAACCGTTTGGGCGGTATAGCCTCTTCTTTATTGATTTTCATAGGTGTTGAGTGCCCATATAAAGCTCTAATTCTATGATCCAGCAATTCATGACGCTTCTTGTCAGCTAAAAAAATAGTTTGCTGTATATCTTCTAAGCTGATATCTTGCCATTTTTCTGATTGACTAAAAGCTGCTAATAATTGCGCTACAGGAACCCAGCCCTCCGCATCTAATTCCAATTCATATTTCCACGGCTGATGGCGTAAAGCATATGATAGCTCTTTGCTTAATGCCGTGTAAAATGCTGTATCTCTCAATTTTTACACCTCCTAGTAAACAATTAAGTTGTCCTTATCGCTCCAGCCGCATGGGAAATGACCAGATTCATATATTTTCAGCAATTCTAAGAAAAACGCTGGTTCTTTTTCGTTTCTATAATAATATTCCATAATAGCATGTAGCACATCCCATTTAACACAATCTAAAATGATAGAAGGCAGCTCTCGCTGATGGACATATGCTGTTATTTCAGGTATAACACATATGTCCATCAGTGCCTTCCCTTCCTTCACGACTTTATTCCATTGCTGATATTTATCACGAAAATTTATACATAAAAATTCTGTTAATTCATTGCCTGCCTCAAGCGTTATAGCTTCCCAGTAGTCACTTTGACAATGCTCCACAGCCTGCTCCCAATTGATTGCTTGGACAATCGTAAAGGAAGTATCATTATCTAATGGCTTCCCACAATTTGCAAGCCAAGCAATATTTTTTAGTCGATCCATCATTTCTTCGTCCATCATTATTCCTACTCCTCCTATCATGCCATACCTCTAAGTGACACTGCTTTGGTCTGTAGCAATAAACATTCTCAAACTAGCTCTTTAATTACGCCCCAGCTTAATTGGCACTGACGCTTCGCTTTCGATACAAAAAAATTTGCTGAACCGAGATAAACTACTTTCAATCAAGCCACTTAGTTCTAATACAGACAAAAAACCATCCAATAAATACAACTATACTTATCAGATGGCTTCTCTATTTTTTTATGCTTTTTGATAACGCAATACTGGTGTACGAGCAGCGCGTGTTTCGTCTAGACGAGATACGACTGTTGTATGCGGTGCTTCTTGTACAATCGATGGATTTTCTTCTGCTTCCTTCGCAATTTGAATCATCACATCGCAGAATGCATCTAATGTTTCTTTAGATTCAGTTTCAGTTGGCTCAATCATTAACGCCTCCTCCACATTTAATGGGAAGTATGTTGTTGGTGGATGGTAGCCAAAGTCTAACAAACGTTTTGCGATATCTAATGTACGAACGCCTAGTTTCTTCTGACGACGACCAGATAATACAAATTCATGTTTACAGTGACGGTTATATGGTAGATCATAGAATGGCTCTAAACGACGCATCATATAGTTGGCATTTAATACAGCATATTCTGTAACAGCTTTTAAGCCATCTGGACCCATTGTACGAATATATGTGTAAGCACGTACATTGATACCAAAGTTACCATAGTAAGGTTTAACACGACCAATTGATTGTGGACGATCATAGTCAAAGTGGTATGTGCCCTCTTCCGTTTTTACTAACACTGGCTTTGGTAGGAATGGAATTAAATCTGCTTTAACGCCTACTGGACCAGAACCTGGACCACCGCCACCATGTGGGCCTGTAAATGTTTTGTGTAAATTTAAATGCACACAGTCAAAGCCCATATCGCCAGGACGTGCTTTACTCATAACGGCATTTAAGTTTGCACCATCATAGTACACTTTACCGCCTACAGAGTGAATTAGCTCTGCCATTTCGATAATGTTTTCTTCAAACAACCCTAGTGTATTCGGATTCGTTAACATTAGAGCTGCTGTATCAGAACCTACTACTTTGCGAAGGTCTTCGATATCAACTAAGCCATTTTCATCTGATTTAACAGTGATTGTTTCAAAGCCCGCTACTGTCGCTGATGCTGGGTTAGTACCATGTGCTGAGTCAGGAACGATTACTTTATTACGGTGACCTTCCCCATTTGCTTCATGGAATGCACGAATCATCATTAATGCTGTCCACTCACCATGAGCACCTGCTGCTGGTTGTAATGTTACTTCATCCATGCCTGTAATTTCTACTAAAGAAGTTTGAAGATCATAGAGAAGCTCCATTGCGCCTTGTACTGTTGATTCATCCTGTAATGGATGGACATTGGCAAAGCCTGAGAAACGTGCAACCGCTTCATTAATTTTTGGATTATATTTCATCGTACAAGAGCCTAGCGGATAGAAGCCAGAGTCTACTCCATGGTTACGGCGAGAAAGTGCCGTGTAATGACGCATAATATCAAGCTCAGATACTTCAGGTAATTCCGCTGCCTCTGCACGTACTAGGTTTGCAGGTAATAAATCTGCTAGGTCTACTTCAGGCACATCTAGTGCTTCTAAGCTATAGCCAACGCGGCCTTCTTTTGAAATTTCAAAAATAAGTGATTGATTTTCGTTATGCATGAAGAGCCTCCATTTCTGCAACAAGTGCATCAATTTCTTCTTTTGTGCGTAATTCTGTAACTGCAATTAATACATGATTTTTAAGAGAATCATAGTTTTGACCTAAAGGATAGCCACCGATAATGCCCTTTTCGATTAAGCCTTTATTAATTTCCTTTACGCATTTATTTGTTTTCACAACGATTTCGTTAAAGTGTGCGCCTTGGAATGCTACTGTAAAGCCTGCTACTTCAAAGGCATTTTTCGCATAGCGTGTTTTAGCAATATTTTGCATAGCCATTTCACGAATACCTTGTTTCCCTAGCGCTGTCATCGCTACAGAAGCTGCCAGTGCAAGAAGTGCTTGGTTTGAGCAAATATTCGAAGTTGCTTTATCACGACGGATATGTTGTTCACGCGCTTGTAGTGTTAATACATAGCCACGACGACCTTCACCATCCACTGTTTCACCAACAAGACGACCTGGCACTTTACGCATTAATTTCGTTGTCACAGCAAAGAAGCCACAGTGTGGGCCACCAAATGCCTCAGAGATACCGAAAACTTGTGCATCCCCTACACAAATATCTGCGCCTAGCTTACCTGGAGGTGTTAAAATACCTAATGCAAGAGGGTTAGAAGATACAACGAATAAGCTTTTTGCCTCATGCGCAATATCCCCAATTACTTGAAGGTCCTCTACTTGACCAAAGAAGTTTGGATATTGGGCAATAACAGCTGCTGTATTATCATCAATAAGTTCTTTTAATGCATCCACATCTGTCACACCATCTTTTTGTGGAATTGTCACAATTTCAATGGATTGACCATAGGCATATGTAGCCACAACATCACGGTATTCTGGATGTACCGCTTCTGATACTAAAATCTTCTGACGACGTGTATGACCAGCCGCTAGCATACCTGCCTCTGCTAAAGCTGTGCCGCCATCATACATAGAAGAGTTCGCAAGGTCCATGCCTGTAAGCTCTGCAATCATTGTTTGGAATTCAAAGATAGCCTGTAGCTCACCTTGTGAAATTTCTGGTTGGTATGGTGTATAAGCTGTATAGAATTCTGAACGGGAAATAACATGATCTACGATTACTGGCTTATAGTGATTATAAACACCTGCGCCTAAAAATGATACATTGGCATTTGTATCCTTATTTTTAGCAGCAAGTACCGTTAATTCCTTTAATAAAGCAGATTCTGCTTTTGCTTCCTTAATGTCATAAAGGCCCTTAAAGCGGACTTTCTCAGGAATATCCTCGAATAATTCATCGACTGAGGATACACCGATTACGTCTAACATGTCTTTTTGATCTTGCTCCGTCATTGGTAAATAACGATGTTTCATAAATGTAGGTCCCTCTTTTCAACTATTATTTTGAACGCTTGTAAAACGGTGTTTCAACTGTGATTACCTTTAAGTGCTTACCACGAATTTCGATTTCTAGCTCAGTTCCGATTGTTGCGAATTGACTGTCAATTAATGCGTGACCAACATTACGCTTAGAGGAAGGAAGCTGTGTTCCTGTTGTTACTTCACCGATTTCCTTACCATCCATTAATACTTTATAGCCATGACGCGGAATACCTTTATCAATCATTTCAATACCAACCAATTTGCGTGGAAGACCATTTTCCTTTTGTGCTGCTAATGCTTCATGACCAATAAAGTCCTCTTTATTTAATTTCACAGCAAAGCCAATACCAGCCTCTAGCGGCGAAATTGTTGCTGATAGCTCTTGTCCATATAATGGTAGACCTGCCTCAAAGCGCAGTGTATCACGACAGCCTAAACCTGCAGGAACAACACCTTTGTCTTGACCAGCCTCTAAAATTTTCCCCCAAAGCGCTTTAATATCCTCTGGAGCACCATACAATTCAAAGCCATCTTCACCTGTGTAGCCACTACGAGAAACTAATACTTTATGTCCTGCAACCTCAACATTCTCTTGGAAGCGGAAAAATTTAATGGCACTTACATCTGTTGAAGTAAGGGATTGAAGCACTTCTTCTGCTAATGGACCTTGAAGAGCAATTTGTGCATAGGCATCAGATTGATTATCAATCGTCACATCATATTGATGCTGATTTTCCATCATCCAATCATAGTCTTTTTCAATATTCGCTGCATTGACACATAATAAATAATGGTTGTCTGCTAATTTATACGTTAATAAATCATCTACAACACCGCCATCTTCATAGCACATCGCTGTATACTGTGCTTGACCTGTTGCTATTTTGGATACATCATTTGTTAAAAGATTTTGTAAAAAGTTAAGTGCATCAGGGCCCGTTACTAAAATTTCGCCCATATGTGATACATCAAATAAGCCTGCACGGTTACGCACTGCATCATGCTCTTCTTTAATAGAAGAAAATTGAACAGGTAACTCCCATCCACCAAAATCAACAGTCTTTGCACCATATTTCGCATATTCTTCAAATAGAGGTGTACGCTTTAATTCATTTGCCATTCATTTTTGCCCCCTTATTGTTCGTTACATGTTTACTCGTAGTAGTTCGTCTGTACTTTGACCTAAAAGACATAAAAAAAGACAGACGAACCCCTTTTTCGGGATTCTCTGTCCTTGCACCTGAAAGTTACACCAAACTGACTCGCAATTCGTTGCCAATTAGTCGGCTTTCCCCTTTGGTGGCTGTTATTGTTATACTACAGCTCTCTCCAGAGTTGCGTCTTGTACGAGTCCTTTTACCTGAGAGATTCATAGCCCATTGCTACTTGCTCCTTCGGTGGCGTCTATACGCGCTCTCCCCGCACAATCATCCGCCCAAGATCAATCTTGGTACTATTTAGTATTCAATGAACATTTAGTTACTTATTTGTCTATATCCTAACATTAAATGCATTGAAAAGGCAATCATTTTTTAAAAAGATAACCAAACACGAATATTCAATTCTTTTTAAGATATTATCGTTCGCCTTTTAACCTTTTCACTTGGAATACTAAATACTCTAGAATTTGACGAATCGTTCTTCCTTCCGTTAGCACCTGTATATGCCCTGCATCACGATAGAACTTTCTTCTGTAATGATACAGCTTTTCAAGCTCTTCTTTTGTGGAGCTTTGAACAATTGGTCTATTTGGGTCATGCTGAATGCGCTTATAAATATCTTCAAACGACGCATCCAGAAAAAACACCAATCCACTGCGTCGCATAATTTTTCGATTTTCAGCATTCATAGCCACCCCACCACCTGTAGAAATAATACAAGCTTCATCTCGGAAGTTTTTCAAAAATGCTGTTTCGATTTCTCGGAAATGTGCCTCCCCGTACTTTTCAAAAATTTCTGGAATGGTCATCCCCTGCTGTCGCACAATTTCATGATCCATATCATAATATGGCATCTTTAATAAATAGCTTAGACGTCTTCCTAACGCACTTTTTCCGCTGCCCATAAAGCCAACTAAATATATTTTTCGCAATTCGAGTCACCTTCTTATAACTACGATTCTACACTGTCTGACAAAATTTGTCCTAATAAATTTATCGTAGCCCGAACATTCAACTTTTCCAGCCCATCATAAGTTCGAAACTGCATTTCATAAGACATACAATACGCAAGAACAAAAGTAGTTACAAAAAATAATAATGCAATTGCGATTAAAAAAATAGCCCCTCTGTCATTTTTCAGTAATTGCCACATAGAAGGTTCGCTCCTTTTGTATACCGCTAGGAAATTTGACAGCTACTGTCAACATATTATCTGTATAGCGAAATTGACATGCATCGACACCATTTAATAGTGGCACATGCCCACCATTTACTTGCTGCTCGCGAATAAGATTGCGGTAACAATCAATATGATAGACTTTTTCAGTGGTTTGTAAGGTAACTCTTTTTTGGTCATTTCGAATCGAAAATGCTGACACATTGTGCAAGTATTGATTGAAGTCGTACACAAATAGCTCCCATTTGGATTGCTCATCCGTTAGCATCGTTGAGGACATTTCAGCAAACCATAGCATAATTAGTATGAGAAGATGGGAAGCTACTACAAAAACAACTAATTGAAATAAAGCTTCTAATAATGTATAGCCTTTGTTATTCATAGACTTCACCCGTTAGCCGAATGCATTTTTGGCGTGGCTTATGCATATTATGAAAGCTTACGCAAATTTCCTGTCCATCATACTGCCAATGATAGTCAATTTGTTCAACCGTCCTAGAGCCTGCTGTTTGTTGTAAAGCTTGATATTGTTTTAATCCCTCATAGGCTGTTTCAGCCGCTATCATCTCTAATTTTTTATTCGTTAGATTAGTTTTCATTGTATAGGTAATTGGCAATAACGATGTGCAAAGTAACATGAAAATACTAATAGCTAAAATTGTTTCTACAAATGAATAGCCTGACTCATTCAACTCTTGCTCTCCCTCGCCCTAATGTAATAATTACCTTTTTCTTGCCCTGCGGTGTTTTAAACGACAATGTGCCAGCTGTCATAACATTGCCTTTGCCATTGTAAACAAGCATATACATGGTGCTTTCTTCTGGTAAAAATGCGACACCTTTTGGAAAAGGACGCTCGTATATATTTGTAAAAGCATTTTTTTGAATGACATAGCGATTAGCTGTTCCACCCTCAAATGTCATTGCTATATATTGGCGTTGGTTCATACTATATGTTTGAATATATTGAATATCTAATTGAAGTTGTGTAAAAAACCGCTCCAGCTCTCTTGTTTCCGCTGTTTTTAAAGAAAATTTCAGCACAATGGCAGTAAGGCTCATGACAATCACTAAGACAATAAGCATTTCTAGCAATGTAAAGCCTGCTTCCTGTTGACGATGTCGCATTAGCCACCTGAACCTGCTTCAGATTTGGCATTGGCTAAACGTACCTCTCCTTCGCTTGTAATCATAATTTCTTCTTTATTGGGACATGTAGTTTCATTTTCTTTGAGGTAGCCTTCCCTCACCAAATCCTCTAATGTTGGATAGCTCATAAAATCTACACGATAGGCCTCGACCTGCCCTTGCACCATTGAAATATAGGCTGTACATCCCTTTTTATCAATTGTGGCGAAATGCTTGGTAATATTCGGTATAGTAATAAGGATCAATACTGAGATAATTAACAATACAATTAACATTTCAATTAACGTAAAACCTGTTTGCTGTTTAATATGCTTCATTCTTTCCCTCCTATACGATTTCAATCATATGATAGATTGGCAGTAATAAACTCATATAAGCCGCTACGATACATAGTGCAATTAGAATAAAAAAGCTAGGCTGTACAAGCGACAGCATTTTCTGCAAAAGATGCTCCTGCTTGTCCATTAATAACTCACTGTACAATACTAGTTCTTTGCCTAAATAGCCGCTTTGCTCACCATGCTCTATAAAAATAGGAAAGTCCTTCTGAAAAACAGCTAGCATCATAACTGCCTGTGCCAAGGATTCACCAAAAATAACTCTTTCTTTTATACGTTGTGAAAGATTTTGTAAAAAGGGCTGAAGCTGCTGCTCCTCTAAAATTTGAAGGCTTGCTTGTAATGAAAAGCCACTTTGCAGTAAGCTTCCTAAATAGGCTGCGAATTGTCTTGTTAATGTTAAACGAAAATAGCGTTGAAGAAATGGAATTTTTAAGAGGATGGTGAGCTGCTTAGCAATGGGTTGCCGTGTCAGTATAAGGCGACAGAGTCCTATTAGACAAAGTGTTAGAAGTATAACGACAATCACCACATCTGGCACATGCAACAGCAAATTAGACAATGCAACGGCTGCTGGTTCTGATTCGACTGTACGGCTTGTTGTCATTTTTTCAATATTGGGTAAAAACACTGTTCGAAATACAAAAAACAGCAATAATAAGAAAAATGTTAATGCAATAGGATAAGCAAGTAGCTTCAACAATTTTTTCTTTGTTTGCTCATTAACAGCTAGCTGCTTAGCAATCCCCTCTAGTGCCTCAATCATATGCCCATTATTCTCAGCTACTGTAATCGCCACTAGATGCTGCTTGCTTAGCTGCAATGTTTCAAGTATGCCTGCTACACCTACCCCTTGCCTCAATTTATCATCAATTTGCCGCTGAACATCCTGATGTGATTCAATATGATGGGGTAACAGCATGGCAAGCGCCTGTGGAAATAAATAGCCCTCCTGCATAAGCACACATAAACGATTGAAAAATTGTGCCTGCTCTCTTAACCGCCATTTTGTTGCCTTTTTATACCGAAGAAGCAGTCGATCAATAGACTTTTGTAACCGCATATTGCTGACTCTCCAATAATTCTTTTTGCCCCATTAATGTTCGTTCATACGGAAGCTCATAGTATGCCTTTGCTGCTATAGCCGAAATAGCCTTACTTAAATAAACATCATCCAAAATTTCATAAATGGCTCGGCGCTCCTCATGTATAGCTGGGGCTTGGAAAAGTATTTGTGCAACAATACCAATCACCGTTTGTCGCAGCTCCTCAATGGACACACCTAAATCCATTAAACGGTACAGACAGTTAATCGAATCTTTTGCATGAATGGTTGAAAGGACTAAATGACCTGTCAAGCTTGCCTCAATCGCAATTTTGGCGGTTTCCTTATCTCGAATTTCACCAATCATAATAACGTCAGGAGAATGCCGTAAAATAGCTTTTAACCCTGTTGCATATGTAACGCCAGCTCGCTCATTTACTTGAATTTGCAGTAAATTGGCTTGGCTGTTTTCTACAGGGTCTTCTAACGAAATAACATGTCGATGTAATTCTGTAGAACAATAATGAATTAAGGAATATAGCGACGTAGACTTGCCAGAGCCTGTTGCACCTGTAAAAAACAAAATGCCTTGCTTATTTTGCACAAGTGCCATTAATTGGTGTGCTGCACTTTCAGAAAAACATAGGGAAGTTAGTGGGAATGTATGGTTTTGAAGAAGTAAACGGATAATTAAGCTTTCTTTTAAAAATACCGAGGGGAGTGTTGATACACGAAAGGCGTATGGGTTTTGTTCCATCGCTTTTTGAAAAGAGCCGCTTTGAGGTTTACGGCGCTCGCTAATATCTAATTCTGCTAGAAATTTATAGTACGAGATCATTCTTTCAGCTAAATCATTGGGCAGCTCACCTGCTTGCAGGAGCTTATCATATTTCCGAAAATAAAGCTGATATTTTACACTGCCTGGCACTAGCAACACGTCAGATGCACCAAAATGATAGGCTTTTAGTAAAAGCTGCTCACACTTTTGCTCAACAACCGTTTCAAAATTTTGCATATATGCACCTCTCTTCTAGTTCATTCGAATATGACCGCTCTATTCGTTACCCCTAGTATAAATAGAAAGCTGTTATCAGAAAAGCCCTTTGCTGAAATTAAAAATTTGCGCTAAAAATATATGAGAATGTACAATTTTCAGCCTTTTCCTTAAAGAGCTTTCTGTGATAGTTAAAGTTTTATCTTGCTTCAGCAGACATTTGGACACCTGCTAAACAATGTAGTTTGGTATGCATAGATAAAAAATTGTTTAAGTTGCTTTATCAAGATCTAAATCAAAAAAATTTATAAAAAACGAGGAGTGATACCTACTAGCTACTTACTTATTTGTTACCGAGCTGTTCCGCCAAACCGAATAGCAGTCCTTCGATTCCACGAATGTAGCAGAGTCGATACAAGTCCTCGTACTGAACCACTTCGCCAACTCACTGAGCACCATGCTTAGTGAGTTTCGATACCATTTCGTCAATGTCTTCAACGGTGAACATAACGCGTAGATAACCGAGGGCGTTTACAGGAGCAGTCCGGTGATCTGCTATAGTAGGCGGGCTGAGAAATTGCGAAAGTTCAAGTCGACTGTGGCCATCCGGGGTAACCATCATAGCAATCTCTACGCACTGAGAACCCAATCCAGTTACACGGCCAGCCTATTCACCTTCGACAGTGGCTCGCCCTTCGAGGTTCAAGCCAATCTCCTCAAAGAAAGAGATTGCGTCATCAAGTGATTCTACAACGACGCTGACATTGTCCATTCTTAGTAATTTATTTTTTGTCATCGTCTTATCTCCTTATGTGTAAAAATTTATTATCTCTATAAATTATTCTATTAAAAAATTCCAAATTCCTTCCAAATAACAAACACCTTGTCATAGAATAGGAAAATGTGAAATTTGATTTTCAGGAAGAAACAGAAAACCTTCACCATCCACTAACATGTATCTCCTGCTGTTATCCTCTAAAATTCCTTCTTGCATCTTCATTACTCCATCTACAAGATCCATTCTTTTTGACGCTTAGGCTACGTCCCCCAACAATAACAATGTTTAATTTTTTGATAATTATTATACATCCTTTTTAATATATCAACTATGTACAAAAAAGAGGATATATGCGCATATATTGAACATAGTGTCCTCTCATGATTATAGTATAGTTAATTTACAATAAAACCAATTTAAAATAATATAGTTGTTTGACTAGTGTTCAACAATCGGGTCATAACGGGGAATAATCAAATTTGTCATTATTTGAATATGTAGCAAACTTAGTAATTACATTTTTCTCGTCCCATTACTTGGAATGATTTTTTTATTTTTTAAACAAAGAGGAAAATCAATATGGAAGTAGTATATTTTGCAGGCGGATGTTTATGGGGCGTACAAGCCTTTATAAAAACCTTACCTGGCGTTCAGCTTACAGAAGCAGGAAGAGCGAATGGCACAAGTCAGACACTTGAGGAGGATTATGATGGGTATGCCGAATGTGTAAAAACAGAATTTGATCCGACAGTTGTCACAATCAGGGAATTAATGGGGTATTTTTTTGAAATCATTGATCCCTACAGCTTGAATAAGCAAGGACAGGATGTTGGGGAGAAATACAGAACAGGCGTCTATAGTGAAAAGCCCGAACATTTACAAGAGGCGAAGGCGTTTATTGGTAAGAGAAATGATTCCAACCTTATCGTTGTTGAAGTATTACCACTTACAAACTACATAAGAAGTGCAGAAGAACATCAAGATAGGTTAGCTAGATGTCCAAATGATTATTGTCATATTCCCGAAGAACTATTAAATATGTATAAGTAAGAGAGATGATGAAAAGATGATTGAGAGAATCTATAGTTTTCAGATATGCTTAAGCATACAATAAAGGGAATAGAACTGTTTTTAAGAAGAATTAAACAATTTTTAAGAGCCTTATTACATATCTCATGTAGTAAGGCTCTTGTAAATGAAACCACTTTATTATTGGCTCCTGTCAGAGATGAGCGATTGCTATTATTCTGTCATTAAACTGTGAACTGTAATTTTTTTGATTTTTAAAGATACCAGCATGGAAACCAGATAGCCTAATAGAAGGATTCCAATGCAAAGTAGTAGAACGGTCGGTAAATGGATGGTAAAATCCAAACGTTTTACGCCTGCACTTGATAGTAATACAGCAAGCATTGGATTAGTGAAAAAGTAACCAAGTGCACCACCAATTGTAACGCCTGTAATGATAACTGGTAGAAAGCTGATGGCGATTTGATGCATTAGTTGCATTGTTGAATAGCCGATAGCTTTCATCACACCAAATTCCTTTTTACGCTTAATAATCATTGTTTTAATGACCAGGTATAGAATCATGACAACAACTAGCACGGTGATGGCTAGAACCGTCAGTAGCACAGCAAACACTGCATCTGTATACATACCTGTTTCGCTCTCTATATTTTCATCGATATCTACTGTTCCAACTAGATAATCCCCATATTGCTCTTGGACATTTTTGATAAAATCTTTGTTCGATATACCATCTAAATAAACATTAAGGGTAGATCCTTTATAGTTTGTTTGTAATTGTTGAATTCCTTCTAATGTTAATGCGGCTACCTGGCCTGAATGATGAATTAATTGACTGATTCCAGTTACTAGAAAACTAGCTGTTTCATTCTCAAATTCTACTTCAACTGTATCCCCAACTCCTTTATTAATTTGGCTTGATACAACCCAAGAGATGGATATTTCATTTTCATATTTTGGCTGGCGACCTTCGTAGACGATATTGTTTTCTAACTGGTCATAATGATTCGTAACATTTGTATACACGATTTGACCATCAATTTTCGTTTGAATTTTATCCAATAGATTCACTTTCCGTACATATTCCATTTGTTCAATATGACTCAAAAGTTCTCTTATATCTACATCTGATTTGATAATTACATACACATTTGCAGGTTCTACACCGAATAAGTCCACAAATGCCGTCTTATCTGACGCAATGTTATAATAGGACACTGCTGAAAAGACAGAGGCAAAAGTTAGTGCAATAATGATGAAAAGAATCATCATATTTTGTTTTGCATTTGCAAGCGTTGATTTAATCGCAAGTAAGAAATGAAGTCCGCCTCTCGCTTTTTCCAATGGAACACGATTTTTTCTAAAGTTATGCGTTTGAATGCCGCCACGAAGTGCTGCAACAGGCAGAATTTTCTTAACACGAAAGGCGGATAGTAGTGTAACGATTAAAACAGCAAGTGTAACAAAGAAAATACTGATCAAATTAGCCATAGGACCAAATGTTTGCGTCCATATTAAACCAGATAACGTTGAAATAATACTTCCGAAGAAAGACATAAAAACATATGACAGCGCAATTCCTATCACACTTCCACAAAGAGCAATGAAGATAAATTGTAGAATCATCGATGAAAGAATTTGCCTACTTGTGTAACCAATCGCTTTAAGTACCCCAATATTTTCCACACCATCTTCAATACTATTTGCAACTCGGAATTTAATGACAATGAGTGAAACAAGTACAATTATTATTGCAAATGCTACCAGTATTGTCGCTAGAAGATTAATCGTTAATGTAGTTACACTTTTCACTTGTTCAATATCTAATCCCCAAATATTAGCATTCACTTCTATTGATTGGTGGAATTCTTTAAAAAAATTGTTTTTTAACGTCGATGATTGTGTTTGATCGTCCAATATTGCAGATATAACCAAGCCTTCTGATTGGGTACTTAATTCATCTGCCAATTTTAAATAGGAAGGTTCCGGCAACATAAATTTCATAACGCCCATGTTATTCGTACCCATCATCGTTGTTTCAAAAAATCCTCCAATTCGATACTCATATTCCTTGTCTTGATAGGTGATGGTAAAGTGATCACCTAATTGATAGCCACCATTTGTTTTAAAACTATACGGCACAAAAATATCATGAGAACCATATGTATTCAGTTTTTCTATCAAATTTAACGGACCAATCCTACGTTTTGTATCCGCATTAAAAATAATGACATTAGTCGATAATTCACTATTGCCAAAGTTAAATTTAGCCATGTTCATTCTGATCATTTCTTCTGTTTCTGACTCTGTCACCCCAGGATATTTCGTTATAAATTCTCCATAACTTGAATGATAATTTGCATAATCCATCATTATTATTGCGTGAGGATCTTTTAGTTGTTCAGCTTTACTTTCAAAAAATGTATTGATTTGTGTGATAACCATTAAACCGATATTCAAAAGTAAAGCAGCGACCAAAATAAAGATAAATAAAGAAAAGGTCGCAGATTTGCTTTTTCGAATATTCGCCATCGCTAGGTTGATGATCTTCACCTTACCACCCCATTTCTGCAAGGAAATTTTTGAGCTTTTTATGGCGCTCGACATTGTCTTTCTCGCTGTATGTACCTAACTGCAAGTCACCGCAAATAACACCATCCCGCAAATAGAGAATCCGATTTCCGCGCAACGCGGTTTTCATATCATGCGTGACCATCACGATACTTTGCCTGTTACGATTGACATTGGTAAATACATCCAGAACACTAGTACTAGCTGCTGAATTTAACGCACCGGTTGGTTCATCCGCAAACAATAATTTCGGGCTGTTTATTAATGCTCTAACAATTCCAACTCGTTGCGCCTCCCCGCCAGAAAGCTGTGTTGGGAACTTAGACCATGCATTTTCGCCGATTCCTACTTGATTCAATAATTCTTTCGCTTTTTCTTCAACTTCACGCTTATTTTTATTCACTAACAGACCACTTGCCAGTACATTATCAAGCACACTCATATTGTCTAATAAATAAATTTGCTGAAAGACAAAGCCACAATGATTTCGTCTAAATACCGCCAGCTGGTCGTTGTTTAATTTTGCTAAATTTTCACCTGCAAAATCAATTGTGCCTAATGTGGGCTTATCCATACCACTCATAGCATAAAGCAGCGTCGATTTCCCAGAGCCTGAACTCCCCATAATGATGGTAAAATCCTCTTCTAGCAAACAAATATCCAAATTTTTTAATACATGCTGTTGAATTCCAGCGCTTGAGAAGGTTTTACATAGCTTCTCTGTTTTAATAATTGCCTTTGTCATATTTTTTGTACGCTCCTTTATATTCAATTCAAAAAAGACTGTAATGAAGATTACAGCCTTATCATACAAAATAAATTCTTAGCCAATCTTTAGGCAATTCTTAACTAATCCTTAATTCTTATGCCAGTTTAATTTTTAAGACAACTGTAAAGCCATCTTGGCGGTTGTAACAGTGAATATGGCCCTGCATATTTTCCATAAAATATTTTGAGATATAGAGACCAAGCCCTGAACCATTCTTCCCTTCAACATTTTTTCCGCGATAATATTTATTAAACAATAGGGGCAATTCTTTTTCACTAATGCCACATCCGAAATCTATCATATGGAGTTCGAGATAACCGTTATTAATTTGCGACTTAACGATGACCTTTGTGCCTGCATATTTATAGGAATTACTAATAATATTGTCTATTACCTGCTGCATACGTAAGGGGTCTGTTAAAATAATGCATGGTGGAATAGCATCATAGACGATTTGATGATCATAATTAACATTTTCAATCATCTCTACAAGGATTTCGCTCGATTGCTCAGTTACCGTTAACTTTAATTGTTGTAGTTCTTCCAACGTAGCGTGGAACATATCCGTCACAAGTAAATTAATTTGCTCTGCCTTTGAGGAGATCGTCTGCACCTGCTTTATGACCTTGTCCTCCTTTGCCTGCATCAGCATCAATTCACTAACTGCCTTGATGGAGGCGACAGGTGTCTTAATATCATGACTTAATGTGGCAACTAACTCCTTCTTACTGCGATTGGATTCATACTCTCTTTGACGAGCAGCATCAAGCTCTTCCCGTAATAGATCAAAGCTTTCCGTAAATGCGCCAAAGTAATTGTTCTTGCCCATATTTAAAGGTATATCGAAATGACCCCTCGCCACATTTGCGGCAAAAGCCTGAAGCTGCTGAAATGGCTTTAATAAGGTCCTGTAAATATAGGTAATATAAAGAATGCTAATGATCATTAATACAGTAAAAATCACAAGAATGGATTTGACTAGTTCACTTTTCATTTGTTCCACTATTTCTTGTTCGTTATTATGGATAATGATTTTTCCTACTATTTCGTTATCTTTCTTTACATCCATCACTATATCCCTATTTTTTATGGCATCGTATATATAATGAAAAGAAGTATCTGATGTTTGGTAAATCACGTTTTCAGAGGCATCTATAATTGAATATGGCTGGAGTATGCTACTGCTGTGAAAAGTTTCTTCCTGAATTTGTCCCCAATTTTTTTCAACTGTTTTGACCAAATCATTTATGGCGATAAGATCCACTTCTTCAGTATTCTTATTGTTAATAATGATGGTTGAGCAAGTAATGCCAACAGCAAAAAACACTACAATCATTATAATGAGCCATTTTATTTTCATCCGCTTGTATCCTCTAAAATATAGCCTGTCCCCCATACAGTTTTAATCAATTGCGGGTTCTTGGGATCCTCTTCAATTTTCTCACGTAAATGCCGAATATGTACATTAAGCGTGCCATCGCCTACAAAGGAATCGCCCCAAACATTTTGAAACAACTCATCTTTTGTGATGATGCGATTTTTATTTTTTGCCAAATAATGCAGCAGTTTATATTCCATCGTTTTTAGTTGAATATCAACTCCCTTTATCCGCATACGATGAAGTTTTGTATCCATTTGGATTTGTCCAAATGTCAAAGTTTCTTGTTGGTTGCTAGAACCATTCCCATATCTTTTAAGTACAGCTTTGACCTTTGCTAGTAAAATACTTAAAGTATAGGGCTTTTGTATGTAATCATCCCCGCCTATGTTAAGCGCAATTAAAACATCATCATCGCTGGAACGGGCACTAATAAATAGAATTGGAATTTGCGTTGTTTTACGCAATTTTTTACATAAATCAAACCCCGACTCATGCCCAAGATTGATATCGAGAAGAATTAATGATGGTTCGTGTTCCTCCAAAAAACGCTCACATTCCACCGCACTTGTCACAAATGCTGTTTTGACCTCAAACATATTAAAATATTCACAGGTCGTTTCAGCTAAAGCCATTTCATCATCCACAACTAAACAATCTACTTTCATCATAAGCCTCCTTTGTACACTTTCAAAAACCATTTAACGGATCATTTGAACTAGACACTGTCCTCTCTTCGATAAAGTTATAGCATACTTTAATGGTATTGCACCATACTTATCTAAAGTATTTTAGTGATGATCAATCAGCGTTGCTTCACCATTAGATTTTCCATTTTTTATCGCTAAACCATTCATGAAAGATTGTACCTTATGTAATTTTTTATTATTTCTTACACATACAAAATTAAGCGCCTTCTCTTGTGTTTTACTATTTTTAAGTGCATCTTCATCACAAATGGTTAATATAATAAAAAATAAATACATGAAAAAATTATTATTTAGACAGAAATAAACTGTATCTTTTTCAATAATACAATATAATAGAACTATCACGATTATTTTCCTAGCATCTGGTAGACGAATAACAATCAAAAAATTTAAAGAGGTGAAGTATATGATCCATCCATTAAAAATTACTAGTACACTAGCTGATGAAACACGATATTCAATCTATGAATATATTTTAAAAGAGAAGAAAACGATTACAGTTCAACATATTGCAGATGAATTTGGCATTCATCCAAATGTTGCTAGACTTCATCTAACAAAGCTTGCAGAAATTAATATTATCACGGCTGACTATATGAAAACAGGCAAAGGTGGTCGACCAGGGCGCGTTTATAAGGCTTCTGAAAAAGGTGTGTCCCTATCATTTCCAAGGCGCGATGAAGAGCGTTTATTAAAATGGACAATTCAATTAGTGCAGGACATAGGTCCATCAGCGCTAACAAAATGTCAGGAAATTAGCTATCAAGATGGCTTTCAGCAAATGAAAACTTATATAAATGCTGAATTAACATTAAGTAATTCCCTTTCCTTCGATGATAAGCTTCAGCTATTAACAGATAATGCTGCATTAATTGGCTATATTCCGCACGTTCAACAAACAGAACATGGCAAAAAAATAATATTCTCCATTTTCAATTGTCCATTCCAAGAGCAGCTAACTGCTCATTCCGAAATTGTATGTTCATTACATGAATCCTATTTAAAAGGTCAACTAGATGCATTATTCTCAAACAATGAATTTGTACAAATGGAAAGTATGGTACATAATTGTGATTTATGTAAATATGAAATAAACGTGACAGAAATGGATCGCTAGTTTAAAAATCCATTTGTTTGTCACAAAGAAGCAGAAGTTCCAGTTTACAGACACCTTTCATATCATTTATAATGAGTAAGAGATTATTGTGTCGTGGGCAAAAGGAGGGGAAATCTTCATGGATAATATGTATAAAGTTATGGCTTTCTGGACAGGTATTTTTGCCGTTATGTTCTACCTTGGTGGTATGAACGAGGTATCGCTATTATTCGTAGGTAATACAGGTTTATTCTTATTATTAGGCTTCTTAAACCTTTCAGAACGTATGTACATGTACATTTTCGGAGCATATTTAACTGTATTCTTCGCTGGCTTCACGTACTATACAACATTCATTCACGTACCTGGTGGCGGTCATTAATCAAAGAAAATCGCGCATCTCATGCTATAAAATGAGATGCGCTTTTTTTGATTGTTTTAATCGGCAATATTGAATTTATCTATCAATGATTAAAAGCCATTTAAAAATGGATTGGTTTCCATTTCTGCGCCAACCGTTGTATAGCTGCCATGCCCAGGATAAATAATCGTATCCTCTGGTAGCGTTAGTAATTTCTCATGAATAGAGGTTAGTAATACTTTAGTGGAGCCACCTAATAAATCTGTACGCCCTATTCCCTGCTCAAATAATGTATCTCCTACAATCGCAAAGCCATCGTTCTCAAAGATATAGGAAATACTCCCAGGCGAATGTCCTGGCGTAAAAATTGCTTTAAAACTAAAATTACTTATTTCAAATGATTGCTCTTCTTTAATAATATACTCTTCGGCTGGAGCAGCTACAATATAATCTGGTAATGCTGCATATTTACTGGAGCCATTTTTCACGGGATCCCCGAGCCAGCTTACTTCCTTCTCATGAATCCATACAGGCACAGAAAAAGCCTCACGTACAGCCTCCACAGCGCCTATATGGTCAAAGTGGGCATGTGTTAAAAAGATCGCTAATGGCTTTAAGCCATTGCTACGAATTGTTTTAATAAGATGCTCTGCTTCCTCACCTGGATCAAATATTATACATTCCTTGTCTTTATTCGATACGATATAGCAATTTGTTTGGACTGGCCCAAGCGCATAGCTTCGTACATTCATCATAGTGATCACCTCAATAGTTTATTATACAGGCTTTGCCACAATTTGACGATAAATGTTCATAGTTTACGCTATTTTAGTTCTCGACAAAAACAGGTGGAACGTATACAATTAAGGAGGAATATTGTTTGCGACATTCATTTTCTGATGTCGAAAGGAGTGTCTATTTTTAATGAACTTATTAATGGTTATTTTTGGTCTAGTAGCGATTTTAGCTGTAGTTGGTACATTCCAAGCAATTAAAGAAAAGAACCTATTAAGCGTTGTTTTCAACTTATTAAGTGCTGCCGTATTCGGTTGGTTTGTCATTATGACAATCATTCATAGCGGTTACCCACCAAAATTACACTAAAATTTAGACAGAAAAAGAGCAATCTCTTAATTTAGAGATTGCTCTTTTTTCTTGGGCTTTCACCCAAAGAAAAAACCAAATGCTTGTGTAAAACACCTATTAAAAGCGTTTCTCAAACGTCTGGTTTTTCTTGATGATTCAACCTTTTGGAATGGTCGAATCGCTTTAATTATTTAACGGAGTCTTGCTTTAAATTGCCTGTCTTTTCATCATAGAAACGTAGCAGGTCACCATTAATAATGGCATCTGAGTTTTCCAGCTCTGTTGTTGCGCGATCTGCATATGGCTGGCATGACTCACTGTCTTCTACTTCTTCACCAGTTGTTTTGTCATAGCAAACTTCACCAGCATAAACATACTTATCTGTAATAAAGCGTCCATCACGGAATACAACAAAGTCCTCATGCTCTGGAGAGAATAAATCTGCGCCCATTTGCATGTCTTTTGATGTTTCCACACCAAGAAGATGTAAAATCGTTGGACGTAAATCCATTTGACCAGATACCTCTGTCATTTCTTGACCATCGCCAGAACCTGGAATATGGATAAATAAAGGTACTTCTTGTAGCATTGCATTATCAAATGGTGTAATTTGATCTTTACCTAAATATTGTGCCATCGCTTTATTATGGTTTTCAGAAATACCATAATGGTCACCATACATCACAATAATCGAGTTATCATAAACACCTTGATCTTTTAATGCTTGGAAGAAATCTTTTAATGCTTCATCCATATAGCGCACTGTTTGGAAATAACGATTTAATGTACCTGAGTTTGAATCATATTCAGGAATCATCACATCTTCAGGGTCAAGTGTAAATGGATAGTGGTTTGTTAATGTAATCAATCTTGAATAGAACGGCTGTGGCATATCCTTCATTAAAGCAGCAGATTGCTCTAAGAATGGAATATCTTTCATACCCCAGTTTACCGCTTGCCCTTCTTCCACTGTATATGAGTCTATATCATAAAATTTATCGATTTTTAGTGATTGGTACATCATATCACGGTTCCAGAATGATTTATTATTTGGATGCATGACATTTGTAAAGTAGCCATTTTCTCCAAGGCGTTCAGCCATTGAGTTATATGTGTTACCACCATGTGTAAAGAATACTGCACCTCGACCTAAACCAAACAATGAGTTTTCTACAATAAACTCTGAGTCAGATGTTTTTCCTAAGCCTGTTTGGTGATAGAAATTACTGAAATAATACGTATCTTTATCTTTTGTTAAAGAGTTTAAAAATGGTGTAACTTCATGACCATTCATATCATTATTAATCACAAAGTTTTGTAAAGATTCCATTGATACAACAATTAAATTGCGATCTTTATATTTCCCAAACATCTCTGGGTTGACAGTTGCTTGGTTTGAGCGAATATAGTTATTCACTTCTACTAGCTCACTACCATCCGCTAATGCACGTTGCGCTGATGATTTTGATTGAATATAAATATCATACAAATGATAGTTGTACGTACCAATGTTTTTTACTAATAACTCGCGGTCAAAGCTACGTGTTAAAAGCTGTGGACGTTCTGTTTCTGCTAATCCTAAGTTTAAAAATGACATTGCAATTGCTAATACAAAGAACGCACGACGGAACTCAACATTGACTTTAAATGTTTCTTTCATTTTCGGTAAAAACTTATTCGCTAAAATTAAAATAAGTACATCAATGAAGTATAATACATCCCAAGGCTCAACAATCGCTGCTACTGATGTTCCTAAGTCACTAAAGTTACTTGTTTGGAACAATACTGGTAGCGTAATAAAGTCATTGTAGAATCGGTAGAACGCAACGTTTCCGTATAATACAATGGACAAAATAATGCTGACCGTAATTAAGTAACGGTTTCTGGCTTTTGCTGATTTAAAGAATAGTGACAAGCCATACGTAAATAGCAAGAAGCTCAATGGATTAATAAATAAAATAAATTGTTGCATGGCATTTTCAATTTTCATCTCAAAGCTTGTGTGATACACAATGACCGTTTTAATCCATGTTGTTATAATTGCTAGTATCATAAATGAATGTTTAGGCCACTTTATTGATTTCATTCCTAACATCCTCCCTACTTCTTTACAAAAACATAATAATTTTTTACATTTTGTAACTGAAACAAAATATATCTTAATCCTTTTTTTACAGATACGCAACATATATCTTTTGGAATTTATTTCTCCACGCCTCGCTATGCGCCAGATATCTATATATACGTTTTACAGTGTAAAAAGTTTCTTAAAAACATAAAAACAGCGGAAATCCACTGTCTTTAGAATATTACATACATGTTACATCAACTTTACACTACCCATATTTATTTTCTTTCAAACATTACTTTTTATTTTCTTCTACACGCAGTCTTGTTGCTTCCTGTCGAATTAGTAGCAATGCCATTTGGTAATCCTTCATATCTAGTACATTCGCTTTATAAAGCTCGCGTATTTCATCCTCCATTAACACTAAATCGCCAATGGGATCACGTGTATAAATAAAAGTACCATATGTTTTCAAAAGTTCATAAATATCTAACATTTTATCCATTTTCTTTCGCTCCTCGTTGTAGTCGACAATCGATACGGGTTGTCGGCGTCACAATGATATCTACTGGGCAATCATGTGCTTCGGCAGGAACATGCTGAACAATTTGCTCATCAAATAGCAAAGAGATCAATTTTCCTTTTGTATAGTTTAATACATAGCGATCATAATAACCACCGCCATAGCCAATTCGGTAACCAGTCTTATCAAAAACAACACCCGGTACAAGGATTACATCCATATCATTTGCGTCAACAAACTCACATTTTTCAGGAATAGGCTCACGCAAATGCATATATACCGTTTCAAGCTGAGCAAATGATTCAATAGCGTAGAATGACATTTCCCTTGTTTTCGGGTTACATTTTGGCACAGCGACCTTTTTGCCAAGCTGCCAAAGTTCTTCAATAAAAGAGAGTGTGTCGACTTCTGGCTTATGTGAAATGGTTATACCAATTGTATTTGCTTCTATTATATATGGCTCCTGCAGCACTTTTTTTACTACAGTTAATGATTGACGACAATAGGCTTCCTCACTCATTGTGGCAAGCGTTTGTCGTACCTTGTTTCGCAATGTTGTTTTATCCATCTGGGTCAACCTCCCTGTCAATGAAAGCCTTTTAATATCGATATTCCAACAAAAAATAAGCAAAATTAAAATGCCAAAGCGTTGATTTAACAGCGTTTTGGCATTTTAAAGTTCAAGTAATGTTGTTAAAAAGGGACTTCTATAACAGCCCCTTAATGAGCGATTACTTTGTTTCACGGTGAAGAGTGTATTTCTTCTCGCGAGAGCAATATTTTTTAAGTTCAAGACGCTCTGGATTGTTGCGTTTGTTCTTTTTAGAAATGTAGTTACGTTCGCCACAATCTGTGCAAGCTAAAGTAATGTTTACGCGCATCATTAACCCTCCCACTCTATATCAAGAATTAAAATTTGAGCATGATTTATACGACTAACCTATTATAACATAAACTGAAAAAAAATCTACCTTCATTTCATATTAAGTTTGCATATGGTAAAATACCTTATAATTACATACTATAATGAGGTGAAACTATTGGATTTATCCATCCTATTAATGAGCATCGGCATTGTTCTAATGATCCTATCGTTCTTTTTCAAAAATAGCACGAAAAAACTCGAAAAAGATGTTGAAGAATTATCTATTGCTATTTTTCAAGAAACCAATCATTTAAAACGTCGCTTAAAAATTGTGGAGGAAGAGCTATTATTAGAGCCCGAATTCCAAGTAAAGTCGAAATCTGCTCCTACTCATACAGCGCAAAATCCTAAAGTACAGCAAATGATGCAGGCTGTACAACAAGCTGCTCAAACAGCAAAGGTCACTCAAACAACAGCACAAGCAAAGCCCATTCATCAAATTATTGTTAGTCAGGTGCTTGAATTAAATAGGCAAGGTCTTTCTGTTGCAGATATTAGTATTCGTTCTAATTTAACAGAAGAACAAGTTCGTCAAGTGATTGCAAATGGAGGGCGCTCGTAAATGAATAAATCTGCTATCCGCGCATTTGGTCTGGCTATTTTTCTTGTTGGTGCATTGCTCGCTCTTGCTAGTCGCTTCGATATCAATATCGGGCTTCCAACAGAGGCTTCCTCAACAAAGCAGGAGGTCGAAGAATTACAAAATAAGCTACAGCAAGCTAATGAAAAAATTGTGTCATTACAAGCACAATTAAAAACAGCACAAACGACTGAAACATCTGCTGCAAATATGGCTGAGTCAGCTAACAAGCCAGCTGCTGAGGTGACAACAATGACACTGCAAATTTATAGCGGTATTACACCTTATATTGTTGCCCAAAAGCTGGAAGACGGCGGGATTATTACAAATAGTGTGGAAATGGAACTTTTACTTGCCAATGCTAAATATGCACGCAGCTTACAAATTGGCTCCTATGAAATTAATTCTGCCATGTCTTTAGAGGACATTGCTAATTTAATTACAGGCAAAAAGCAATAAGCTAAAGCGGGGCTGGAACATTAAGCAATATAAACAGAAAACTTGAATTATAAGGTTGATTAAAGTGAAGACGATATGTTTTCGAGAGGCTTATCACCCCCCTTGAAAAACATGCGGATTATAACCGAAATCAACCGTTTACTTTAGCAAAAGCTGTCACCTCTTCAAAATAGGTGACAGCTTTTTAGATACATTAGGCGATGCTTGCTAAGAAGGTTTGTATCATCATACTACCTTCTTTTGTACCAATGGATTCAGGATGGAATTGCAAGCCAAAAAGTGGATATTTTTGATGCTGAATCGCCATAATCTCCCCATCATCACAAGATGTAGCAATCACCTTAAAATCCTTGTGTAATGTCTGTGGTTCAATAATTAAGGAATGATAACGCATCACCTGAATATCGCCCGTTAATTGTGCAAATAGACCTGTTTGTTCATATTGTAAGGATGACAGCTTCCCATGCATAATTTGCTGTGCTTGCACAATGTTTGCACCAAATGCCTGACCAATTGATTGATGCCCTAAACAAATACCTAGTATCGGAAACTGCTGATGTAGCTTTTGAATCACTTCCACCGTGATGCCCGCTTCTGTCGGTGTTCCTGGACCAGGCGATAAAATAATCGCCTCTGGTGAGAGCGCTTGGATTTCTTCTATTGTAATAGCATCATTTCGCACAACTTTCACGTTTTTCCCTAGCATACTAATTTGTTGAAAAAGATTATACGTAAATGAATCGTAGTTATCAATTAATAAAATCATTTTTTTACCTCCAATAGCGCACGAGCTTTATTAAGTGTTTCCTCATATTCAGATAATGGTACAGAATCATAGACAATGCCTGCTCCTGCCTGCACATGAGCTTGCTGATCCTTGATAATCATCGTTCGAATCGCAAGTGCTAAATCCATATCACCTGTTGTTGAAATATAGCCCACTGCTCCAGCATAAACACCACGTTTCACTGGCTCTAATTCATTAATCAGTTGCATCGCACGAATTTTAGGTGCACCTGATACCGTACCAGCAGGTAAACAAGCTCGAAGTACATCTAGCACATGGAGGTCATCTCGTAAATCTGCAATTACCTCTGATACAATATGCATCACATATTTATAGCGCTCAATCGTCATATATTTCATGAGCTGAACAGAACCGACTTTAGCAATGCGGCCAAGATCATTGCGACCTAAATCCACTAACATACGATGCTCAGCGATTTCCTTTTCATCCTGTAGTAACGCATTCGCAATTGCCTCATCCTGCTCGACTGTTGCACCACGAGGCTTTGTGCCTGCAATTGGATTTGTTGTAACCTGTCGATTTTTTACTTTTACAAGACTTTCAGGAGAGGTTCCTAAAATAACATAGGAGCCATAATCCATGTAAAACATGTATGGTGAAGGATTTGTTGTACGCAATTGTCGATACAATGCAAATGGTGCGCCTGTAAATGGTGCTGAAAAGCGTTGTGATAGCACAATTTGGAAGATATCTCCCTTTAAAATATGCTGCTTAGCACGCTCCACCAGCGCTACAAATTGCTCCTTTGAAATCATTGGCTTAAATGCCAATGAATCTACCTTTGCAGCATCAAATCTTGCTCCTGCATAAAGCTGTTGCTCCAGCGCCAAAACAGCGGACTCCATCTCCTCTAATGTACGTCCCTCCTGAAATAAATCAATGGAAGCCAGTGTAACCTCCTGCTTTAAATGGTCAAAAACAATAAATGTATCATAGAAAAACACATGGACATCTGGCATAGCTAAATCATCCTGCAAATACTCGCCAATTTGTTCCGTATAAAAGGCCGTTTCATAGCCAAAAAAGCCAATTGCACCGCCAAAAAAGGCAAATGGATAGGATTCTTTATGGAAAGGCATCACTTGCTTTAATTTATCTAGTACATTGCCGTCCACTTGCTCCTGCCTGTTTCCCTTAGAAAAGGTGTACCCTGTTTGATTGCCCGTTAATTCAGCAATAGGATTCACTGCAATAAATGAATAACGCCCACTTTCCTCATGCTTGGCGGATGATTCAAACAGCATTTTATACTGTCCTGTTAATGCCTGATATACCGAGATGGGGGTCATCATATCCCCCTGTAATACTTTCATCGCATACTTGCTAAGCTCAACTGTCATACATCTCTCTCCTTCTCTAAACTCTGCTCGTCTTACACCATCTAAATAACATAAAAAGGCCCTTCCATCACAAAAAGGACGGAAAAGCCGTGGTGCCACCTTTATTGGTCTTATTGTAAGACCCACTCTAAGCCTTATAACGCAGGCAGACGCTAATCCATACTTTGTATTCTGGATTAGAGCTCCGAAGTCCATTCACCATCCATTTGCACTAGTTTCCACCAACCACTAGCTCTCTATAACAAATACTAATAGCTACTACTCTTCATCAAAGCCGATTACTTGATACTATTGTAAAGCAAGTTATCTTGCAATTCAAACTTTTTTTATAATAAGCTTATTCATTATCGATTGGACTTACTAATGGAATGGCGAAGTCCTCCATAATTTGACGAATCGCAAATAAAATATCCTGTCGCACCTCCAACATCACTGCGGTATCATTTGTTGCTATAAAAAATCGTACAAGCACACGATAGCAATTATGGTGCAGCTCATCAATATAAACATGAATAATATCCTTCTCTGTTTGGTCATGTAAATAAATTTCTTTGTGAATAGCGGTTAAGGCGCTTCGTAATGATTCCTCCTCATTATCAACAGCCACGTACAAAAAATGCTCACATTTCCGTTTTTCACGCCGTGATAAATTATAAATGGGACGATTCACTAAATAGGAGTTTGGCACATAGACAAGTCCTTTATCGCCAGTTTGAATCAATGTACTTCGAAGATTAATATCCTCTATCGTCCCTTCAATTTTTTGATCCTCTGTTGCTATCCAATCGCCAATTTGAAATGGATTATCTAATGCAACGGACATCCCGCCAAAGACATGTGCCAACGTATCACGAATCCCAAAGGCAAGCGCTACACCCGTTAAACCAATCCCTGTTAAAAAGCCATTCAAGTTAAAATTCCAAAATGAAGCAATGGTAAACATCGCAAAAAGCATTGTCAATACTTTACCAATCCTTAGGAAAAACGGCAATAACACATTTTGATCTTCCTCATCCGATAATTGGAATGGTTGTTTTGTATAAAAATGCAAAACATCATATACACCTTTAAAAGCAAAAAACACCATAATTGATAATACAAAATTTTTCGTTGATTTATGTGTAAATAACGGAACATCTATTAAATAAGAAAGACTTAACACAATTACGGCTGCTAAAAATGCATAGCCAATTGCTTTGCTAAATTGGGCAAGTACATTGGCTTGAAAATTACGATGGCGATTTTTTAAAAATAGCGCCATACGATTAATAATTTTTTGAATGACAAAGCGTTGAATAAGCCAGCCAATCAGGCAAATCACAATCGCAATCACAATATCTAACCACGTTGGTACTGCAAATTTAGGTAAAAACCATTTTAATGAATCCATGTTGTTCTCCTTTAACGTGCCTATGTATCTCCAACAAAAAGGAGCTCACCATGCTAAAGGTCAGCTCCCTTTTGTTATTGTATCGCATTATCTGCAAAAAAAGCTTTATGAGCAAACCAAAATTGCTGTTTATTAAAATGTTCTTCATGCATCGCAATCACCAAAAATTCGGCATGGTATTTTTGGGTCATCTCCTCTAGCATCATTTTTGCCTGTTTACTAACAAGATGCTGCCCATCAACTGGCGCTCCTTCTGTAAAAAGAATAATATCTGCTTCAGTGCCTTGCTGATTTTCCTGCAATAATGCTTTGACAAACTGTAAAACAGGTAACATCGCTGCTTCTCCACTTGCCTTATATTCAATAAAGCTTTTAAAATCAGCTACATTCAAATGGCCATTTTCAAAGCGATAGTGCACATGTATTTGACGGTCATATGGTACTATATATAAATCACGTCCTTCGTGATGCGCATTCATAAACCATGGTAAAATCATGCTTTTACAAAGCTCTGAATAAGCTGCCATCCCTGTTGTTTGTTCCAAGCAAATAATAATAGGACCAGGTTCTTTTTTATGATAATGAAATGGCACATATAGCACGTTGTTATTTTTAGTGATTTGCTGCTTTAGCTGTTGACGTCTTCGTTCTGCCCATTTCCGTTCATAATATAGACGTTGCTCACGACCATTTGCTAATCGTTCAGCTTGCTCAATTGCAGGCATATTTTCTTGCATCTCCTGCATAATATCTGCCAATTCGAGCGCAAATGCCGCCATATTTCGCAATGGCTCACTCTTGAAAAAATAGTCAATAAAATATTGCTGCTCTTTATCGCTTAGTTCTTCTAGATGTAAATGCTCATATAGAAAACGTAAATAGTTACGTTGTTCAAGCGTTATTTCAATATCTAATTTTTCGATTAGTGCTTGCAATGCATCTGACATATCGTAGCACCTCCTAAGTACCACATTTTTGAATAATGTCTATAGTATAACCAAAAAATTTTTTTGACAATACAAATCCACTTGCTATATTGACGCTGGATCATCAACAATGTTGCCATTCTATAAAATTTTATATTTAGCCATAGAAAAAAGAGCTACTAGTGCAGCTCTTCTCCGTTAATTATTTAATTCATAATGCTTGCCCTTTACTAAATAAAATAGATGCTCAGCGATATTTGTAGCATGGTCAGCCGAACGCTCTAAATAGCGGCAAATAAATGTTAAATGTGTAATTTGTGAAATATGCGCTGGATTGTCAATACCTGCACGTAGTAGTAGCACAATGGTTGCACCATATAAATCATCTACATAATCATCAAGCTCAGCAATTTCTTTTGCGCGTACTGTATCTTCCTCTGTAAAAGCTTTTATAATGCTTTCTAACATTTCCACTGTTTTATCACACATTGTTTGTAAATTCGTGAAAGGGAAGACGATAGGCTCTTTACCGATTCGTATTGCTTCCTTTGCAATATTAACTGCATAGTCACCCACCCTCTCCATATCTGATGCCGCTTTTACAAGCACCATTAAACGGCGTAAATCCGTGGCAACTGGCTGCTGTTTAGCAATCATTAAAATGACATGATCATTAATTTCTTCTTCAAGGCGATTAATCACTAAATCATCTTCAAGAATTTTTAAAGCTTTTTCTAAATCTTGTTCCACCAATGCTGTAAAAGCCATTTTTAATGCATCAATGCTACGGTTAGCAATAGCAATAAATTGCTCCTGTGCATCTTTTAATTCTTGTTCAAAACGCTCACGCACAATCATCTATTCGCTCCTCCTTAGCCGAAACGTCCAGAAATATAATCTTCTGTACGCTGGTCTGCAGGTGTTTGGAAGATAATATCTGTTTTATCGTATTCCACAACCTCTCCATTTAGGAAAAAGGCTGTACGGTCAGAAATACGTGCGGCTTGCTGCATATTATGTGTCACAATAATAATGGAGTAATCTTTTTTCAGCTCCTGTACAAGCTCCTCCACTTTTAACGTAGAGATAGGGTCTAGGGCAGATGTTGGCTCATCCATTAAAATAACATCTGGCTCAATCGCTAAACAACGTGCAATACAAATACGTTGCTGCTGTCCACCTGAAAGACCATAAGCATTTTGATTTAAACGATCCTTTACTTCGTCCCAAATTGCTGCGCCTCGTAGTGATTTCTCAACAATTTCATCCAAAATCTTTTTATTTTTAATACCATGAATTCTTGGTCCATAGGCAATATTATCATAAATTGATTTTGGGAATGGATTTGGCTTTTGGAACACCATACCTACACGTGTTCTTAATTCCTCCACTGTATAGCTTTTGTCTAAAATATTACGCTCACGATAGACAATTTCACCTGATGTTCGAACGCTTGGTACAAGCTCTACCATTCGATTTAATGTTTTTAAATAGGTCGATTTACCACAGCCAGAAGGTCCAATAATAGCTGTTACTTCATTTTCATAGATGCTTAAATTAATATCCTTTAAGCCATGATGGTCACCATACCATAAATTTAAATCGCGTGTATCATAGACAATATTTTTAGCCACAGCCTCAGAAGATTTTGTTGTTTTATGAATCGATTGGATATTTGTTGTTTCCTTTTTTATATCAAGTACCATAAGGTCACCTCATTAATAACGTTTTTGGAATTTATTGCGAATAAAGATCGCTAGAGAGTTCATTAATAACAGCATGGTCATTAGCACTAAAATACCTGCCGCTGCAACATATTGAAAGGCCTCTTGCGGACGCTTTGCCCAGTCATAGATTTGCATTGGCAATGCGGTAAATTGACTTAATAAGCTATTCGGTAAAAACTGTAGAATAACTGGAATTCCTAAGACAACAAGTGGTGCTGTTTCACCAATCGCACGAGAAAGCGCTAAAATACTACCTGTTAAAATCCCTGGAATTGCGGCTGGTAGTACAACACGTAAAATGGTTTGCCATTTAGTTGCCCCCATACCATATGAAGCTTCACGCTGCTCATTTGGCACTGCACGAATAGCCTCCTGTGCAGCCACAATAATAACGGGTAAAATTAATAAACTCATTGTAAAGCCAGCAGCTAGCACACTTTTACCTAGCCCTAGCATACGTACAAAAATAGTTAATCCAAGTAAACCAAAAACGATGGAAGGCACACCTGCTAAATTGGAGATATTCATGCGAATAAAGTCGTTAATTTTATTTTTCTTAGCGTATTCCTCTAAATAAATCGCTGTCCCTACGCCTAAAATAATGGATACTGGCGCAACAACTGCCATTAACCAAAGCGAGCCTATTAATGCAGCCTTAATACCTGCTTTATCTGCAAATCGTGATGCAAAGTTTGTTAAGAAATCGATATTTAAGTAATCGACCCCTTGTGTAATGATGCGATATAGTAAAATCGCCAATGTCACAAGCGCAAAAGCCGTTGCGAGGAAAAATAAGGTTTTCCAAACTTTATTGAACGTAATACGCTTTGTCATTCGTTTCATCACGACTGAATCATCTATATAGCGCATGCTAGTAAACCTCCCTGAAGCGTTTCGAAATATAATGAGCAAGTAGATTCATTACCAATGTAAAGATAAATAGTGTGAATCCAACAGAATAAATAGAATAATAGATGGTTGTACCATAGCCCGCATCACCTGTTGATACTTGTACAATGTATGCTGTCATTGTTTGAATGGAATCTGTAACATTCAAATCAAATTTCGGCGTAGAACCACCTGCAAGCGAAACAATCATCGTTTCACCAATTGCCCGGGAAATAGCTAGTACAACAGAAGCTACAATGCCTGATAATGCAGCTGGTAATACAACTTTGATTGCCACCTCAAATTTTGTTGCACCTAGCGCTAAAGCCCCTTCACGCATACTATTTGGCACAGATGACATCGCGTCCTCAGAGAGAGAGGTAATCATCGGTAAAATCATAATTCCTACAACAATTCCTGGACTAAGTGCATTAAATAATTTAAGTTCAGGGAGAATGCCTTGTAATAAAGGCGTAACAAATGTTAATGCGAAGAAACCATACACAATTGTTGGTACGCCCGCTAATACCTCTAAAATAGGCTTTACTGTGCGTCTTGTTTTTTCACTTGCGTATTCACTTAAATAAATAGCCGAACCAATACCAAATGGTACAGCTACTACAATGGCAATCAGTGTGACTTTCAATGTACCAGCAATCAGTGGTAAAATCCCAAAGAGCGGTTCATTCCCTGAAAACGGAAGCCATTGTGTACCAAAAAGGAAATCTGTAATCGACACACGCTTGAAAAATTCAAACGTTTCAAAAATAAGGGTGAAAACAATACCAAATGTTGTTAAAATTGAAAGTATAGCTGCAGAAAATAATAGAGTTGGCATTGCTTTTTCCACTATTTTCTTTGTTTTATTGTTGCGCGAATTTGCAATTAATTGCTGCACAGAGGATGTCTTATTTTCCTTTTGAGAAACCATTGGGAACTCCTTTCAAATAAGAGAGGGAAAGAGCATACACCTCTTTCCCTCTATGCATGTCTTCTTATTTTAAGCCTTCTAAAGTTTTTAAGCCTTCAGTATATTGTTCTTCAGGTAAGCGAACATAGCCAACTGCCTCAGCCATATCGCCTGCATTTTCTAGTGTAAATTTAATGAAATCATATGCTGCTTCATTATCTTTCATTGCACTATTTTTTACATATGTGAATAGTGGACGTGAAAGTGGTGTATATTCACCTGCTTCAATTGTTTCATTTGTTGGCTCTACACCATTGATTTTCACGATTTTTAATTTATCTTTATTTTCTAAGTAGTAAGCATAACCAAAGAAGCCGATTGCGTTTTTGTCACCTGCAACACCTTGTACAAGCATATTATCATCCTCTGATAATGTCGCTGCGCTTACAAGATCAGCACCATCTAAAATCACTTCATCAAAGTAATCGTATGTGCCTGAATCCGTACCTGGTGAATAGAAAACGATTTTGTCATCTGGCCAAGATGGATCAATATCAGACCATTTTTTCTCTGTGCCATCTTCAATCCAAATTTTTTGTAATTGTTCTACTGTTAAGTCTTGTGCCCAGTCATTTTCTGGGTTCACGACTACTGATAAACCATCATATGCTAAAGCTAGCTCTGTAAAATCAATGCCTGCTTCTTCTAATTTCGCTTTCTCTTCATCTTTTATATTACGAGATGCATTTGAAAAGTCTGTTTCACCTGCGATGAATTTTTCAAAACCACCACCAGTACCAGAAACCCCTACTGATACCTTGACATCTGGTTGTGTACCTGCATACTCTTCAACGACTGCTTCAATAATTGGTGCTACTGTTGAAGAACCATCTCCAGCCACAGAGCCTTGTAGCTTTTCATCAGATGCCTCTTGTCCTGCGTCTGTTGATGCATTTGTTTCTGTGCCATTACCATTTTGGGCAGACTCGCCACCACATGCACCAAGCATTAATGCAGAACCCATTACCGCTGTCATTGTTAAGTACTTCCACTTTTTCATTTCATTTGCCTCCGTCACTAACTGTTTTATAGTTATTACTCTTACAGTCTTTACTATAATGATTAATTGTTGAATTCGTATAAAGGCTTTGTAAAAGAACTGTAAAGGTGTGTAATGCTTTGTAAACGATTGTAAAGACATATTTACAATAAAGTGAACCTTCAATCAGTGAGGGGCCTTATCCCCACCGATTCGTGATAGAGGATAAAAGAAATTTGCTTCTTATAGGAAAGATGTTATAATAAAAAATTGTGTCGGAAATATTTTATATGAGGAGTTTGACCTTTGTGATGAAACATGCAAATGTACAAAATGCCGATTATTTTAAAACATATTTATCTCTTATAATGGAGCGTCGGGAGCTAACATTACAGGAGGCTATCGATTTTATGGTAGCATCTTATTTCTATCATAATATAGAGCATTATGGGGTAAAGCCGAGAGAGCAATTTGAATTAGCGATTCAGCAGCTATCTGCCTAAAGATAAGAGGGTGTTTGCTACTTTTAGCAAACACCCCCTTTTTACATCTATTTTTTCTGAATACTCCCCCACATCCTAATTCCCCCTACCATTTGTAAATACCCTACAAATTACTCAAATCCTCATATGACATCTTATTCAATAAATTATACAATATTGTTATCTAAGACTAAACATTCCATTTTATATAGCGTCAATTAAAATTTATAGTTAGTCCTGAAAAGCATAAAAAAAGTAGATTTGGAAAATAATTTCTTTTCCAAATCCACTTTTATATAAGTTTTATTCTTGCTCACCTTCACCAATTTTTTCCTCTGTAGCGGCTGGTAAAATCGGTTGCTGTACATTACTATCTGATATATTTTCAGCTTGATATTTTGCTTTTAATTCAAAATACTTATCTAATGAACGTCTAGCAATGACATTATTTTGATAGTAGTGAGGATCTAAATTTGTATTAACCCATGGAATCACAACAGCATAGGCAATTTCAGGATTTTCATATGGTGCAAAGCCAACATGTGTTAGGTTAATCGTGTTTGTACCATAATGCTCTTTTAATGGTCCATAGTACACTACCTCTGCTGTTCCTGTTTTCCCTGCAGCTGTATATGGTGCATCCGCAAACTGAGCTCGTGCTGTCCCTTGTTTACCAGTGTATACACGACGTAACCCTTGTTTGACATAATCAATTTCTTCTTTAGGGTTATCTATTTGATTTAAAATCCTTGGCCCAACCTCTGTTACTAATTGCCCTAGTTGTTTGCCATCCTGTGATGGATCACGTACCTCTTTTACTACATGTGGCTGCACACGATAGCCACCATTGGCAATTGTTGAAATATATTGTGCAAGTTGAAGCGGTGTATACGTATCATACTGACCAATCGCTAAGTCCAATGTTTTACCACCCATTGTTGGACCAGCTGGACCTTGTACCCCACTAAATTCATTTGGTAAATCAATACCTGTTTTTACACCTAAACCAAATTGCGCATAATTATTACGCATTTTTGCGAATGTATCATCCTTTAAACGTAAAGGCATACCATAGCTATAAGGTGTGCCATTAATCATCATGGCGATTTTAAACATATAAACGTTGGAAGAGCGCTCTAAAGCACTTAAATCATTCATCGTAATATAGCCGCCTCTGTTAAAGATCGATGTTTTAGGGGCTGTTCCAGCTAATTTAATTGGTTCATCGCCCATAGGAGTACCCATCGAGATAACATCTTGATTATAGCCCATTAGAACTGTTGCAGCCTTGACAGAAGAACCTGTTTCATAAGCTGTTGTAAATGTACCATAGGCATAGTCCACAACTATATTTTTTCCTGTTTCAGGGTCCTTTTCGATTTTTTTACCAACCATCGATAAAATATCGCCTGTATTCGGGTCCATCATAATTAAAAAGGCACGATCTAATAAATAGGAGCCGCCCATGGCCTTTAAGTTAAGCAGTTCTTCTTCTACAATTTTATCGGTTTCTGCTTGTAGCTCACTATCCAATGCTAAAACTAAATCTTTACCGGGCTCTCCTTCATAGGTTGTAACCGTATCGACTACTTGCCCCTTTTTATTGGTAATATTTTTTACAACTGTTTTTTGACCTTGTAATAACTCCTCGTATTGCGCTTCAATATAGCTTTCCCCAACACGGTCATTCCGTGAATAGTCACGTGCTAAATAATAATCAAGCCTTTCTTTTGGTATCCCCTTTGTTGGGACAGTGGTACGGCCAAGAATAGATAAGGATGATAGCTTTACACGCTTCCAGTCTGTTGTTGTATTGACGCCTGGCAGCTCTGTTAAACGCTCTGATACACGTGCAAATTCATCTGCCGATACATTTTCACTTTTAATAATTTGAGGTGATAAATTATAGCCAGAAGCCATTTCTCGATAGATTGCTAATACTTCTAAATCTTCCTCTGTTAATTGTAAAAGCTCCTCATTTGTAATACGTTCACGCACAAGCTTATCAATCTCTGCATTGATTTGACTTGTTGTAATATCTTCTTTTTGTCGAATTTTATCTTCCTCAGCCTTTGTTACTTTTTCATAGGCAGCATCATGGTTTTTAAGTATCCAGAAATCCTGCTTATCGCGCAATGTCACACGATTTGTTGGCTGTTCAATTAATTGTGCTAGCTTCTCAGCGATTTCCAGCATTTCCTCTGTTGTTGTTGTCTGCATTTTCGTATAGGTAATAGCATTTTCAGGGTGATTATCAACTAAAATACGCCCATAACGATCATACATGCGGCCCCTTGGCACACTTGTATTAACAGGCACTTCCTCTGTACTCGCTAAAAGTCGTACATATTCTTCTCCTTTTACGATTTGCATATAACCCAGTCTAAAAATTAACATTGAAAATACGATAAATATTGCAAAGAAAAGGATATTCATACGAAATGTTAAATTAGAATGATGTTTTGCCTTAACACTCGCCGCGCGATTTTTTCCTGGTACTTTACGCATATATTCCCCTCCTTATCTTGTTATCGTTTCAATACACGATACTTAGTATAGCATTCGTAGGCAGGTTTTGAAAACATCATTTATTTGACGGTGCTTGCTCATGAAAGGTTGCTCTTACAGCGCCTTTTTGGACTCTATCCGCCACTTTTGCCCTTTTATCCACCCGCCACAAAAAAAAGACTATGCCAAATCTGTGGCATAGTCCATTGTTTAATGATCATTTGTCTTCCTGTTATTAAGTTCTCCCCTCCCCCTCACCCCCACCAAACCCTTACCACTACTGGCTTTATCGCTATTTTCCTTACATTTAATCTGTAATTAAGTTCTTCCCCAAAATAGGCTTAAGCGGGTAGATTTTAGAGGTTAGCGCGGGCATTTTTAGGCGCAAAAATGATATTAAGTTCTTCCCTGAAATATGGATAAGAGAGTAGATTAAAGCGCGGGGAAATGCACGATAGCCAACGTTACAAGTCTTGCCAAATCCTTGATACGACTGTATTTAGCCAACAAAAAAGAACCGCACCACGTACAAAAATTGTACGAGCGCGGTCCTCAATCATCTTCATTTCTAAAATCTTACCCCTACTCTGGGTACCAACTTAAAACAGCCGAGAACCAACTTTAGAAGATGGGGAAAGACTTAGTTACAGGAAGATAACATTATTGTATTCCTGTAATTAAGTTCTTCCCTCCCCAAAAATCCCACCAAACCCTTACCACTACTGACTTCATCGCTATTTTCCTTACATTTAATCTGTAATTAAGTTCTTCCCCGAAATAGGCTTAAGAGAGCAGATTTTAGAGGTTAGCGCGGTCATTTTTAGGCGCAAAAATGATATTAAGTTCTTCCCTGAAGTATGGATAAGAGAGTAGATTAAAGCGCGGTGAAATGCATGATAGCCAATGCTACAAATCTTGCCAAACCCTTGATATGACTGTATTTAGCCAATAAAAAAAGAACCGCACCACGTACAAAAATTGTACGAGCGCGGTCCTCAATCATCTTCCAATCTAACCTCTTACCTCTACTTCGGGTACCAACTTAAAACAGCCGAGTACCAACTTTAGAAGATGGGGAAAGACTTAGTTACAGGAAGATAACATTTGTATTCCTGTAACTAAGTTCTTCCCTCCCCCTCACCCCCACCAAACCCTTACCACCACTGACTTTATCGCTATTTTTCTTACATTTAATCTGTAATTAAGTTCTTCCCCGAAATAGGCTTAAGAGAGCAGATTTTAGAGCTTAGCGCGGGCTTTTTTAGGGGCAAAAATGATATTAAGTTCGTTTCAGTATGGATAAGATCTTAGTGATTAGATGATAGAAAAGTGCTTGGATTTCTTCTCACCTAAACCTCCCCAAAACCTTGATACAACGCGATTTACGGCACAAAAAAAAGAACCGCACCTCGTACAAAAAATTGTACGAGCGCGGTCCTCTATTTGCTTCCAATCTAACCTCTTACCTCTACTTCGGGTACCAACTTAGTATCAGCAGGAACCAACTTTAGAAGATGGGGAAAGACTTAGTTACAGGAAGATATTATTAAATATTTGTAGCGTATTTTTCAAGTTGCTTTTCTTTTTGAGCTACCAATCCTGTTTTAGAAAACTTATCGAATTGTTCTTTATCCAAAACCTTTGTTAATTGGTTCATCACCATTTCAGTAATTATATCTTTCATCTCACCAGTACCTTGTTCATTCTCTTTAGATTTAGGTAGCTTCGTTTCTTTAATCATCACTTTCTCGCCATTTGCTTTCGTAACGTAATGACGTATATAGCCGTTTTCTTTTCTGATTTCATATGTTGCTTTAGACTTTTTATTTTTCTCTAAAAATAAATCCTCTGATAAACGGTTAGAGCTATCCTTTTTTAGAGTATTGAGGTAACTATTATTTCCTAATTGAATATTCATTATAACCTCCCGATGTGTAATATATTTACTTTTGTATCGGTTGTCCTTTGTTCAAGTTTAAACATTATACAGAGCTATTAGAAAAGGACATATTTATAATGTCGTTAAATATTGGTATCTAAATCTCACTTTAGAAAAATCAAATAACATCCAGATAACATCTTATTAACCATTAATTGTGAGTTTAGTTAACCGATAAGATAGGTAAATACAAATTTCAAAAGGGGATGTTTGAAATGAGGTCAGTAGGTATTAACGAAATGACATTAAAACTATTAGGGGTCGAGATATCTGATAAAAAGATACCGATGATGACACCACAATTTAACGGGATTGATTCAATGACAACGAAAACAGCTCCTGCTATGAGTGAAGAGGCTTATGAGGAAGCGATTCGCAAGCAGGCAAAAAAGGATTTTGAGGAAGGGAAATGTGGCGGTGAACATAATACAGCTTATCGTGCGTTGAAAAATAGCTATGTTTCTGTTGCATCACCAGACCGTAAAGGCTATATCGCCAAAAGTTTTCAGCAAGTTCCGATGAATAAACGTAATCAAATTTCGTATATGAAAATTAAAGATGCAAGTGGTCAAGAAATTGCAAATTATTCTCCTAATACAGGCTGGACAGGGGTCATGACAAAGGACGAGATGAAGAGGGAAAGTAAATTTATGGCGATTTATATGGATACTTGGAGAAGCTTAAAAGCCGAAGCACAGCAACAAGTAAAACCGACTTCGAGTTCGATTGATACATTTATTTGAGATATGCAAACATATACACAATAATATTACAAAACTAAAGTTGAACAATGTACAAATTCTTTTCTATTAGCATTCGTAAAAGGAGGCTACATAATGATAGGGAAAGTTGGGCAAACATCAAGTGATTTTTTTGAAAATACACTGCGAAGAAACCCCATTAAACAGATGGCACAGTCAACTACTAAAACAGACGAATTTATCCGTTCTTCAGGTAAAAGCGATTTGTGGAACTATTCGATGAAAGAGGTTAAGAGTCCGATATTAAGAAGTTATTCAACATTTGGTTCTTTACCTGAGCCAGATTGGCGTACGATTCCTACAAAAGGTGGGCGAACATTATCGAATGAAGAAATGCTTGAACAAATGAAAATGTTAGCACAGCGTGAAGCTATGATGAGGCATACGAACAACTATGAGCAATCTGACAGTATAGCGCAAATAAAACAATATTTATCTACTCAATATATTTCAGATGTTTCGCCAGACAGAAAAGCCTTGTACACACAAGCAAAAAAAATAAGTCAACAAGGTGAGCAGGAACAATCAAAATACCCTTTATCCTTTACACTCGTTGATATTATGTGCGATTTAGATAAAGTCGAAGGATTTAATAACAATTATGGGACGCTAACTACTTGTTATACGACAGGTTATGGGACAGATTATGAACTGAATATGGGTGGACAGTGTGTATTAAGCACGTCAAGAGGTATTTGGCAGTATCATTCAACACCTTTAGAAGGAATGAAGAGAGAGGAATTTTACAAAATTTACAATAAGGAATTAGCATCTGCACAACGGAGTTTAGATAATCAACAGTAAATTCATGTTTCTTAAAAATTAAATAACGTTTCGAAATATAAGTTTCTGTATGTGCTTCCTTGCCACGAATACGGAACGGCTGTAAAACATTAATATGACGACAAAAAAGGACCATACCGCGCACAAAAATTTGTACGAGTGTGGTCCTCTATTTCCTTCCAATCTAATCCCTTGCCCTTACTTCAGGAACCAACTTTAGAAGATGGGGAAAGTCTTAGTTACAGGAAGACAAAGCAATAAAGGCATATTCTTAAAAATCAACCTCATTTATATTATTTAAAATACTTATCTAAATTTATTGGTTTGCCCGTTTTCTTGACCGCAGGAGGTAAGAATGGGTTTTGTGCTAAATTTGGCTCAATGACCAGTAGAAGTTTTTCATACAAATCAATTAGTGCATTGCCGTAATCGATTAGTTCTTGATGAATGTCATTTAACGTATAGCGAGAGCTTTCTTTTAAATAATCTTTGGCATAAAATTCGTCCCCGTTCGTATATAACACATCTACATACAAATCATCATTCATTTCAACTTTCATTGTACCAAGTGGAACAGATGGATTGTTTTCTTCAAAAAACGGCACATCCATTTGCATTTTCATTTGATTGTCTTTTAAACTGCTTTTCACCCCGTTAATATCAACATTAAAATCATACGGCGCATGGAATTCTTCTAATTTTAAACTGTGGTTGTGCTTCATTTGATTGGCGATAGTCCGCACAGTAAACGGCTTGGTTGGATTAAATATGTAGTCAGCTTCAAACTTCTTGATTTCCGCAACGAAGGCTACGATTGCAGGATTCGTTTGTTGTTCTAAATAGTTCACCACTTTATCATAAGAGCATTTTTTCTCAGCTTGTTCCACCCAGTCTACTGTATTTCGCGCAATATTGTTTTTATACTTTTTATCTTTTGTCCGCAATGGACCACCAGGATTATACTGCTCCCAAATACGGAAGTGGAACCACGGCACCTGAAGAAGCAAATCGAAACAGTTATTTAAATCCAGCAGGGCGTGGCGTGTATGAATACGCCGAACCAGCTTTTTCTCCATTTCTTCTGCATCATATTCCGCTTCATCGGCATATGTCACAGAAATCGAAGCATCGTAGAAAGTTTCCAACATGTCATTGGCTTTCACAACCGATAAGCGAACATCGTAGTATTGAATTTCCATATAAAATTCTGGATCCTGGAGCTTCGGTACAAATTTCTTAAATCCCATTTTTACACTACCTCTCGTTTTTTATTCAAATAAGATTAGATTAAGAAAATGTAAAATAATATCAATTTATATTTTCACAGAATATATTTTCTTAGGTATCATTTCTTTTTCAGTATTTGAGTACATCATTTCGTAAAAATCAAATTCTCTTCGCCCTTCTTTTTGACACTTATCCATAATAATATCAATAATTTTAATACGGTCTTCTTTAGGGGTTTTCATGCCAAAAATAATTGCTTCCAAATCTTCAAATCTATATTCAAGGAGCCTATCTTTTGGATCTGAAAAGCTATCCAAAACACTACTTAATATAATTCGGTATTCACGCTCATGTGACCATGCGGATAGTTTCTTTAAAAAAGCTGTTTCAAACTGATTCCAGTGATTTCTTCTCCATTCATCTTCATAAAAAAACAAATGATTGCTACAAACGCTATACTCACCTTCCTCATTTTTATACCATTGTTTTTCCAAGTGTGGCTTAGGCAAAGTACCGAGATTTCTAAAAAAATCAAATTCATCGAATTCATTCTGGTAAATTATTTTTTTCATAGGAAAATCAACAAATTTATATATATTTCCATTTACTGAAGAAAAACCTGTAATAGTTTTCAAACAGAGTGAAGGATTATGTTCATCTTTAATTTTATATTTTAAACATACACCCCTGTGATTATCCCCATAAGTTCCCCAAATTGACGAATTTGTACAATTATCCATAAAACATGCAAGATATGCTTCTGGATAAGTCAATGTTTTTATAGCTTCCACATACATTTTAGTGTATTCAACGTAAATACTTTGCATTTTAACAGATTCTTTTAAACCTAACGTCATCTGAAAATCCATACTCTCAATTGCTGAATGTAAAACTTTCAATAATTCCTCATATAGCTCTTTCCCATCTGGTTTCTCGCTCATATCGTCCCAAAAAGTAAGAAAAGCATCTATCTTGTCTTCATTTTTATTTCTCTTCTCGAATTCCTCAGGAGCATTAATAAAACCGTCTTTAATATCAATTTCGATAATTGCATTGAACGCATGTCTAAATAACATTCTCAAATGGACATACATTTCTTCTTGATATATTTTATAAGGATTTTTAATAATAAAATTTAAATAAGCTTGAACAAAATTATTTGAGAAGAAAACATTATAATTCGATTCTTGTATAAATCTGTAGGCAAATTATCAATACTTTTAAAAACAGGTATATCTTCTATTTTTATCTTTTCATCTTTATCAATTAACCTTGCGAGTGTTACAACGTGTTCCAAGCAGAGAATAAAATGTTTAAGTAAATTTCTCCAAATTATCTCGTCACCTTGCCAATAATAGCGACGCATCCCCTCCATTGGATCATTTAATTGCTCTGGATGCGCAAAATAAATTTGCTGTTTTTCTAACTCTTGAAAATCACCAATAAGATTTTGAACAGTTCTAAATCTATACATAGTCCCCTCTCCTTAAACAACCCAAAAATATATAATTTGGTATATTATGTATATATAAACATTTTAACATAACTCTCTTTTACTATTGTTCAAGCCATAGTTATCTTTAGTGCAGTTCTATAGAAAAATAATTTTTACGGTATTTAAATTCCAATATTTTTAAATAAACAAAACTCTAATGTTTATAAGCATCTGTAATACTTATTTTGATATTTTAAGAATTGTAAATTCACTAAAGGAGAAAATCATGAAAACTAAAGTAATTGATATATTAGAAGATTATTTAGAATGGGAAATAATAAAAACGGAGAAAGACTATACTAATCTTCCACAGAAAGATAAAGAGGAATTAAGATTAGCCTATGACAACGATGCAAAATATTATTATGAAACGATAAATTTAAATAAGGAAACAGCTCTTCGCGCAGATACAATTACTTCATTTTGGACACTTTATAAAAGATTACTTGAATTAGAAGCTGGTTGGTCTGCATATAAAACAACAAAAAGTCTTGAACGTTTAATTTTTCAAACTAACAAAACAAGAATCAACGACTATACTGACAAAATAAGAAAGGTCAATGAAAAAATAAAACCCTTTGCGGAATTATGTTACACAAAGGGGAATTATATGCTTCTACCTCAACGAGATATGAACAAACTTAGATATAATCTAACAGAAGATAGAATAGATTGGACGCTATATGAATGTTTCGATGATGGTAAATTAACTTCTATGTTTAAAGATAAACAACATTTGCATTCTTGGATAGATGAACAAAATCTTACGTCATTATTTGTTAATAGTGATAAAAATAAAGACAATATAAAGTGGTTTGTTAATGCTGATAAGCCTAAATTGATTTCTAAAATGAACACGAATGAAATATATCAGTACCTTGAAAATGCTATATTACTAATTAAAGAAAGGAATAACGTTTCAGTAAAATAGTATAAAAAAAGTAAATAACATTACATTTAGACGCTTAGGAGAATTTTTATGCCTTCTATGGAACTAAGTTATACACTCTTAGAAGCTCCAATAATTATAAAAAGTATGATATTTCGTAAATACACTATCATAGTTTGAACCCTTGAAATGCAATGTTCGATTATACATTAGTTATTATTTCATAGATAGAAAAATCCTTCATTTTTAACGAAGGATTTCTCTGTCACCTAATAACTCTAAAATATCTTCTAAATATTTCTCTTTTATTCCAGCCTCTCGTATAATTCGCCTTACACTTATTTGCTGACCCTTAGTTTGCATCTTCTCAATCGTTCCTTGCATCCTTCGATTGCGATACTGTGTTTCAGTTTCACTAACTTTATCAATATAATTCTTTGTTTTTGGCAATTTGTGCAACTGCTGTTCCAACAACGCCAATTCATCCGTTTCATCGCCCAGCGCTTTAATTGTAATGCGCCTTAAATTTTCCGTTCGTGCAAGTAAATCCGCCGTTGCTTTCTTCACTTTTTTTAGGAGTTCTTCATCACGTTGTTCCCAATCTACTCTTTTATTAATAGCTTTGCGGGATGCGGGCTTAGGCGAGTTCGTTTCTAACCAGTTACGGTCATAACGGTATAGATATGTGTAGACAGCTGGGTGCATTTTTCGTAGCTCGGTTTTACTGTGATTCGGATACAGCTCTTGCAATTGCAACCACACCTGCCTCCTATCTTCTATGCGTTCAAGGATTTTCGAATTTGTTGGTTTGATTGCTGGTGTTGCGACAGGTTTCTTAATACTTACACTGCTAATTGAATTCATAATCGTTGGAATATCCGCAACCTTTACCCCTAAAAATTCGCACATCAATAAATGGTGGTACGGATGAAACGATTTTCTATGCTTTTGAGCCAGTAAGCGCAACCATGCTGTTGATGTAATACCTAAACTATTTAAAAACTCTTCCGAATAAAAATGCAAAAAGTCCTCCTTCAATTGCAACTGATCGATAAGCAGTTTTGATTTCCCTTTACCATATCCCTTTTGAAATAAAAGCAGATGATAAAACTTCGTCCACTCTCCAAACGAATAATGATTTATAGGGTTCGACAATAGTTCATCTATTAGCTGTAACAGTCGCATGTATTGCCTTTTCAATGGTTCAGTTACATAGCGAATCTTATTGTACTTGCAGTTTTCAGCAGTTGGCGAAACGAAACTACATCGATCAGGCTGGATTAATCGAACAGTGCTTTTCTCTAACAAGACATGATGTTTTTTACAAATCAATTGCCCTGGAAGCTGATGCAATCGATGCCAATATCGTTCGCCATGTTCAGCTTCCTCAAAGCACAGTGGACAAAAATGAAAAAACTTATTTTGTGAAATCGCACTCGACATAATGCCTGCTGTTGTATATAAGGTTTTGCCGTCATCGCCAATCATTTGATTGTAAATAGATAGCGCCTTTTCCGCTGGCAAAAATGCTGTGTAAAATGGATACAAGGTATGCTGTTCAATCAGCATCTTTTCCGTTAAAGTTGTATGCTTTGGCAATTCGTTAATTAGCTTTTTGATGCCACACGGTAAAATTGGCGTAGCGGTTGTCGTGCGCTTGCCAAACAAATCTTCTAATGTATGCAAATAAGATTGATTGCCTGATCGTAGATGATAGCGAGCAATAGCACTATACAATAATTCATCCTTATATGGCGTTGGGAATTGGATAATCACGAAGCATCACACTCCATGTATTCTCTGCGAATTAGTCCCCCTTCAAGTAAAGCTTCATAAGCTGTCTGACCCGCTTGTTTACCTTGCTTCACAATTTCTCGCAAATCTATTGTTTCTACAGTTGGCTCTGATGCAAAGTTAGTTGACGCTAAATAAGCTTTTTTAACAAGTATTGCGACATCTGTAATCGATTCATCTTTCAAAACATTCATAATAAGTGGTTTCGCATCAGCTTCGTCGATACCTAATACTTGCAATCGAACAATGGCTTCACTCACCAATTGTTCATGTTTTTGATGCTTGTCCACGCCATCTTTTAGCGACTGCATCACCTGCTTTTTATCCAGTTGAACCTTCTCACGTTGCATAAAGTTTTCGATATTTGGCATGAACAAATCATCATACTCTACTAAGCGTTTAACATTGCCTTCTTTTAATGCCTTAAGCATCGGTTGCACCATTTTCAATTCTTCATTTGCTACTTTGTTAATAAGCTCTGGCGTTATCCTTTCCTCACCGCTACTAATGGCTCGGAGCTGTACCATCATGAACAGCTTAATTAATATGTCGCATATTCCTTGCGTATGCTCGTATAACAATGCGGATAGCTCTGGTGTTAGTGGCGTTTCCAAGCGTGTCCATTGATATTTAAACAGTCCTGCAATTAACAAATCCCATATTTCATCTTTTTGCAGACGGTCCCACATAATATTGCCAGGATTAAAGCCTCTCCTTGCTTGTCTAAATTGTAACTGGAGCACTTCCATCGCCTTTGGTGTACCTACCATTACGATGGGGATATTAACCTGATTAATTAATGTCGTCATGAAATTCAATACTTCAGTATAATTTTTCTGTTTCATCGATTTTAAATGTTGAATTTCATCAATTATTAGGATACCGATGTTTTTTGAAAGACTTGCAACAATCGGCATTAATTGAGATGTAGAAAGTCGGCTATTCGCATATCGGTCAAAATATTTCGTTCCCATTAATTGATCGAACTGATAAAAGAAATCGTAAATCAATGTTTTAACAGAACCATCAAATGGTGTTTGTATAAATAAGTACGTGATTTGGTACATGTTCAGTGGTTGTTCATTGTATTCGACATGCGATATGACTTGCGGGTAAAGGTTTAAAATCCGTTGCAGTGTACGTGTTTTTCCTACCCCTGATGTACCAATAATGCTGATTGTCTGTCCTGTTTGGTTGGCAACATTATCGAAACCCTTCGTTTCTAATTTCCGATTGTTATAAAAGCTTGTTGCATATTCTGTTGATAGTGGATTTCGTGACAAATAGCCTGTTCGCAAAACCCGTTCAATAGATGAATAGAGTTCTAAGTGCAAAGGAATTGGTTGAAAAAATTGAAATAGTCGTTGAATACAATGCACACGTTTATAATCATCTAACAAGCGCTCACTTTCATGAAAAGGAGGATATAACATAAGTGACTCAATTAACCGTTCAGGAGATTTTATAGGCTCCAGTGCTTCAATTAATGGGTTCCCGCGAAATTCAATTAAATCTGCATCAACTTGATAATTGGCCAACTGTGCAACAGTACCGTTTTTAAGTTGAATAGTCATCATCCAACGCCTCCTTTTGTTTTTCCTGAAATAGCGATAGTTTATTTTTCTGAATCGGTGTGATGTGCGCAACTTGTGGTTGTTCATTTTGTTCAGACTTTGAATGAGCAAAAATCTCTTGCTCAAGCTTTCTATTGTGATGAATTCCTTTAATATTTTTTGGTAAGCTTGAATCATCTTCTGCTTTCGCCTGCTGTACAATAGCTTCAATCTCTTGTGCCAGCTGTATTTGATGATTTAATTCAATTTGCTCAAAGTCCGCATGTTGTTGACGGCGTTCCAATTGTATTAGTTGAACTTCTTCAAATGTTGATTTTTTATACATTGACTGATATTTCACTAAATGACACACTTCGTAATTTCTTCGATCATGGCGAATATAAATAACCGAAGCGTCTTGTGGATCATATTGAATTTTAATTTTGCAACTTCCTTTTATGCGTGCCTGAGAAAACCAATTTTCTTTTAATGCTTGCTTCGAACTAATACAGCCCAGCAAAGCGAATCCCTTTCGCTGTAACCGTCGCATCACCAGTAGGAAAAACATTGCTTCGAATTTGTTCAGAAGATAACTGGATTAAACGCCCGTTCCCTTTACTCAAACCCCATTTAAAAATTTCAGTAGGTATTGGAAGAACATTTTGCTCAATCATAGCTCTGCTTAAAGGATAGTTTTCCAAATAACGGTGGTTATAATAAATGATGCAACGCACTAATATTTGCGAATATTGCTGAATGTTGAGTACAGCAAGCTTGCGATAATCCTTTCCACCGCGTTTATTGAAATCTTTCTGAACAGCTCCTGGTAAAAATGGTGCCAAATGTTGCTGTAAAATGCCAAAGTACGATTCACAAATACCCTTGAGTTCTGGGCGATACGGACCTATATTACTTAGCTTAATATTTAAGTTTTCTGTAAGACTTGTTAAAGAGTCGGATATTAACTCGCTTCCCCGATCTGCTAAAAGTGTATGAGCTACATAATTCATTGGCCAATCTTCCTCACGAATATCCATATTTAAAACGCGCTTACAAAAAGCTTGCTTATTATCAAAACAGTTCGCCAAAGCCACCCTTACAGATTCTCCTGACATATTCATCAACGTAACACTTACACCAACAATCGCTCGGCTAAAAATATCTACTATCAAATAAATAGTCGGTCGCCCAACTACATTATTTTTGTCTAATGTTGATACTAAATAAATATCGCCAATAGTAGCGTCAATCGCGAATACTCCAATGCTTTTGGCATCTTCTGTAGCACTACCAATAATTGCACGATAGTTTTTTAAATACTCTCTTTGTCCCTCACGTTTGCGTACTGCATAATCTGCTTTGTACCATTTTCGGTACCAATAATAAAATTGATCAAACGATGGAATAGCATTATCCAAATCAAGCACTTTAACACCAGAATGTGCATCCTTTTTAGAAAATGACTCTTTCACCATTTGCTGATAAGCATATTTCAAAGACGGCTTTGTTTTAATAAAGTAATGCTTTTCTAATGCACCGCGAAAAATTTTCTTCCACTCCTCAGTTACAGGTGCTCGTTTAATTGCTGAATCATACACAGCTGGTCTGCCAGGCTTCTTATCAAATGATTTTTCTTGGCTTAGAGCTCTACCACAATTGATATAATCTGGTAGTAGACTGTTTTTCGTCATCCCCCTTGCCCAAAATCGCTTTAAATATTGCCGAACCGTTTTCTTTGTAACGCCAAAGTCCTCACTTACTTCCTTTATTAATTGCGCCCTGAGCTTTGAATCAAAAATAGCAGGAACCGAATAGATTGCTTGAATAATTGCCCACGCAAATTCACGTTTCGACAATTCCGCCTCTGTTAGTTCTTCATTTTCAACAGTCCTTGCATAGGGATCATGCTCAACAATAACCTTTGCTTCGTTTTGCAGGCTCTCAATTACTTCCTCTATCGCCAATTGATACGGAAAAGTTTCTTCATTTACGTTCACAACATAACAGTATTGATCATCCAGCCACACGATTCGTTCAATTGAGTTGCTTTCTGAACTTTTTAAAAGCTGATTAACCGCTAATTGCATCGCGACCACCATCCGTTTCGTTTATGCAAATGTCATATACCGATACACAATCCGTTAATTCAATTGGTTTATTTAAATTCATCGACAACTGCTTTGTAGCAAGTAAATGCTTAAATAATGTAAGTCCTGAACCATCCATCAGCTGGTATGTCTTTTCTAAACGCGCAAAGGCACGGGTAAAAGTCATTCCTGGCACTTTAAAAAGTTTGAATAAATCTGCTCCCAAGTAATGCTGTATTGCTTCAATCTCTGGAAAGTCAGAAAGGTCGAATGCTGTCATAACCCATCCAATATTAAGCGCCATTTGTTTATTAATATCCTTCTCTGTCACAATGCCAAAATCGATTTCCTTCTTATTAAAATAGCTGTAAATGATTTGCAACCTTTCAATTGTTGCTGGCTTATCCAGCTCAGAAGAACTTTTGATGACACGTGCTTCGTGATATGGCTCACCTTTAGCATTAACTTTCGTTACATAAAAAGTTGTCGTGAAAACATGGGGCACATTCGTTTTAGCGTTAAATAACTTCTTTTGTAGCTTCGCATCAAACAGCAAATTCTGTTCATGCAAATCGAGCAATGGATAATGCTCACGAATATCAATCACCGCTCCATCAAACTCTAATAAATAGTAGTAATGCAATTGCAAATCGCTCAGCAGATGCATCACACGTTGCGTCTTTTGACTAAAAATGCGAGTAGAACGACCACGTGATTTCACATCCTGTACTTGAAGCCAAGGCTTGTACTCCTTGCCCTCACCTGCACCGCGTCCTTCTTGAATAAAACGCTTTAACGTAGAGTCCTTCCATTCTTTAATCATTTATAAACACCTCGCTTACTTTGGGCAAAAAAATGAAGCCATGTTCCATTTAGGCAAATACCTCGCTTTTTTTTTGAGGTTTACCTAAAGAATCATGGCTTCTTTACGTTATTTAATTGGTTGTTCAATTTTCGCTAACTCCTTTCTATTAATAGCGCTGTTATTTTCAAGTTCTTTAACTTTCCGATAAAACGACGTACGAGAAATATCCAGCTTTTTAAATGTTTCTGTTGCGGTTTGTTTACCTTCTTTCCAGCGGTTATATTCCTTTATAAATTTGTCATCGACCTTAATTGCTGGGCGTCCAAATACAACACCTTTTGCTTTAGCAACTGCAATCCCTTCCATCTGACGTTGCTTAATACTTTCACGTTCAAGCTCATAAAGTGCACCGAATATCGTCAGTACAAATTTTCCCTGTGGCGTGGCCGTATCAATGCTTTCCTTTAAGCTGATTACTGCAACTCCACGTTCTGATAAAGTCGCCACAATTTCAAGGAAGTCACGTGTGTTGCGCGCAAGTCGTGAAATCGATTCAATTATCAGTGTATCGCCTTCACGTATGAAATTCATCATCGCTTGGAGCTGTGGTCTATTTTTATCTTTCCCGCTAATCTTTTCAACAAAAACTTTCTCAACTTTTTGCTCCTTCAGCGCAATCATTTGCCGATCAATATTTTGGCTTTGAGATGACACCCTGCAGTATCCAATTCTCAAATTGAAACACTCCTTTCAATACGAATATGCGTTTGCAACCATTATAAAATGTTTCAAAATGTATGTGAAGTAGCTGAAATGTTCCAAATGTAAGAAAGGGAGTTTTAGGAACACATTTTTTCAAACTCCCAAAAAGTATGATTTTGGGACACAGGATTTTGTGCATGCATATCTATAAGCTTGTTAACTCGATTTAGCGAGCATGGCTAACAACTGTCAATAGCCCGAAAAACGCTAAGTGTTTCTACCAAAATATGGTGTTACAATACAAGTAGAATAAACTATGTGGAGGGATATAATAATGAATATTGAACACTTTAGGGCGTATCTTTCAAAAAAGTACGATAATGAACGTGTAATTGGAGATGCAATTTCAAGATGCAAACGTGTAGAAAAGTATGAAGGTGATTTAGATGAACATTATTCTAAAGATGCTGGAATATCAATACTAAACAAACTTTCGTATAGCAAAGATGATTCTTTACGACAACTTGAGCCTAAGCATTCCATTCCTATTAAAGGTACAAAAGGTTACCAATCTATTTATGAAGGTACTCTTTCCATTTACCGTGCAACTGAACTATATTTCGATTATAAAAAAATTTGCACCGTTAATTAGCTTATGTACTGTGCTTTAATTCGCAATGTAATTAAAGCACTTTTTCTCTTAGAATTTCTTCATCTTCCCAAATTGATAATTTATCAACTTCAACAGCTGTTCCGCAAAATCATCAATCATATAGCCATCAATTAATCCTTCTTCATACATCTCATAAGATTCATCACGTAAAGCTACAATTTTCTCCTTTGCCTGATTTAGCAATTTCATTTTCATTTTATGATTGCGTTCAACAATTGCGCGCGTTATTTTTCTTACGATATACAGCGCCGATTGTCGTAACGGCATTGCTTGCGCCTCTGCTAAGTTTTCAGTGTCGCAATATACTTCAAATAATAGATCGGTGGCTCTGTCATACATTACATTCGCTTTGACGTTTGGCACATACATTATGAAGCGTCCTCCTTCATTAGCTTTTCTGTTCTATTAGCTAATGCGATTAACATTTTCAACACCTCTTCAGCAAGTTTATCAAATGCTTCAAATTCATCCTGATTGATATATTCCAACATTTGAGATATGTCTAAAAAGCATCGGCATTCACATAGACTACCAATTGCGCTATTTAAACGGTCATATTCTTTCCCGTAGTAAAAGTTAGATACTCCTTCCGCAATATTGGCACAAACACTTGTGCTCGCACGTCGCAATTGATCAGAAAGATTATTCGTTTCGTAAGCTGGAAAAGTTTTAATAAGGTTATTCATCTTTTTATTAAATACTAATGCTTTTTTATAAACGTGTAATTCGCGGAAATCTCCTATACTTTGTTTTTTCATTTGGATATTACTCCTTTCACTATGCGTCTTGGAAATAATAATGGCTTGAATGATACGTCAATGGCACTGGTTTACTTTGCGCCATGCTTTTGCTCATAACCGTTAAATTCACTGTATAAGGGGTGAGCAATACTGGCGTTTGTTCAAAAATTATGAAGTTATCTACTACATTTTCAATGCCCACTTCTGTGAGAAAGCCTTCTTGCAATGCAAAATGGTCTTCTTTAGAAAGCATGACATTCGATAAGATTGGTACGTTGAACGAGTGCGCTATTTCTTTTAACTCATTTAAATGGCTACGACAATATTCATAATCCATTAATTCAAGTGGACGAAGCTGTCGTTCATCGAGTAGAACGACAACTTTGTCCTCCTTTGCAATTGCTGAAAGTGTTTCTTTAAGATTGGTCGTTTTTACAAATGGTGTATTTTCTACATGAAGATTGTGAAAAATTTTATTTACATATTGCTGGAACAGCGCCAGCTGATGTGGGGAGGATTCCAATTGATGAACAATGCTTGGAATCGTTGAAGTTGCATCACGATGAAACTTATAATCGTGACGCATAAGAAATTTGTTTTGAATGCTTTGAATGGATTCGTAAAAGCTATAATAGAGGATTTGATAGCCTTCACGCGCAAATTGTTCAATAAGGTGTGTGAACAGCGCATACCTTTCATCATACAGCCGACCTACGAATATATAGAGTTCAGGAGAAAAACCACCTTGAAGCCCGCTATCAAAATTAGTCAATCCTGTCGACAGCTTGTTCTTTGCACATACGGTCAGCTCTTCATACATGTCATGAATGGCTACGTTCATGATTTCACCTCACCAAAAAGTAGTTCGGTCCAAACTTCTCTCGGTAATTCTTCAAAGTATTCTTCAAAAATATCGATACCTTGATCTACTTGCATAAAATAGTATTCAGCACAATCTACGGCAATTACTTGTTGAAATTTCGTAATGCCGAGCTCTTCTTTTAGTTCAGGAATGTTGTAAATAATTCCACGTTCACCAGCTACAACTGGTACAAATTCGCCCTTTGCAAATGGCCAAATAGCCTTTTTCACTCGACATACAGCAACAATTTCAACATATTCACTGCGCTTTTCTTGAGGTTGCGCTTCATATTTTTTTAATTGCTCTACTAACGTTTTTTTGTTTCGAAATTTAATAAATGATGCTTGGTGTCCCATAATGGTTCCTCCGTTCATAGATATTTTTATTAGACACATCGGAAATAATTATATTTTGCGAAATACTGCAAGTGCAGTTGTGCTGATGCATCTCCAAAACGATTTTTAAGCACCTGCAACGTAATCTCGCGTGGATTTTTCAGCTTAAAGCTTTCAATGATTTCCTTTTTCTTGAAGTCATCTTTTTGATTGACGATCTGTGGTAAATTTCTAAACTGCAAGCCCATTAGCACATCAGCTGTATATTCAATTACGCCAGATTCTTTAAAGCCTTCAAAACTCGTCGGTGCGTAATATGCGGAACGATTGAAGGCAGAGATTAATACAATTGGAATATTAAACTTTCTACTAATTTGCTTTAAGCTCGTAACAACCGTATCGATCGTGCTTCTTTCACCAATTGTTGACGTATTTTTTGCATTGATCACTTGTAAATAATCAATAATCACCACGAAGTTCTTTTGATACTTCCCTATTGCATCGATACGCTCCTCAATTTTTTTAACCGTATCATTTAAGCGTCCCTCAAAGATTTCGAAGCGTTGCGCAATTTGTTTATATTCATTCAAATGAAATGAAATCGCTCCTATATCCGTACCTGTTGTTATATCCGTGACAGTCATAGCTTTCGCTGGATTCGCTAAAAAGCTAAGGCGTGAAATACTGCGGGCGATAAGCTCATTTCGACTCATTTCAAATGAAAAATAATACACAGGTGTACCAGCTGTTGCTATTTGATCCGCAATTTGATGAATAAATGCTGTTTTACCAAGTGAAGTCGGTCCTCCAAGAACATATAAGCCTGGGAATAAACCTCCACCTAAAATAGTGTCGAAGCCATTCATCCCTGTTGAGATTGGCTGAAATTCATTATCCTCTATCATGAAGTAGAAGTCGTCTAAATAATTTGAAAGGAAGTCCCCACGTTTTGCATTTAGCAGTTTATCTGCACCTTCTTGTACAAATTGAGTAAACCCGTTTTTATCAGCAACAAAGAATTCATTAGCATCCTTATATTGTTTTGGTAATTGAAGGACGTCAAACTCAATCGTTGTTTTGCGCATATTCTCAATAAGCTTTTCACCAGCTGTATCATTGTCTGGAATAACGATAAATTGCGTTGCATCCAATTGTTCATGATACATTTCCACTAATCGTTTTAAACGATTGACATTGTTGACGCCGTTTAATGCAATCGCTGGATAATGAATATCCTCAATGGAGAGCGCATCGAAATAGCCTTCTACAATAAAGATGACTTCACGTGATTTGCCATCCATTAAATAGCGTTCATTTAGAAGTTCCATCGTTCTGCCACTTAAATTGTGGGTTTTTGTTACACTATCAATGCCATCGTTCTTTTCGATGCGCGAGATGAAATAGCTACATTTGCCTTCAGCATTCCAAATAGGCAAGATGCACTTATAATAGTTGAACTTATCGGATGGTTTTTCATTAACGTCTGAATGATTTTCAATGACAAAGTTAAAGCCTTCTGTAACATAGCCTAATTTATATTGATGAATGATGTCATCCGATAAACCGCGTTCTTTGAAATAAGCTGTTTTGTCAACATTTCTATGTGCCTTTACAACTAAATCAGTGAAATCGACATTGTTTAATTGAACTTTTGTTTCTGCAGTATCTACATTTTGTGGCGTTTCCTTTTTAACTTTTTCGTTTGGCATTTTTGTTTCCTCCCATTCAGTAGTTAAATTTGCTAAGTTGATTAATTTCTCAATGGCTTCACTTTGCGATAGATGTTCATAATGCATCATGAAGTCGATGATCGAACCGCTTGGGACGCATTCATTAAATGATTTATACAAATTAGCTGTCGTATCTATTGCAAAGTGATGTTTTTTATCCTTTTGACAAAAAGGACATGGTTTCATAAATTTGTTTTCGCCAATTGTGATGGCGGATTTTCCAGTTAATTTTTCAATATACGGTAGTAACGGTACCATTCTTTTAGCACGTTCTATTAAATAAGCACGACTCATGCGCCAAACCTCCCACTTTTATTTTGTTACCTGTCACCTTGAAAAGAGCGACCGTAAAGGAGCTCTTTTTCAGTTTAATTTATTTAAATAATTGAGCTAAAATGGATTCCACAAACCCTTGATACATCGAGCTTTATAAGACCTCATTCCATTTGATAACGTCATATTTACATTTCAGAACGTCTATTTTACATTTCTTGACGTCACCAATCGCAAAAATATATAGCCAATTTAATGGCTTCTTCGTTCAAGTTGTTGATAATGCTCCATAAGTTGCGGATGGTCATAATACATTTGGCTATCATAAAATTGCGTTAGATTGTCGGTTTCAAGTTTCAATTGAATAATGAATCCACAGTTTTGTTCAAGCTGTCTTGCACTGTTTTGCAAACGCCTCAGTAAACATTTAAACCCCTGCTGTTTAATTTGTTCAGTAGTAATACCGAGCAATTTGCACAACGTATACATTTTCATGTTCGGCTGTAAATTTTCTTTACGCAATTGCAATTTATACAACTGCGAAATCTTCAGTAAAAGCAACAATGCATCGCGGTGGTAACGCGGATTAAACTGAAAGAATTGCTTATGCAGTAGCGTATACTGCGAAGTTTTCAAATAATCTATCCAAGAGTCGAAATGAATCTCATAGTAATTCGCGTCGATTTTTTGATAGTTCAGTAGAGTTCCATAAATATATCCTTTATTATTCTTCTGCATTATTTGAACAGATAAGGCAGATAGAACTTCTAAGTCACGTTCAAACCTTTTCCTACTATCATTTCGAATTTTAATTCCTCTATAGAGATAGTAATCTTTCAACTCAATTTGAAATGTCGCATTTCCACCTTGCATGCGCCAGCGATAAAGCAAATAAATGAACAATTGAACCTGTGTCATACTCAAGCTTTTTAATAATTTCTCAGCTGTATCAATTTGCTTTGTCGGCGTTAGCGTGAAACGATCTTTGTTTTCGAATTCATAAACTGCACACTGCGTTAAATCATCAATCTTCGCCTGTTGCAATTTATCAATCCCTTCCACAATCCGAAAGATAAATCCAGTGACGGGTATTTCTAAAAAGTCTTGCTTAATATTCACAATGTCACCTCCTTCATTGCCATCATCATATTGAATTAGCAACAGCTCTACAATGGCATTTGTGTTCTATGCTGTTTGAGTAAAATTGACCTTGTTTGCCTGTCAGTCAAATTTTATAATTTTATTGTATAAGGACAATTTTCAATATTTGTATAATCAATGCTACAAATTTTAGGAGGTTGGATTTATTTATGGTGAATTTAGATGACATTAAACATCATTTAGAAAGCTACCTTGTACACGATGGCTTTGGCAAAATTCTCAAGTCGCTAAAGTCTGAAAGCGATAATTTCAATTACAGCCTCGAATCGATTAAACGAGAGCTGGCACTACAAAAAGAAAAATTGCAGAAGCCCAAATCAATTGGTCAAATCATTAATGAGCTCATGATTAAAAAAGGCATCGAAAAGTCCTCATACATTTATGAGAGAGCCAACATTAGTCGTGATTATTGGTCAAAATTAATTTCAAACAAAATAAAAGAGCCCTCGCTCAAGGTGCTCTACAAATTAGCCATTACATTTGAATTAAATATTGAAGAAACGAATACGCTCCTATCCAATTTCAACCGCGCATTTTCAGAAGACGCCAGTATGCTTGACCAGATAGTTGCTTACTTTATAAATGAAGGGATCTATTCTCCAGAGTTGATTGATCAAATTCTTTATGAGTTTGAAGAAGAAACTTTATTCTCTACCAATTAGCTTTAAGGATTAAATTAAAATTGCCATAAGGGAGCCTCAAATGAGTCCCCTTATGGCATCTAAGATTTCAGTCAGATACGATTTAGAATTTGAATTATCTACCATGCAATTGATTTTTTAGTAACACCTCTAAATTTCTATAAACTAAATCTTTAAGATTCTCTACACCCATTTCTTTTTCAAATGCCTTATAAACATCCTTTATTAATACTGGCTCTATTAGTTGGGTATTTAATTTACCAAAAGGACCATCACTTTCAATTAACAATCTATTCTTGGGTATTTTATGGATTATTTCTCTACCATGCTTACTCCTCAACATACTTGGGTTGATAGAAAAGTAGTATCCTGCATTTGCAATATGTTCGATTAAAGATACTTCACCGCTATACCAATGAAAAACAGCAAATTTCACATTGTTATTTTGTAATACCTGCAAAACTTCTTTTTCAGCTTTTCTGGAATGCACAGTTAGGATTTTATTTGTTTGCCCAGAAATTTTGGCAATCTGATTAAAAACTTCAATTTGCTTATCCTTTGATGCAAGAAATTTTGAAGAGAAATCTAAGCCAACTTCACCGACGTATTTTGTATCTTTGATTAACTCAAAGAAAAGTTTAGTATTAAAATTTCTCACTAATGCATTTTCAGGATGGAATCCTAAAGCGATTTTTACATACTTAGAAGTTGGAAAATGGCTTTTTGCTTTCAAATATACTTCTGGAAAATTAGTTACAAATAACGCGTAGATTTTTTCGGTATTATATTGCTCATATATGTTCCAATAATCTTTATAATAGTCAATATGAACATGGAAGTCGACAAAATTAGACACTATATTCCAACTCGCCTATGTATTGCATTATTTTCATATCATCCGAATTGCTTTGATCAATACAAGCAATTAAGCTTAATAATTCATTCATTGATTCGCGATACACTCGTTCATATTGGTCTACTTCTTCCTTAGTTAAAGGACCTTGTATCTTTAATAAACTCCTAATATACCTCACATTATTTTCATTCATCTTAAAACGCTTGATACTATATAATAAGGCTTTTAAATCACTCGCTTTTCCATCTAACTTCGGATTATTTAATAGAAACTCTTTATCTAATTTATATTTAGGATTATAACCAATATCCTTTAGACCGTTTGTTACTACAGATGCTTTCCTAATCAAACAAGGATAGCAATAACCACAATTAATTGGCGGGCTAATCTTGTCATAACGAGATTGACAAGGATGTGAGCATGATAATGTTTTGTAATAGCTGTTTTTAAATACGTGATTCTCTTTGTGAATATTTACAATTTCACCTTTTGTTTTTGCGGAATAAATGTTAACTACCTCATGATTCATTCCTAAATTCATAAAAATTTCATTGAGTGTCTTAATAAAATATGGGTGCGTTGTTCTTGTACTACAACTTCCTAATCTGCTTGGTGTAAGGGGAACATTAATTCCAATAAATCCGTTTTCTGGTATATGAATCTTAGTCCCTTCTCCAATAATCGATGCTATTACTAATGCACCTACAATAAATAAAAATGACCTACTTCGACTCGTACTTTCTCCTGTAATTAAAGCATCTAATAATTCATGAGGCTTTTTAGGTGATACACCGAATTGCGCATGCCCTACATTACTATCACAATACGATTCTATTATTTCATTCAATAATTCTTCTTGTCTGGATTTTATACTGTGATATTCTTTAAAACTTACAAAAAACGGATTAGAACTTTCTTTCAATAACGATAAAGCACCACAATAAGAATCTAACCCTCCTGAAAATAAAGATACACAATCATAATCGGCTTTGTTTTTTATATTATATTTATTATTTAGCTTATCGCCTCTAAAAATTTCGCTGGTTTTATAAAAGTTAAAGGTCCATTCATCTCCTGTAAGGAAAGATATACACTTTTCAAAACTCTCCTTTTCTTGATTTATTTTATCAAACTCTATGACTGGAATATTAACTTTTATCTTGCGGGTCCAATTGTCAGAACTGTTTTTTCTTGAGAACTTTTTATCGATTGTAAAAACTGCTATACCTATAACTAATAAATCCTCAATAATTGGCTCAACTGCTTTAACACCGAACATTCTCCATAAATTTTCTACATCTGTACTTATAGAAGATTTATTATTTTTTGGATTTAAATAAAAAATATTTGATTCAATACCTCTAACTTCCTCGTTATTTTTGATAAACGTAATCTCCATCAATTTTCACCCCACATTTCAAAAATCGACCAAACCTCATTACATTTAGAATAAATATATCTTTGTCCTTGATTCCCCCTCCAGTCCATATCTTCTAAATTGTCATTTTGATAACTTTCTTCAATTTCTAACCTTATATATTCTTTAATTCTTTCTTGCATAGCTAACGTTTGATTTAGACCATCACATAACGAATTTATTTTTTCTGCAAAATTAGCAAAGAAATATTGCTCTACATATTTAATTAAATACTCTTTAATAAAAAAATTAGGCTCCATATCTTTATACACTTGCTCTAACTGTTCATTTGAAGTTACCTCGCTAAATAACTCTTCCATTAATTCTTTCAATGCACCATCAGCAATTTCAACCTGTAAATCATTTGAACCTTCACAAAAGTATTCTATTAATCCATCTAAGATTGATTCCGCATCTCGACCTTTTAAATGACTTAATCCTATCTCACCTAATGCATAATCTAAACCACCTGCATTGACTAAGCCAGCAAAATTTAGCGCTTTACCACCTGAAGTTCCAACAGAACTCTGTCCAGCAGTTCTATACCCACCTCCTGTAGCTTTAGAAAATTTCGATAATGCCTTTCCTACTGAATCTGAACTTAATCCATTTCTTTTAATCCCAGAAACTGCTCTTTTCGTGTCAGACCATAGATGTCCATTTGGTGGTAAATACCCCTTTGATGTTCCCATATGTACCTCCTACTTTCTCTGATTTTCAATGCGTTCCCAAAGTTTTAATTCTACGTTTTGATGATTGACAAAATATTCTTTAAGTGAGTCATAATCTGCATGATTAATTTCCTTAATGACATTAAAATGCTTTATTATAGCTGGACTCATATCCCCTTTGTCTAACAACTTTAATTCTTTCAGAATATCAAATCTAAAAGTTTCAAAATGTTCGAACATAAAGATTAATACTTTAGTATTTTGTACGCGTTCCGTTCTATATTTTGCTACAATCCCCTTGAAAACTTTTGTATGATCCACGTAAACATTAGTCTTCAATTCTTTAATTTTATTAATACGTAACCTATCATTTAGTTCTTTCGCACAAATTTCGTTAACCCATTTTCTTTCTTCTGCAGTAAGGTTGACAATTAAATTATGCTTTTCCTTAATTGAATCTTTTGCTAAATAATAATATGGTCTTAAATCTATTTCATCTAACTCAATTGGATCAACTTTCAACCATTCTTGTGACAATGGTTTATACCATTCTTGGCTAATTTTTATCGTTAAATCATCTTCTGTACTGAATGCACCTTTTTCATTTATTAAATTGCAAAGTTCTTTAATCTCTTCAGCTTTGCCCTCATTATTAATCTGCCAGCTATATAATTCTCTAAATAATTCGATATTTGTATATTCTAAAACCATTAATTTAGCAAGGACTTTCAGATTAAGTTTTAAACCTTGAATCTCCGCTAACTTCTTCCTAATGAAAAAAGTATTTGAAAATCTTTTCGCTTGCCTTGGATTTCCTTTTAAAGTAGTAGCAATAATTTCACTAATATCATCGAAGGTACTTAATTGCACTTCAAATTCTGTATTATCCATCTCAGATTTAATGAATCCTTCCTGTTCTCCGACAATTTCCAGTATCTCCGATTTACTTATAATTTCGCCTTTTACGAAGATTTTACGAGTTTTTAGCTCGTCCAATAAACGTTCAAAAGCTTCATTAGTCATATACATTTCGCATATGAGTAGTAACAAGTAATTCTTAATTTCAATATTGGATAATATCGGGATTTTAATTGGGACTTGAATAATTTTTTCAATATAATCAGTAGTTATGTCCATTGGAAAATCCTCTAATTTTGGATATTTCACTTGTACAGCATAACTTACTACATCTTCATCGATAGCAATTATAAACGTTGTCTTTCTAACTGCCAAAAACAGTTTTATTGCTTCTAATGTTTCTATTATTCTTTCAGGGCTACAACGATCTAAATCATCGATAATTATTATCAAATTATCAACATCGGATTTTTCCAACATTTCAGAAAATTCCTCTCTGAACAATCTTATGTTTTGAACTAAATTTTCGTCCGTTTCGCCCTTAATGTAATCTTTAATAGCTGAAATACTTTTAATAGTTTCTTCTGCCTCTTCAGCATTCGAAGGTAAATTTGATTTTAAACCTTCCAGTAAAAGAGGCAGTGGATTACCTAAAAGCGCGCTTACTGCTGGAATACTTGTTTTAACTACAGAACTCCCTAATCTAAACCAATCTATACGATTTTTTAATCCTTTAATCTTATCTCCGACTTTTTGTTTTAGAGTTTCATTTTCTTCCAATGTTCTTAAAATAACTTCCATCAATGCTGACTTAGCGTCATCATAACCCTCGAACATCCAAGCATTAACGAATACCGTAACATTTTTTTCATTAACTTTAGTCTTTTCTTGAATTAAATTTAAAATTGTCGATTTACCACTTCCCCAACTACCGTATAAACCAATAGTTAATGGATTTACCCTTTGATCTGTTGCAATTTCATATAATAAATCAGCATATGGCTCATAAGCTAACATATCTATTTTTGAAGCACTATCTGCCCACATTTTATCAACTCCTTATGATTATAATACAATATTCACCATACCTTCTCTACCTCTTTGATATTGCATATTGGATAAGACATTTCATAAACGTCGAACTTACTTCGACATAAATTTTATGAAATGTCTTATATTTTTTCATTAAGTGCATAGTATAAAGAAAAACTTTAAGGAGCTGATTTATACTATGAAACCTAAAGCACTTATCGCTGTTGATAGCGGAAAATATGGAACGAAAGCAATCCTTTTACACAACAAGGAACATTACGTTTACTTCCGAACCAAAATGCAGGAAGTGACAACATCGTTAGACATTGATGTTCCAGTTGGCTCGTATGTCGTCAAGCATAACGGTAAAACCTATATCCTCGGCAATATGGTAGACGAAAGCTACTCCTCCTATGATTTATCAAAAGAGAAGGAAATTCATAAGCTGTGCATTTACGTTGCGATTGCAGAATTATTAAAGCAAGCAAATATTCATCCCTCAACTGTCGATTTGAAAGTCGCAGTTAATATCCCTATATCTGCGTATAAGGATGCTACTACTAAAAAGCGGTACCTTGAATTCATTGAAAACTTTAATAACCCTATTATGATTGAGGTCAATGGCGTTCCCTTTATGATTGAACTAAACGATTCAACAGTTGTATTCGAAGGAATTGGGGCAATTTTTCATGATGTCAAAGCATCTAAAAATGTTCATACAACAGTACTCGACATCGGAGGCTTGAATGCCACACTATGTCAATTCGATGGGTTAACACCGAATTTTAATAGCATGGTTGTTACAAATAACGGATGCAATATTTTAAAAGGGAAAATCGGACGAATGATTAATGAAAAGTTCAGCATCGCTGTAGAAGCTAATGACCTTGAGCGAATCATTCACGATGGATATTTAATGTCTGAAGGAGCTATCATCACCGACAGCCATCATTTAATTGAGCAAATAAAAGATGCACATTTCCAAGAGATTATTTCATTTGCGAAAAGTCGTGGCTATACGTTCAATAACACTAATATTTGCTTCTGTGGCGGTGGCGCTTTACTACTGCACAATTGCATTAAAGAGCATTTCCCTCATGCTAAAATCGTGGTCAATCCGCAATTCGCTAACGTCAAATCCTTCCTACAAATCTTAAAAATCAAGCACAATCTATGAGAAACCGAATAACGATAAGCTTTTTAGCGGAGGACCACGATATAATAGCGCATTTGCAAACGATTCGGGATCAGGGGCAAAGTGTTAGTGGGTATATTAGAAATCTAATACACAATGATATGATGAACAATCCCAATAACAATTCCATTGACGCACTTGCACAAGCAATTGCAGATAAGTTAGGAGCTGGACAAATTGTTGCTAACGCAGAAAACCCTACTAACCATAATGAACCAGTAGGCTTAGAGGAAAAAATGATTATCGATCAATTATTTTAATTGAGTTAGTTTCTGAACAATATAGCGGGATTTTTCCCGCACTTATACATATATTCAATAATATAATCCAACTCTAATCGCAATTATAATCGAAAATCTAATCCAAATAGATGCACAAACAGATTGCGATTATTAATATAAATCGCTGACAAATATATTTGTATTACTATTACAATTAAAGCGTAGTTAATAATCTACTTACAGATCTATTTGCATCTCTCCTTCTTGAGAATAAATCCAGATACCTACCAACGAATAAGAGTTTCATCATGATGCATTGGCGCAGGCGATTGCAGATAAATTCAGGCAGGACAACTTGTTACAAATGTAGAAAAGCCCATCGATGACGAATCACCGATAGATTTTGAAAAATAACTATTGAGCAGTTGCTTTTATGCACCAAAAAAGCCAATTACTATTTTTTTACACTCAAATAGTAATTGGCTCTTGTTTTATAATTTTAGTGCGTCCGCTTTTGAATAATCAATCTCACTCGGAATCTCTGCTGATTCCATCAAATCTTTTAGCAGTAGTAACTTTAATGTTGTTTCTGAGCTATACGTGCGATCATTTACATCGCCCTCATATACATTTACAGGAACGTTATGAATGACGTATAACTGCTGGTCAATCTCCCATGTCACATCCTTTAATATTGTATTTTCTTTTGGCATAGAAGGACCTCCTCGAACTTTTTGAGGCGCTAATACTGTCATTATATTCGCCCCTATTAACGTATATGACCTAATTCACACCCAACGCCTTATACACCGCATCGACTGGATCAATGTAGAAAATTAGCTGTACTTTGATTAATAGATCAGGTGGAATTGTTGGGAAGTCTGACGCGACCGAGGAAGGTACTAACACCTTTTTAGCACCTGCATCTACACATACTTGCAAAACATTTGCTAATTCCTCTATTTTTTCAAGCGTACCCCCGACAGTCATATTTCCTAATACAACAGTGCTTTCTTGTACTGGCTTTTCCAATGCGCCTGAACACAAACCGACCAGCTCGGCAACAGAAATTTGTGGTGATAGTCCAATGCCTTGTAAATCTGCTATATGCATTAAATAATCCTTCGTTTTAATCGTAATAGAACCACTAATGCTTTTGCTGTTCGCTGTAAAGTAACGATAAGCTGTATCTAAGCTTTCTTTAACAGCTCGGTTCGATCCGATACCCGATTTTTCAAATTTTCCTGAGCCCGATACAAGTTGGTTTTCTAATTTGAATACACCAATCATACCTGACTCCCCAACACCGACTGTATAAACATGACCAGCTTTACTTAATCCTTCTGGAATAAGCTTGCCTCCACCTTGTTCTGGTACTGAAACATACTGTTCGTCTAATGATTCTTTATCAATATATGAAAACATCACATCGTAAAACTCCATACCGCCGATTTTTTTCAATTGCTCTTTTACGCGTCTACGTCCTTCTAAAGCATATTGAAGCACTTCTTCCACAGCTTCCTTTGAAAATTCGCCATGCGGGAATAATAATTTCATCAAGCCCGATACAGTTTTGCGTACACCAATCACGTCACGTTGATTCAAATTATTGCCTAACTTGAAATATTGGTCGATTGCATCGCCAAATGAGCGTTTGCGCATTTCTCGGAAATATTCCGCTAAATAATCAACGATGAAACCATATCTGTCAGTAAAGAAATCAGGACGCATTTTTGGAATTTCCCATCCTGGCAAGTAATAATGCATTCGATCAAAGAACGCCGAATCGTTATTCATACCTTCTGGAAATGGCGCGAATAAATGCGATGTTTTAATGAGAGAATCGACACTTTGATTAATATTTCCCACAAAGACCATTGAAGCAGATGCCGTTTTCTCTTCTTTACCACGCGCAAATGAACCACTTGCCATGTAGTCTTTCATTATTTGAATACCATCTTTATCTTTGAACTTTATGCCTGCCACTTCGTCAAAAGCAACAACATCCCACATCCCAACAAGTCCAACTGATCGTGTGGACATATTGTAAAATAAGTTCGCTACTGTGGACTGTCCGCCCGATACTAAAATCGAGTTCGGCGAAATTTCCTTGTAAACATGCGATTTCCCTGTCCCACGAGGTCCAAGCTCACACATATTATAATTATTTTCTACAAGTGGCACTAAACGTAGTAACAGATGCCACTTAGCACGCTCTGTTAATTGAGTCGGCTCCATCCCCGTAGAACGAATTAAAATGTCCATCCACTCTAATTTCGTAAAATGCTTTCGCCCTTCGATAATTTCATTTAAATCCATGTTCGGCATTTGGATTGGCTTTAAATTCGCTACACTAAATGGGCTCATGTTGCGCTGTTCTTCATCAAAGAAGTAATCAATTTTCAGCATACACCAAATACCACCAGCTAATAGCTTATCGAATTCTTTGACGTAAGATGCCGATACAGGTACCTCTTTCAGCCCTAAATTCGAAAACTCCGCCTCATACATATCTTTCTTTGGATTTAAACGTACAGTAATCTTATCAATAATAGAATATTGACCAAGCTCACGAATTTTACTTTTAATTTTCTCAGCTTCATCAGGACGGACAAAGTTATCTGCAAGAATTTTTTTAACGCGGTCTATACCTTCTTTAATGCTATCTTCATCATCCGTTGCGCAATACATACCTAATAAATACTCAAGTACATAGATTGGTACATTGGCACCTTCCTTAATGAGTTTCGTTAAATCCTTACGTACAACACGCCCTGCAAAAACATCGTTCAATTTTTTATCTAATGCCAATGTATTTGCTTCATGCAACTCTTCCAAAGCTACCCCTCCCAGCAATTAAAAATCAAAATCACTTACAATGCTTAAATTGATTTCAAACGGAATTTTATCCTTTTCAATACCAGTTTCAACATCTTTAATAACTAAATAGTACGATTTACTGCGATCATACGGTATATTTTTCAACGCAAATCGTATTTTATATTCACGCTCTGCTGGGTTTGAAGATGTGCGGTCACCGATAATCGTTTCTTCATTTGATAAAACATTATTTTCGTCATCTACCATATAAATTAGTACAGTTTGAGGCTTCAGTTTTTCCCCAACTTTTTCTGTTTGGAAGAAGTTTAAATTGAAAATACGATTCGTCACTTTGCGCATTGTGCTTGTTAATTTAATTTCTACCTTATCTAACTTTTGTACGCCTTTTTGTCCTGCTCGTTTGTTCTTAAACGACAACAACGGAATCATAATTTCTTGAAGGCTCGCCCCGCCATGTACAAAGTTTACACCTTGCCCCTGCTTGCGATTTCGAATTGTCCCCATCGGTACATACGCATAAAGCTGTTGTTCATTTTGCACAACAGATGACAAATCAATTTTAATTTGCCCATCAATTTCTTCGCCTTCTTTTGATAACGTGTAGCGTCGTGATAATTCAACTGTATCGATTTTTACCTTTTCGATTTTGTCACTTTCTTCTAAAGGTTCGCGCTGATATAAGAAGCCATGATCTGCCGTAATATATACATTTGTCCCGCTTAAATCGTCACGAATGATTTTTACTAAATCATATAGCTGGTTCAAAGTTCGATCTACCGCATCAAACGTATAAATTTCTGTCGATGCATTATCACCTGTGCCATCAATTGTATCGTGATAAATATAAATCAGCTTTTTACCTTTAAAGGTTTCACGTCTGCCCGCCTTATTCATGTTCATCATGTCCTGATAATGTACGGTCATACTATCGGCAACTGCATTTTCAATAATTGCTCGGCGATTTTCAATACCAGCAGTGCTTTTACCATCCACTAATACTTTCATTGATTCATTAAAATCCAATGTTTTATGCGGTAGCAATGATGCCATTCCAAGCTTTGTAACAGAAGGAAGAACACTTAGCATCGATTGAATTGTACATGTACCGATTGTTTCTGAATTTAGGCGCTCAGCTAATTCGACTCCTACCTCATAGCGGAATGCATCTGAAATAATAACAAATACGCGTTCATCATGACGAATATGTGGTGCAACAGTTGACGTATAAAAAGCTTGCTGATTTACAACGCCTGGCAACGACCAATTCGATGCCATTTCTTCCTTAACAGCTTTTGACCAATTCACACTTAGCTCGCCCATAAACCAATGTGTATACAAATGCTCAACAAGGTCTTTTAGCTTTTTCAGCATCTCGTTATTGCTCTCTGCATCGTACGCAACATAAAACTTACGGTAATATGTATCCATCACATAATACTTACTTTCATACGCCTTAAACATATCTACCGCTTGACCTGAAGGAATTCCGTGGCGGTACTCCACATAAAACGCCTGCATTTTCACGCTATACAGTAGCGCTTCATAAATTGATGCATATTTCTCATAAAAATGCTTCGCCCGTCTTAGCTTAATGAGCTTAATGTATTCCTCAAAATCTTCGCGCCCTTCTAAAAGACTGTTGGCAATATAAATAATGATCGCTTTATCGACATAAGGGAATGTATCTGCTTGCTTAAACTCGTCAACAGGAATCGGTTGCAATAACTTCGAGATTTGAATTTCTTGCTCAACGATTTCCACGTATTGATCGTACAGTTCAAAATCAGTTTTATGGTGCATCCAGTGGTCCATAAAGACAAGGGCATTCGTCTTACTGCGCGTCGCTACAAAGTCCTTTACAGCCGATAAATATTGCTCTGGTACACTATGGCTAAAGGCTGTTACCGCTAAGTGAATGAGCAATGTCTTCAATGATGGATTTTCACGTTCATAGCCATAAAAATCTGCAACATACTGCCAAAAGACGCTCAAATCAAAATATTTATTCATTAGCTGTAAATATTTGTTGTTTTCATCTTCCAATGTTTCTATTAACACTGATTTTAATATTTCTGCAAAATCTGGAACCTTCACATTACATAAAACACTCATGATAGCTCGTTCAATCGACACTTCATTGAATTCAGCAATACCCATTGCTTGGAATTTACGATAGCGTTCTTTATTTTGAAAGAAGCGCTCATATTTTTTCACAACACTGCGCAATGCTGGATCAATATTAAGATCATTTAAAATCAGCGACACACGATCTGCATAAAAAGTTTTCGAATACAATACGGTATCTGCTAACCAGTTATTTTCTAAACCTAATTCAAGATTCGTATAAATTAAATAATGCGAAGTCGGATCCTCTTCCTCTAATAAATACTTCATGTAAAACTGATTATTATCCAATAATGTTTGGACTTTAACACCATCCAGCACAAATTGCTCGATTTCCTCGATAAATTCCTGATCCTTGTCTACCCAAAAGACAATTTTACGCTGTTCCCCGTCTTTTAACGGCTCGTTAAAAATGTCTTGTAACGCCGATGCTATTTGCTCGATATTCAAACTATATCACTACTTTCTGTACTTCTATTCATTGACAGTTACTCATTTTTACTATTATAATACTGTAACATTTCATATGTTGAGCAACCTCTTTCCCCACTGCCATTAGTTGGGCTGGACTTGCTCGTTAAAACCCTTTCCCCGCTACCATTTTGCAGGGCTGGGGTTTTATTTTGTTTTGATAATGAAGAAGGTAGAAGACATAGCTAAAGCCACACTCCTACCTTCATTATAATCTATATCTTCGCCACTAATCCTTTAAATAAATCATAGTTATGCTTCACACCGTCGTCTAAATCGATTGTGATTTTCTTATCCGCCATATGATGTAACAATTCATCATACGCTTTTAATTCATCGATCTTCTTATCGAGCGATTTCAGTGCCTTTTTCGCATCGCTAATTTCTTTCGTTGTATAATCACCATCAATAATTGATAGTAAATCCTTCTTCTCCGCATCCATACGAATTTGTACTTCATGTAAATAGTCTGTACGAATACGAGAAAGTGTCGTTTCATCATAACGATGCATGTAAATTAAACAGTTAAACGCCTTTTCTTTACCAGAAGTAAACAACCAATAAATCGGACGCTTCTTATACATCTGCACATGATCTTTGAAGAAATCATTTAAGAAGTAACGGCGAATCGCTTCTCTCGCTGTTTCCGACTTTTTACGGCCAATCGCATTTGCAATGAAATCAAGGTTTTTTTCCAGTGTTTCTTCGCTAAATGTGATACGGACGAAATCTACAAACTTTGTAACAATGTCGTCTTGGAAATATGCTCCTGGTAAAATTGGCAGAATATTATCTTCATCTGCTGGGAAAGTTTTATAGCGTGATGAATCAAATTCACCACCTGCGTAGATTAGACCTTCTTCATCGAGTGAATAACGACCTAAAGAACAGCCTATCGAATAGGAAATAAAGGATTTTATATCACGTTCTAAATCAGCTTTACGTACCGTCACATCTTTCGCTTCAACTTCAGGAGTTAACTCACCTTGCAATCCATAAATATGGATAAAAATGCGATTTATTTCTTCTTCATTTGATTTAATTTGGTTGAAATTAAAATCAGCTATTCCCCACCATTTCATATAAGCCAATTCAATAGTTTTTGCTGAATCAGCCAATAACGGATGTCTTTTAAACCCCCATGAAATCTCAAAATTATCCCAATCATTTTGCGATATCTCAATATTTTCATTAACAATCTCTTTAATTACTGACAAAAAATTGCTGTCAGATTTTAAAGGTAACTTTAAAATATCCCCTACTAAATAATGCATAGTCGAATTCATTATACTTAAAATTTGAGAAGCAACTCTCGAATTTAAGAACGCTAAAATGTATTCAATTTCTCTTTCTTCGATTGAAAAAAATGTAGGTGCCTCAACATTAAACAAATGTCCTGTAGGTAAGTACCTCGCTCCAAATCCACCCGACGTCGTATGTGACCATGTAATTCCTTGTTTAAAATAAAATCTATCATTCGCCATTGCATTTAGTCTACATCCACGGCCCTGTCGTATTTCATATCCGTCATTTTCCCAATTAACAATATAATCGAAATTACCATACCATTTCCTATAAGAACCACCCTTAATTTGTGGGACCCATTTTTTCTTGGAATTTAAAAATTGTTCCTTACTTCTCATGTCATAAGCAATTTTATAATTTTCGACCTCATACCATTGTTTTAAAAATAAATCATTATTTCCAGTTTGTAGTCCACTTTTAGCTTCACCAAAATCAGAAATTTTCTTGTCATTTTCAAAACTATTTATTATCTTACTATTTATCCAATAGGCAATTGGTGTACCAGGAATTTTATTTAAGTTATCCTGATTAAACAAATATCTATATGAAACTGTAGGAGTTTGAATAGCCCCCAAAGTTTTTATAGGCTGATTTTCATGTCCTCTAAAATCAGAGAGTTTGATATAGTTTCCCTCTAAATCAACGCGATAGTTTCTTAATGTAAATGTACATACAGGAACCATTGCTGGTTCAAAAGCATTATATTCTAACTGAATTAAAGTACAAATGTTTTTTTCATCAACTATTATTTTTCTTAGCTTTTCAAACGATGAAATAAACATCCAAGGAAATGGCGTTATAAAAGCCATTTGCCCATTATTCTTAGTATTGTAAAAACTATATTCTATAAAAGCCGAATAAAGGTCTGACTTTGTATCAGGATAGTTTTCATTCAAGTATTTGGTAACTTCTGTTGTAACATACTTTGTTCCTGCATACGGAGGATTTGTTATAAAAATATCATATTTTCCACTCATAATCGATGCTTGTGTTACTACTGTTCTAAAAACATCTAAGATACGATCCTTTATATCCAACTGGAATAGATCAACACTTTCTTTTTCAATTTTTTTCAATCTGTTAATCAAAAACTCTGCATCATATGTTTCAATTTTTATTAAAGAACCAATAGCTTTAGCATCAAAGAATTGATTTAAAAAAGATTTCATTTTTTCGAACGATTCTCCCTCAAAATCACCAGCCAAGAAAGCTATTTCTTCATCTGTAAAACTATTTGTTTCTTGTATTGACACTAAATTCATCGTCAAGCAATCTCGATCAATACTTCTTAAGAAACGTTTGTTATGCTTCAACGCTTTCATAACAATTGAAAAACTTGCTAATTGATACGCTCGGTCATCTATATCCAATCCAAAGAGATTTTTCTCAATAATTAGACGCGGAATTTCTCTCTCAACATAACCACATCTACTATAAATTTCAAATAGCACATCGAACATATAAACTAAAATATGCCCACTTCCCATTGCTGGGTCAAAGCATTTGATGTCTTCCACATTCAACTCTTTATTAATATACGGAGCTAATTCTTCTTCAAAATCAGGCTCTGGATTCGGGTTTTCTAAATAAAATTCCCAATTTGAAATCAAATCTCGATGTTCAGAATGTGATTCTATCCAATAACGCCCTAAAGCATTTTGCACCATGTAACGAACAATCCACTCTGGTGTAAATAACTGCGTGGCAAATGGTAATTCTTCAGCTTTATATCTCTTTTTTGCTTGAATAATACGATCTTTTTCTTCAGAAATATAATACTGATAGAGCCACCCAATAATCTCCACACTTTCCCAATCACTCTCTGCAATCACATCTGGATTTGTCATTTGACGTACAAAAGAATCTGTTCCAAGTAGCCCTTCTGGGAATAGAATTTCCTTATAATCTTCAATCGTTTCAAACATAAACGGCATATAGCGGTTTAAATCATTACAATGAGCTTTTATAAGATATTTAAACAGTTCATTCGTTGTATCCTCTTTTGCCGTTTTTAATTTATATATATATTCCTTATCCAGTTCTATATCAAGAGATAACGCTTCTTTCATCATGTCTGGCTCAACACTATCAGGATTTGCCGACGATAATACACGCACTTTTGTTGGTAAGTAATCATTAACTTCCATAAAACGTAATGCAATGAAACGATTAAACCATGTATAAGCTGTTTCTTCCATAACACGTTTGAAACCAATTTCTTCAATGCGTTTAATTAATTTGTTGCGTTGGCGTCTTTCAATATCTGAAAGACGTTCGCCGTCAATGAAGACGGCATCCGAACTTTCGACTGTTGCATTTTGAATGGATTTTTCAGTTATCCCTATTTTACTTGCTTTAAGCTCAACACGTTCTAAAAGTTCCTTACGTGCTTCTGTTGCGAACTTTTTCAGTGCGCTTTTATTCACTAATATTCACTTCCAATCATTTATTCCCTTTTATAAGTAAATTTAAGAAAAATGAGAGTCAAATAAAAATTCCATCTCCATTCTTAATTATATTTTTGCAACTAATCCTTTAAATAATTCATAATTATGCTTCACACCGTCATCTAAATCGATTGTGATTTTCTTATCCGCCATGTGATGAAGTAATTCATCATACGCTTTTAATTCATCAATCTTCTTATCGAGTGACTTCAGAGCCTTTTTCGCATCGCTAATTTCTTTCGTTGTATAATCACCATCAATAATTGACAGTAAATCCTTCTTCTCCGCATCCATGCGAATTTGCACTTCATGTAAATAATCTGTACGAATACGAGAAAGTGTCGTTTCATCATAACGATGCATATAAATTAAACAGTTGAACGCTTTTTCTTTACCAGAAGTAAATAACCAATAAATCGGACGTTTCTTATACGTCTGCACATGATCTTTAAAGAAATCATTTAAGAAATAACGACGAATCGCTTCTCTTGCTGTTTCCGTTTTCTTGCGACCAATCGCATCTGCAATGAAATCAAGATTTTCTTCAAGTGTTTCATCACTAAATGTTACGCGGACGAAATCTACAAACTTCGCCACAATATCATCTTCGAAATATGCGCCTGGTAGAATTGGTAGAATGTTATCTTCGTCTGCTGGGAAAGTTTTATAACGTGATGAATCTAATTCTCCGCCAGCATAGATAAGACCTTCTTCGTCGAGTGAATAGCGACCAAATGAACATCCAATAGCGTAAGAAATAAAATGTTTAAAATCCTTTTCTAAATTAGCTTTTTGAACTGTTACATCACTATCATTAATCTCTGGACTGAAATCGTCATGCAAATCATATACTTCAATAAATATATTGTTCAATTTCCTCTCGTTATTTTTAAGGTGGGTAAATCTTTCTTGAGTAATTGCCTCCCACTCTTCAAATGCAGTTTTTATATTTTCTGTCCCAAAATAAATAAATGGGTGTTTTTTAAAGTCCCAACTCGTTTCAAAACTGTCCCAGTCTTCTTTTGAAAGTTTTATATTATCATGAGATATTTTTATCACTTCATTTTTTACTGTTTCATTTATTATGATTGGTAATTTAGCAATTTGCCCAACTCCATAATGGATAGTTGGTGCTATTAACTTGCATATTTCTTCCGAAACTATACTATTTCCAAATCCGATAATATATAAAAGATTGTCTATATCCCCAAATATACTCGGTCCAGCATCATTAAATATATGACCACTTGGTTTATATCTAAATGAAACCTTAGAAGAGGTTACATCGTTCCAAGTAATACATTCTTTAAAATAATAACTTGTATTTCTAAGCACTGAATTTTTGTAATTCTTTAAATCTTGACCATTATTTTCCCAATTCACCACATATTCATTATTACCATACCATTTACGATATTCTCCTCCCTTATTAAGAGGGAACCATTTTTTATTACTTTTTCTTTCTTCATCATAGTCAGAAGTATTAATTTCTAATTTTTCTTTTGAAACTTCACTCCACCTTCTTAAATAAACTTGATCATTAGCAGTTGTTAATCCTTTTTTAGGTTCTACGATAGACTCTAATTGTTTTGATGTATTAAATACATTTAGAAGTCTATTACTTACCCAGTATGCGATCGGAGTACCTGGAGTTTTATTGAAGTTTTCTGCAGATACTGCACTATTTCGATTCTCTAAAATAGGGAACTTCTTCGGTCTTTCTTCTAATTGAATATCTTTGTATTTTACTTCTGTATAATAACCCTTATATCACTAGCGTCGCATAAATTTTAACTGAATTTTCTGTTTTCTTTTCGTTCCTTTTATGAAGAAAAACGAAGACACTTAAGCAGAGGTAGTAGTCATCCATTTTTTTACTATAACCTGTGACGTGTGCGACAGAAAAGATGAACCCTTTATGGAATCGCTTTCCCGGCAATTTTTCGAACCCATAAGTGAGCGGATTTCCATGGAGCTGCCTTTAATAATCGACCAATTGTTAAATAG